>JAUXWR010000091.1 GCA_030680075.1 Legionella sp.
TTGCTCGGCGCTCAAACCGGCAATCGCGGGCAATTCATCATTGTGCTGCCCGAGCAGCGGCGCGCTGTTGCGATACGCCGTCGGCGTGCGCGAGAATTTGGCGGCGATGCCGTGGTAGAGCGTCCGCCCCATGACCGGATGATCGAGATGCTGCCAGAAGCCGCGGGCATTCAATTGCCCTTCTTCCGCCAGCAGATCGGTCGGCCGCGCAACGACGCTAGCCGGGATGCCTGACGCCTGCAGACGGCGCTCGACCGTTTCCGCGGGCTGACCGCGCGTCCATGCCCGCAACGCCTCGTCAATATCCGCGCGCGAACGCGAGACCAGCGCCGGCTGGCCCGTGGCCTCGCAAAGCGCCGAGAGCATGGCGCCTTTGCGAACGGCGATGGCGCACCAACGATCCTCGCCCGCGCAAGGATAGACGCCGCGCAGCACATATTCTTCGCTCGCCTCGCCCGGCCGGCTGACGTGGCCGTTGGCGGCATGATCCAGCACGGCATCGGGGAACGCCGCCATGGTCGACTCGATTTGCGAAATAGCTATCTCCTGCCCCTTGCCGGAACGCCGGCGCCACGCGAGTGCGGCAAGGACGGCGAAGGCCGCGTGCAGCGGATTGGGCAGGTGGTCGGGATAATTCGTGCCGGTGCCGACCGGCGGTCGGCCGGGTGCGCCACCAAGGCCGAACATGCCGGCGATCGCCGCGATGCTCATGCCGTAGCCGATATAGTCGCGGTAAGGCCCGCTCGCGCCGGCCATCGGCATCGACAGAAAAACGATGCGTGGGTTGACCGCCGCGACGTCAGCATATTCGAGGCCGAATTTCTTCATCGCCTTGGGAGAGAACGAGTTCGCCATGACGTCGGCATTGCGCGCCATGTTGAGCACGAGGTCGCGCGCGCCCGGCGTCTTCATGTCGATCGAGATGCTTTTCTTGTTGGCGTTGCGAACCGCGAAATAGCCGCTCTCTTCCAATCCGCGCGAACCCACCAGGGGCTCGGCACGCCGCAGCTGGTCGGGCCGGGTACCCGACTCGATCTTGATCACCTCGGCGCCGAAATCCGCGAGGATTTTGGTGGTGAACGGCCCGGCGCCGACCCAGGTGAAATCGATGACGCGAATGCCGCT
>JAUXWR010000092.1 GCA_030680075.1 Legionella sp.
AGACGGGCATGACGCCCTACGAGATGATGCTCTCCGAGAGCCAGGAGCGCATGCTCATCATTCTGAAGCCGGGCAAGGAAGACATTGCCCGTGCGATCTTCGAGAAGTGGGAACTCGACTTCGCCGTCATCGGCCACCTGACCAACACCGGCCGCATGATCTTGAAGTTCCACGGCGAGACCGTGTGCGACCTCCCCATCGATCCCCTCGCCCAGGCTTCGCCCGAATACGACCGCCCGTGGACGCCGACACGCCGTCAGCCGATCGTCGAAGCCAAAGACGTTAAAGAAGTCCCCTGGAACGTTGCGCTCAAGACCCTCATGGGCAGCCCTGACCTCGTCAGCCGCCGCTGGATCTACGAGCAATACGATCACATGGTCATGGCCGACACCTGCCAGCGTCCCGGCGGCGATGCCGCGGTCGTGCGCATTCACGGTTCCAACCGCGGCCTTGCCATCACCACCGACTGCACGCCGCGCTACGTCTTCGCCGACCCGTTCGAGGGCGGCAAGCAGGCCGTGGCCGAAACCTGGCGCAACATCACCGCCGTCGGCGGCCGTCCGCTGGCCATCACCGACAACCTCAACGTCGGCAATCCGCAGAAGCCCGAGATCATGGGCCAGATCGTCGAAGCCATCAAAGGCATCGGCGAAGCCTGTAAGGTCCTCGACTATCCCGTCATCTCGGGCAACGTCTCGCTCTATAACGAAACCGACGGCCGTCCCATTCTGCCGACCCCGGCCATCGGCGGCGTCGGCCTTATCGACGATCTCGATGCCATGGCGACCGTACCGTTCAAGGCTGAACGCGAAGTCATTCTGCTCGCCGGCCAATCGGGCGGCGGGTGGCTCGGCCAATCGCTGTACCTGCGCGAAGTTTGCGGCGAAGAAAAAGGCGCGCCGCCGACGGTCGATCTTCTGCATGAACGCGCTGTGGGCGATTTCGTCCGCGCCATGATCCATGCGCGCAAGCTGACGGCCTGCCATGACCTTTCGGACGGCGGCCTCCTTGTCGCCCTCGCCGAAATGGCCCTCACGGGTGATATGGGCTGCGAACTCAAGAACATCGCGGGCCATGCGCGCCTCTTCGGGGAAGACCAGGGACGCTACGTACTGACCGTGAAGACCTCCGATGTCGCGGGCGTGAAAGCCGCGGCGCTCGCGTCCAACGTTTCGCTTGAAGAAATCGGCACCACGGGCGGTGACGCGATCACGCTTGCCGGCTCTTCCGTATCGCTTGCCGAACTGCGCGCGCTGCACGAAGGCTGGTTCCCGCGTTATATGGCTCAAAGAGCCTAGGAGTACCTGCGATGGCAATGCCAGCGGCTGAAATCGAACGGATGATTAAAGAGGCCTTCCCCGATGCGGTGGTCGAGATTCAAGACCTGCGCGGCGACGGCGACCACTATGCCGCCATTGTCACCTCCGCGGCCTTCAAGGGCAAATCGCGCGTGCAACAGCATCAGATGGT
>JAUXWR010000093.1 GCA_030680075.1 Legionella sp.
CTGCTCGCCGTGGATGCTGACACGGAAGTCCCGGGCGAGCACATCGTGCGTGTGGCAATTGGTCGTGCAGGCGGCGCTACCGACATAATCCGCGTCCAGGCGGCCGGCGATGATCTTCTCGTACTCCTTGACCGGCCAGCCCGGCCGGCTGTCCGTGAGGGCGGCGCAGCCGACGACCGCGAGAGCCAGGGCGCCGAAGAGCGGAACAACCCACTGTACACTCGTCATCTTCATACCCACCTCCTGTCCACCGTGTGCCCCTCCTCGTTCACAGCTTTCCGCCACCGGGGCGGGCAACCGCGCGCTCAGACTGATTTGTATTCTTATCTTATACATATTTTCAAGAACAAGAAAAGGGAAATCACAATATTGACAAGCTCCCGCACTGACAGGAGAATCGTGCGGATCAGCGGAATCCACAACCGAGGGGTAGCGATCCCGGAAAAGCGGCGACACCGTGTCTCGCAGGAGAATTTCATGCCCAACGACGATCTGGCGCAACTGACCATCAACCGATCGGCCCCGGAGTTTCGGCGACGCAGGATTCGCCCCGGGCGCTGGGCGCTCGCCGGTGTCGGCCTTCTCGCCCTCGGGTTCGGCGGCTACCGGCTCATGAACCCGGTGCCGCGGGTCTCCGTCGCCACGGTGAGCCGCGTCTACCCCTCCCAGACCTTTACCGCTCTCAACGCCAGCGGCTACGTCGTCGCCCAGCGCCAGGCCGCCGTTGCCTCCAAAGGCACCGGACGGCTCGTCTGGCTCGGCGTGGAGGAAGGGAGTTTCGTGAAGGAGGGCCAGGTGATCGCCCGGCTGGAGAGCGACGACCTCAAGGCGGTGACGCAGCAGGCGCAGGCCGCTCTGGCAGGCGCCCGGGCAAACCGCGAGACTTCCCGCGCCCAGCGGGACACGGCTTCGGCCACGCGGGACAGCGCCCGGGCACAGCGGGAGGGCGCCGGTTCCAACCTCGGCCAGGCGCAGGCGGAGCTCGACGATGCCGCTGCCGCACTCGAACGCGAACGGGCGCTCTTCGCCGGTGGC
>JAUXWR010000100.1 GCA_030680075.1 Legionella sp.
CCGCCGCGCTCGCGCTGGCGCGAGGTCGCTTCCCGGGCCGCAATCTGCTGAGCTCGCTGTGCCTGTCCCCGCTGATGGTGCCGGCGCTGGTGACGGGCGTCGCGCTTTTCCAGTTCTCCTTGCTGTTCTGGGACGTCTTCAAGGTGACATTGGGCGGCACGATTACCGGGCTCGTCATCGGACATCTGACCTTCGCCATCCCCTTTGTCGTGCGCGCCGTTCTGGCAAGCCATACACGCTACGATCTGTCCATCGAGGAAGCCGCCGAGAGCCTTGGTGCCCGGCCGTTGCAGACGTTCTTCCAGGTTACGCTTCCGATCCTCAAGCCCGGCATTGTATCGGGCGCCGTGTTCTCATTCCTCATCTCGCTTGATGAGGTGCCGATCGCGCTTTTCATGGGCGGTGGAAGCGCGACGACGCTGCCGGTAAAAATCTTCACAGCAATCGAAATCAGTTTCGGCGGTGACATTCTGGCGGTGTCTTCCATCATTGTCGCCATATCCGTCGTTGCGATGCTGATTCTGGACCGTCTGGTCGGTCTGGAGCGGCTCTTTATGTCCAAGCAGTAGCTAAAGTCAGTCGAACACATAGTAGGAGGATTCATGAAAAAACTCGCTAAAACAACGATGGCCGCTTTGTTGGGAGCGGCGCTCTGCCTGAGCCCGGCGATGGCCCAGCAGCAGGATATCACCTTGAAGGTCGCGTCCTTCGCCGGTCCGTTCGGCGAAGCGCTGCAGAAATATGCCATCGATCTTTTCACCAAGCGGACCGGCATTAAAGTCGAGGTCGTTTTCGCCAATCCCGCCGATCATTTGGCGAAGATGATCGCCAGCCGCGGGCGCGAGGCGCCATTCGACATCGTGGCCCTGGATGACGACGTGACCGCTCTGGCCAAGGAGTCCGGCGTTCTTGCCAAGCTCGATCCGGCGATCGTGACCAATCTGAAACACCTTTATCCGGAAGGCAAAGACAAGGACAACATGTACGCGACGATGTTCTACTTCTCGATGGGCATTGCGTACAACAAGGACAAGCTCAAGGCCGCCGGTATTCCCGAGCCGAAGTCCTGGAACGATCTTTGGGACCCGCGCCTGGCCGGTCACGTTGCGGTGCCCGATATCGTCAACATCCAGGGCCGTGACTTCGTCATCCAGATGGCGCGCATGAACGGCGGTGACGAATCGACGCCAGAGAAGGGCATCGACAAGATTGCTCAGATCAAGGCGCACTCATACTACTCGTCATCGAGCAC
>JAUXWR010000102.1 GCA_030680075.1 Legionella sp.
CTGCTCGAGTTCCTCACCGAGCGCTTTCACAGCGCCCCCGAGCTGCTTGAGTTCATCAACCGTCCCTTGAAAATGAGCGCCCTCAAGCCGGGAGACGTCGTGAAAGTTCCCAGCGTTGCCCCTTTCCTCATCGAGCAGCTCACCCCCGTGGAAAATCTGCCCGAGGTTCCAGAGTTCCTCAACCGCGTCATCAAAATCGACACCCGCGAGAGAATCCTGGAGCTCTTCGACGGTGAAAAACTGCTCGCCAGCCTGCCCATCACTCCAGGCAGCGGCCACCTTGCCACCCCTCCTGGCAACTGGAAGATCGTCGGCATCGTGCAGATGCCCACTTTTCGCTGGGATGCCGGCGTGCTGAACTACGGCGTGCGCACCTCGAATTTCTACGAGCTGCCCATCGGCCCGAACAACCCCGTCGGCGTCATGTGGATCGGCCTCAATCGCGCGGGCATCGGCATCCACGGCACCAACTCGCCGCAGACCATCGGCCGCAGCTCCAGCCACGGCTGCATGCGCACCGCCAACTGGGATGTCGTCCGTCTCGTCAAATTGATCACCAAAGGCATGCCGGTGAGCATCCAAGGCCCCGCTCCCTCGCCCCGGCCTGTGATCGCCGCCAAAAAGACGGCACCGCCGCCCGCCACGCCTGTCGAGGAACCCAAACGCGGCTTCTTTCAGCGGCTCTTCGGTCGAAAATAAGCCAGCGCCAGCAGCGCCGGCCTGACACCACCGCGAGGCTGGAGAAAAGACGCCGCCAGGGAAATCCACGGATGATTCATTTGACGCGCCCGGCGTGATGAGCACTGAAAAGCATGCGCCTCAACCACGACATCCACCTCGGCTACTGCACCAACATCCATCGCGGTGAGACGTGGGAGGAAACGTGGAGCGGGCTCAAGAACTACACGCTCCGAGTCAAAGAACGTGTCAGCGGCGGCAAGCCGTATGGCATCGGTTTGCGTCTGAGCGAGCAGGCCGCACGCGAGTTGAGCGCGCCAGTGAAAATCGCCGAGTTCAAGGCATGGCTCGATGCAAACGGCTGTTACGTTTTCACCATCAATGGCTTCCCCTACGGCTCGTTCCATGGCACCCGCGTCAAAGAGCAGGTGTTCAAGCCGGACTGGAGCACGCCGGAGCGGCTCGTTTACACGAATCTGCTGTTCGACATCCTCGCGCAGCTTCTCCCGCCGGGAGTCAGCGGCAGCGTCAGCACGCTGCCGGGCTCTCACAAGACCTTCAATGTCGGCGCGGATGAATTGCAGGCGATCTTCACGAATCTGCGTTTGTGCCGCGAGCACATTGAAAAAGTCAGCGTGGCGAGCGGACATGACCTGCATCTCGGCCTCGAACCCGAACCGCTCGGCCTGTTCGAGACCAGCGGCGAGACGCTGAAGTTTTTCGGCCTCTATTTGGACCGCAATCCGCAGGACCGCGACTTTTTCAAGTTCATCGGCCTCAATTACGACACTTGTCATCTCGCCATCGAGTTTGAGGACGCCCAAACCGCGCTCAACCGCATCACCGGCGCGGGCATTCGCCTCAGCAAGCTGCATTTCAGCTCCGCGCTCAAATTGAAACCGACCGCCGAGAACGTCGCGAAGCTCCATGCCTTTGATGAACCCGTCTATTTTCATCAGGTCATCGCCAGCTACGGCAAAGAGGAGCCCGTGCGTCGGTTCAAAGACCTCCCGGACGCGTTGCAGTTCGCCCAGACGAATCCCAACGAACTCGGCGAGGAATGGCGCGTCCACTTCCACATTCCCATTCACGCCCAGCCCGGCGGTGGT
>JAUXWR010000111.1 GCA_030680075.1 Legionella sp.
GCCAGAATTCAGACCGCCTGACCAAGGGCGTTGGTTTTCTGATGAAGAAGAACAATATCGCGGTCTTCATGGGCGAGGCGAAGTTCAAGGCAAAAGACACGATCAATGTGACGGATCAGGACGGCAAGGTCACCGAACTCAAGGCGAAGAACATCATCGTCGCCACGGGCGCGAGCGCGATGGTCCCGCCTGCGTGGAAGGTGGACGGCAAAAAGGTCGTCACCTACTGGGAGGCGATCCTTCAGGATACCCTTCCCAAGTCTGTCGTGGTCATTGGCTCCGGCGCGATCGGTGTGGAATTTTCCACGATCTGGAGCGCCTACGGTGTGGAGGTGACCATCGTCGAAATGCTGCCGCGTATTGTCCCACTGGAAGATGAGGAGGTTTCGAAGGAACTTGAAAAGGAATTCAAGAAGCGCAAGATCACCATTATGACGGGGCATAAGGTTGAATCCGTGGAAGCCACGAAGACGGGTGTGCGGGTCAAGGTGTCGGCGGAGGGAAAGGAAACGGTCCTGGAAGCAGCCCAGGCGTTGGTCGCGATCGGTTTCAGTCCCAATTCAAAGGGGTTGGGCCTCGAAGAAGTCGGCGTGAAGATCAACGAGCGCGGCTTTGTCGAAATCGACGAAAAGATGCGGACCAATGTGCCCGGCATTTGGGCGGTTGGCGATGTGACAGGCAAACTCATGCTCGCGCACGTCGGCTCAACCATGGGCATTGTCGCCGCCGAACACATCGGCGGGCATGAAACCGTCACGCTCGATTACGAAATGATGCCGCGCGCGACCTATTCCTATCCGCAGGTCGCGTCGTTCGGCCTGACGGAAGCACAGGCAAAGGAACGCGGCCATGAGATCAAGGTCGGGCGCTTCCCCTTCCAGCCGAACGGCAAGGCGCTCGGGCTCGGCGATTACATGGGCTTCGTCAAGATCGTGGTGGATGCAAAATACGGCGAGATTTTGGGCGCGCATATGATCGGTCCCGAAGTGACCGAATTGCTCCCAGAACTGACCCTTGCCCGCATGATGGAACTCACAGCACACGAGATCGCGCGCAACGTCCACGCCCACCCCACGCTTTCCGAGGCGATCATGGAAGCGGCCCACGGGGCAAGCGGAAGCCCAATCCATATCTAGCGAAATAAAAAAGAGCTGATGCAAAACATCGGTTCTTTTTTGTTCTATCAATTTCCTCCCCATATTTGTCTAGTCAACTTGAAATTAAAGCTGGAGTGTGCTATTAACAATGGAAGAATAAATCCATAAGAAGGTCGTACAGTATGCACCGTGAACGAGTGTCTGAAAATGTATTTTGGTTCCAGAGTGAAGTCTATGCCCAGGTTACAGCAGGCGTCATTGTCGGTCCGCAATGGGCAGTGGTGATCGATACCCTCGCCCTCCCCGAAGAGACCCTTGGGATGCGGGAATTCATCGAACAGGAGTTGGGCGTACAAGTCCGCTATGTGATCAATACGCATTACCATGCCGACCACACCTGGGGCAACTGCTTCTTCCCCGGCGCAACCGTCATCGGACATGCCCGGTGCCGTGAATATCTGATGGAAAACGGCATCCCCTCCCTGGAAAGTTCCCGCAAACAGGACCCAAACCTGCGGCAGGTAAAGATCGTTCCTCC
>JAUXWR010000113.1 GCA_030680075.1 Legionella sp.
TAAGGTCCCAAGTGCGCATTATCTCGGCGCAGTTCGTCAAGCCGTACGCCAAGTCTCAGAAGAACAACACATCGACGCTGAGGTCATTGCTGAAGCCGTAACGCGCCCACCTATGCGCTTCACTCATCCTCGAACGGTCGAGCAGGTCGACCTTCAGGCACGGCATCGCATACTTGACCCGCTGATCGCCAGCCGTACCGCCCTGATCAACCAGATGCGGGCCATCTGTGTCGAGTACGGCATCACCTCCCACAGGGTGCAGGTCTCTTCCGACGGGATCTGCCTGCTGCCTTGGCCGATCAAAACAACGACCTCACGCCAGCGATGCGATGGATCCTGGCCGATCTCGCTGCCGAACTTGCTCGCCTCGATCAGCGGATCAGCTTACCAAAGAGATCGAGTAGATCGCCGCCCGCGAAGAATGCGCCCAGTGCCTTTTGACTATCCCTAGCATCGGTTCGCAGGCAGCGACAGCGCTGCTCGCGGTAATAGGGGATGGCCGGCAGCTCCGGCGAGCTCGCGACCTTGCTGCCTGGCCAGGATTGGTGCCTCAGCAGCATTCGACAGGAGGCAGGACGACGTTGCTCGGCATCAGCAAGCGCGGCGATCGATGTATCGGACGCCTGCTTATCCGTGGTGCACGCTCGTGCATAACCCATCTCGATCGGGCGCGCGATGGCCTCGGGCAATGGATCGATGCCTTGCGTGGCAGGATGCACATCAACAAGGTAATCGTGGCAAGCGCAGCCAAAATCACCCGCACCGTATGGGCCTTCGCTACCAGGCCCGTCGCTCTCTACGCACGCAGAGACCTGATCGCCGCCTAACAGCGGGGGCCGGCAGAAGGCGAGGCTCGAGGAAGTGATGACGAGACGGTCGATCGGCACATCGTAAGCCCTGGCAAGAAACGTGTTCCTGCACGAACCATTATGTGGGGATGAAGCGCGCGCATCTCATCATGGCTTGGCTGCAACAGCAGTCCACTCGCGAGAGGCCGGATACATTTA
>JAUXWR010000123.1 GCA_030680075.1 Legionella sp.
AGAAGAGGATTTATCCTCTTTGACTACTCGCACTGAGCCCGCCGAAGTGTCAACAATCTTTTGAACAACTTGAGGTTGAAATAGTTTGCCCCCATTGGCTATTGAAGCAAAACCAGTAGCTACTTCCAAGGGAGTAATTAAAAGATAACCCTGACCGATGGAAAGATTATAGGTGTCTCCGTCCCACCAACCTTGACCCCAGGTTTTTTTCTTCCATTCTTTATCAGGAATAAAACCTTTTACTTCCCCAGAGAGATCAATGCCAGTTTTTTCATCCCAGTTAAAAAGTTCAAGATATTCTTTAATTTTTGTCGGACCCAAACCCTCCTGATTTTCGAATCCCCCCCCTATTGTATAAAAATAAACATTACAGGATTCAGCAATGGCTTTTTTCATATCGGTCCAACCATGAGTCCTCCAGTCTTTTTTAATAGTGGGGGAAGATGGATCCCAAGGATTGGGAATTATAATTTCCCCCTGGCAGTTAATCTTTTTTTGAGGCGAAATTATTTTTTCCTCCAAAGCAGCTGAAGCAATTAATGGTTTGATGGTAGAACCAGTTAGATATCTACCGGCAATTACTCGATTAAAAAAGGGCTTTAATTCTAAAGGGTCTTCTAAAAGATCCTGAAGGGCTTCGGGGTCTGCGCCTTTTTGAAATAAATTATTATCAAAACTTGGGAGGCTAACCAGAGATAGGACTCCTCCAGTCTTTGGATCTAAAGCTACAGCCGCTGCCTTTTGAGCTCCGACATTTTTAAGAACTTTCCCGAGTTCCTCTTCAATTTTTTTCTGCAAATCTGAATCTAACCACAAAACTAAACTTTTCCCAGGCTCTGGTAGCTGAATTGTTTCTTTTGATATTATATTTCCCAAGGCATCTTTCTCTAAACGAAGTTTCCCAGAGTTTTTTCTTAAGATTTCCTCATAAAATTTCTCAAGGCCAACCCTACCAACATAATCGAAAATGGAATAATTTTCGGAATCGGCTTTTAATTCTTCGGCTTTTATT
>JAUXWR010000126.1 GCA_030680075.1 Legionella sp.
AAGTTATTTAGAAGCTTTTATATGAATCAAGAAAACGTTTGGTACTAACTTTTTAACCTTATCATGATTGAAGCACGCTATAATCGGTGTCGTCCCGGAATGTAGTAAGACTTGGTGAGCATGCGAACCTAGTCTTACTTAATGTCCGGGATCCATTCCACTCCGTGCACCTTGTCAGGCAATATTACTTGTCATAATCCAGAATTAATACCACGTACCAGCCTGAAAATAGATCCCGGACATTAAGAGAGACTAAACTCGCGCACTCGTTAAGTCTCTCTAAATTCCGGGACGACGGGAAGGAGATTCGCGAGTTTATATTACATTGGTTGCCCGATTAGAGATCTGGCGACCATTTTAATAGATAATATTTTGTGCAAATTGTGAAGTTATTTAGAAGCTTTTATATGAATCAAGAAAACGTATGGTACTAACTTATTAACCTTATCATGATTGAAGCACGCTCTAATCGGTGTCGTCCCGGAACCTAGTCTTACTAAATGTCCGGGATCCATTCCACTCCGTGCACCTTGTCAGGCAATTGCTTGTTATAATGTCAGGATTAATACCTCGTATCAGCCTGAAAATAGATCCCGGACATTAAGAGACTAAACTCGCGCGCTCGTTAAGTTTCTCTAAATTCAATATGTGCTTGCCCTGCCACAAAAATGCGATAAGTTATCATTTAATATTCCCTTAAGCCAGGCGAGCTTATAATTAGTGCTGTTTCGAAAGAAAATGAGAAATATTATGCTGGCTAAATATAGATTAGCAATGATATTAGGGTTTATTGGTATTGGAATAGCGTTATTGGCAGCAGCCGTGGTAATGACACCTTTTGTATTCGTACCTGGAGTTGGACTCCCATTATTTTCAGCCTATTTATTAACTTTAGGTGGAGCGGCTTTATTTTTTACCTTTGCTCTCATAAGTGGCTGTAAGGCTATAAGCGATATAATAAAAGGTAAAAAAGATGGTGCTTTTATGCCTAATAATCGCCATCCAGACACGGAAGAAGAATGTCGTCAAGAGACAATAAATGGGCAATCCAAATTCGAGAAGTTTGATGAACTACCCTCAGAACTCCAAATTGAAACGGCAAAAAATTTATCAAACCGTGATTTATTAAACTTTGCTCAGACATCAAAATATCATTTAGCTTTGTTTAAACCCATGATTGATGTTCGTAAATTATTACATCACGTGACGCGCGGGGAACATGATGCGGTTAAAGCGATGTTAAAGAAGGACATTAGTTTAATGTTTAAAAGGGGTGTCGTTACGGATTGTTCCGGGCGTAAATTTGAGAACGTAAGTCCTTTTGAATATGCGATGTGGGCCCTGGATAAGCACATGTGGGCAGCAATGATTGCGTGCATCCCTCAGAGTGAAGAAAGTAAACAGATAGTTGAAATACTGATTAAACAATACAACAAAGTGAACACAATTGGTGTCACTTATAAGCTGAATGGGCAAACAATCACTGAAAAACATTTTGATTTCGAAAATACCATCATTAAAGAGCTGCAAACACAAGTAGATTCGATAAACGCGCCAGGAGAAAGGACGAATTGGGATGCCATTAATAAACAGTGGCGAGATGGTGTTAGTGGTGCACAAAAACGATTACCTATGCATATTGTTGATGAATACTGCTCTAATGAGCCTTTTCATCCTGTGCCTAAATTTACCTCGCAGCCAAAATCATCGAAACAATTTTATAATTGGGCTACTGACAAGAATGAAAATTGGTTTAGTGTTGATTCTAAGTCGTCGGTTGATTTTGCAATATATAAGTCCGGCGCCGGAGCCGTGGGCGGGGTCGTGACGCGGCGGGCGCCGCACGCGTGTTGGGGCGGGTCGCAGTACGCATTGGCTGCCATGAAGGCATTATATGAAGTAAGAACAAACGATTTTATCGATCTCAATTCGCAACTTGAAGACCAGATGACGCTAGATAATCATCACCAAGTGTCTCATATTTGACCGAATTGACATCATGTCGATGAAGAAGCTCGGCGGCATAGGCCGCCACATGCTTATCCCAGCATGAGTCAAGTCCTGGCATAGGGTCAGGCCTTGCATTTTGCTACGCTACTACCGACTAACAGGCCCGTATTCGCTGCTCAGAAAATTGGTGGGTCGATAACGGAATTGCCGTGGTGTGGTAAGTGGGGAAGATACGATGAATGTCCTCTTGGGTTGCTCCTCGGCTAGAAATATTTTTTTTGCGGGTTGAGGCTTTAAGTCCAAAGAACTTCCTGCCAACCTTACCGCTTCGGATGAAGGCAATGGCCCAAGCACTACAGCATACAATTGATTTTTGAAAATAACTCGAACAGTGTATTTATTGTGGGAAGCTATTTTATCCCTTAATTGATAGGCGGACTGCTTTGAACGAAACGCTCCTGCATAGATAGAGAATGACCCATGGAGGTTTGATTGAAATTGACGAGCCTTGTCAAGGCCGTAAATAACGTAAGCAAAAGATAGTTGGGGCGTTATTGCGATTAGCAACAACAGGTGCAAAGTTGTAATACGTTTTAAAATTACATCCTTCATTTATTATCCTTAAGTAGCAGTAATGTGAACTCAAAGCTCCAGGAAGTGGTATTGCAAACGACAAATGCAAATTTTAATTTCTCATAAATAAAAATAGGATGGAAGTAATAAATCATCCTTTTATACTTCTTTCAATGAAAAAACGCCTTATAATAGATCGCAAAAAAAATACTATTTGTCCATCTATTTTCTCAGATAAAGACATCTTTTTGATGTGTTTGGCACATCCACTTCGAGTTTTGTACGCCTTTGCGAACTCTAGGTGTTTTACAAGATTAGGAAAACGAACAGAAAATTCAGGGCCATGTTCTTTCATGCCTATATATACCATATTAAGAGCAATATAGTGGCGGACTGTATATTATCTAGCCTATAGTTGCAAATGCAACATGGTCACAACATGGTCATGGGTAGAGTAAGAGGCTGGCTTGCACCTGCCCCTCCTCATCAAACCGTGCATGCAGTTTTCCCGCACACGGCTTTCCGATCACACCGAGGGATGCGCAAGCCTGCCTCTTACTCTACCCTAAATTACTTGTATATTGGATTCCTGGATTGCACCCTCTGAAGCGCTCTTTGCTGGTTTCTCATCAAAAAAAGAGCCAAAGGACGAAGAACGGGATATGCGTTGATGAAGCGTTTGTTTATACGCTTGCTCTTGTGATGTAACAAATTTATCAATTAATTGTTTCAGATTATTGTTAGTTGGATTTCCAATTTCAACACTTAAAAAAGCTCTACGTGAATTTGGACAATTTAAACTTGAAGGAACTTCACCCGTTTGTGGATCTATTTCAGCCAGTAACATCTGATGTAATGCTTCACGACAGTATGCAAATCCCGTGGATAACGCAACGGGATCATTCATAATGACTAAACCGATTGGACAAATGAAACTGGGATCTATTTCTCCATTATAATTTATCGCTGCCAAGCGCGCTCGAAATGTTTGTTGTTTACGTATTTTAGGGTTTGCGAATACACGGTAAATCAGACATTCATTAGCTGTTTTTCCCTGTCTGTTTTTAATAGAAGTATCAACATTGGGATGTTGCAGAAGAAGTTCATAACCAAGAGTATTTTGAGTTAGATTAGCTAACTCTGCAGCTATATGTAAAAAAGATCGACCATCTTCCCCTATTGCATTAATATTTATGTCGTCGTTACACTTAATTGCATGAACAGCTTCCCGATAATTACCTTGTTCGAAGGCTCTTCTTATTGCTTCCTCGAGAGCTGCTTGAATTTGCTCTGGATGTAGGGGTTCTGCAATACCGTATTTTTTAATGAAGCCATTTTTTTCAGATGGATTCATTTTATTTTTATTGGGTGCATTTATCATTAACTGTTCATTTTCGAAAAATGCGCCCAATAAAAAAGTTTCGAGTTCGATGGCGACTTGTTTAAAATTCCATTGGTGATTAAAGCGCGCAATAATTTGCTCACCGTTTACTACCGTTTTCTTTAAAAACAGGTTTAACAGTTGTGACTTTAATGAAATATCTTGCAAGAATGAAGGTGACAAACAATCGCTAAGCCAGAGTAATTGTTGATCGGTAAATTCCAATGCTGCTTTTTTAACCACAAAATTGCTGCTAACCCATGCCGGTAATTGTCTATCATTTATCTCGAATGCCTGTTCTGCATAGGCAATAAGCTCTGCAACTGTAATGCGGTTATCTCGCAGATATTGGCGTGCGTCTTCTCCATTAAATGGTTCAATATTTTTTGTCTTGCCTTCCAGACAATCTGTAATAGATTGTTCGGAAAAAAGCCCTGTAATTAAATGCATCTCATCGGCTGAATTTAAGTTTGCATCGCAATGAGTCTTAATTACAGGAAAAAGATCACCAAACCATGATCTTACTTTTTTAAATTTTTGATAATCTGAATCAGGATGAGTAAAGTCTCGAATCAATAATAAAATAACTGCATTAAAAAGATTAGCATCTTGTGGTATATGTGCGTGAGCTTCTGATTGCATTACTGCTAAAATTGAATCAAATATAGTATTCAATAAATCTTCATCCGCTAGAAGTTCATCAATACGCTCTTTTAAGGCTGAATCATTAATTAATTCCCACTGTTTTGGCGTAAATTGATCCACATACTTTAAAATAGCGGGATGATTGGTCCAAGGGAACTTTGCTACAAGTGATTCAATAGTGTGCATTATATCTCCTATACTTCTGCGGTAACTCTACTTATGCCTCGCGGCTTGCCCACGGGATCCAGGGTTTTTGTCTCCATTTATTGTTGGGCTTCGCTTTGCTCAGTCTAACCTACGGATTCGCTATAGGTTAGGTCGTTGTATCTCAATGCCTAAAATGGCGCATGCCTGTAAATATCATACTAATGCCAAGAGCATTTGCAGCCGCGATGATTTCATTGTCGCGAATTGAACCCCCTGGTTGAATAATCGCTGCTATGCCGGCTTTTGCGGCCATTTCAAGGCTATCAGGAAAGGGAAAGAAAGCATCTGAAGCCATAACGGCTCCACGGCTGGAAAAACCCGCATGTTCTGCCTGCCATAAAGCAATACGCGTACTCATGACGCGACTTGTCTGACCCGCGCCAATTCCAATAGTTGCAGAGTTCTTAGCCAGTACTATGGCGTTGGATTTAACATATTTGACTGCTTGCCAGGCAAATAATAAATCCGGCATTTCCTCGGGCGTAGGATTTTTATCGGTAACAATGGTAAATTCATCATTGGAAACTTGGAAATTATCATGCTCTTGCACTAATAATCCGCCATCAATTCGACGCATATCAAGTGTAAACTGGTCACGGTTTGCAATATCTCCTGTAATCAGAACACGAACATTGGGTTTTGATGCCAGGATTTTTTTTGCCGCATCGTTGATGGCAGGCGCAATTATTACCTCGGCAAATTGAGTGGTCAGGATGGTTTCAGCCGTTTCACCATCAAGGCATTGATTAAACGCTAAGATTCCGCCATAGCTTGAAGATGGGTCACTCTGATAAGCTCGCTGATAGGCATGCAGCAGGTCTTGTGCGGTTGCAATGCCGCAGGGATTACCATGTTTTACAATCACACACGTGGCCGCATCAGGTGAAAAAGATTTTACGCAATCAAAAGCGGCGTCTGCATCAAGCAAGTTGTTGTAGGATAAAATTTTACCCTGAATAATATCCGCTTTTGCCAGCGAATTTGCTGATGGGGTTTTATCGGTGTAGAAAGTTGCCTGCTGGTGAGGGTTTTCGCCATAGCGAAGGTCATATTGTTTGTGAAATTGGCAGGTAAGAATAGCAGGAAACCCAACCGGATTTTTGTCAGCATCGAGTGTACCCAAATAATTTGCGATAGCAGCATCATAGGCGGCAGTATGAGCGAAGGCTTTTTTAGCTAGTTCAAAACGCCACTCTTCGGGCAGCGTACGGGAGCGTACGCCAGTTGCGAGCTTCTCATAATCTTTGGGGGTTACGATTACCACCACATTCTCATAATTTTTAGCGCCTGAGCGAATCATCGCAGGCCCACCAATATCAATATTTTCAATGGCTTTTTCAAAATCGCATTCAGGATTACTGATGACTTGTTCAAAGGGATAAAGATTGACAACCAGTATATCAAAGGATTGTATGGAGTGGGCTTCCAGGGTACCTTGATCATCCTTGGTGTCGCGAGCCAGCAAGCCTGCATGAATGGCTGGGTGTAGCGTTTTAACGCGCCCTCCGAGCATCTCTGGAAACCTGGTACAATTACTGACCTCTGTTACTGGTAAATTTGCCTGCCGCAATAACGCGGCTGTATTACCTGTTGCTACCAGTTCAACACATTGCTCATAGAGAGCAGTTGCCAATTCCACAAGCCCATGCTTGTCAGAAACGCTTAATAATGCTCGTTTGGGATTAAAAGAAAGCATAGAAACTCCAATCATCTAGCGACAGGTAAATACTAACAACGACCAACCTTCTGAATCATGCGTTTGCTGGTGGATGAAATTCTCTTGATAGGATTCAATTAACAAAGGCGCTTGTTCGGTTAAAATCCCGGAGACCACCAAAACTCCATCAGGGTTAAGCAGTGCACGGAATCTTTCCTGCAATTTTAGTAAGGGCGCAAGAAGTATATTGGCGACTAACAAATCAACTGTCGTGGTCAAGCTATCAGGAAAGCCCATAGCCAGCTCTTTATCGTCAATATGATTTACGGTTGCATTACTCTCGGTTGCCTGTAACGCCTGCGGGTCGATATCTACGGCACTTACAAACTTTGCGCCAAGTTTAAGAGCCGCCAACGCAAGAATTCCTGAACCACAGCCATAATCAATAACGCTTTTGCCGTGTAAATCAGTATTTCCAAGCCAATGCAGGCAAAGGCTTGTTGTTGCGTGGTTACCTGTGCCAAAAGCCAGTCCTGGATCTAAAATTAAATTAACGGCGTCAGGCTCTGGGGGTGTTATCCAGGAGGGACACACCCATAGATTTTTTCCAAATTGTTGGGGTTTAAAGTCATCCATCCAGGCGCGTTCCCAATCCTGGTCAGCCAAAGTATTGACCGTGCAATGAAGTTCTGAATAAAGTGAGGCTAGCTGATGTTGTATTACTATTGCTGTCGCCTCATCAGAATAAAGCGCATTAATGATAACATCAGGCCATAATGGCGTGGTGCCCGGTTCGGGTTCTAAAACCGGGTCATCATTTTTGTCGGTCAGGGTAATAGATAAAGCGCCGGTTGTTTCCAGAACTTCTGATAATTCATCAACGATATCACGGTGACAATGTTCAATTTGCAACTGATACCACACAACTTATTCCTTCAACATTTTTTCAAGGTAATGAATATTCGTTCCGCCCTGAGTAAATGCTTTGTCACGCAAAATACGTTGGTGCAGTTCAACATTGGTTTTAATGCCGTCAATGATAATTTCATCAAGCGCGTTACGCATCCGGCCAAAGGCCTCTTCACGACTCGCGCCATAACTAATTAGCTTACCAATCATTGAGTCATAATTGGGGGGAACGGTATAGCTGCTGTAAATATGTGAATCAAAACGAATGCCTGGACCACCTGGTTGATGAAGCAAACGAATTGTCCCGGGCGAGGGCATGAAAGTTCTTGCGTCTTCGGCGTTAATTCGACACTCAACCGCATGCCCGCGCAGTATGATATCTTCTTGTTTTAACGTAAAGGGAAGGTCGCTTGCGATTTTGATTTGTTCTTTAATCAAATCAATACCGGTGATCATTTCGGTCACTGGATGCTCGACCTGGATGCGGGTATTCATTTCAATGAAGTAAAAGCAACCATCCTGATATAAAAACTCAAAAGTACCGGCGCCTCGGTATTGTAATTCCTGACAAGCTTTTACAACGCGTGCGCCAATTTCTTCCCGAAGCTCAGGAGTGATGCCTGGTGCTGGTGCCTCTTCAATGACTTTTTGATGGCGGCGTTGCATGGAGCAATCGCGCTCGCCTAAATGGATAGCTTTACCTTTACCATCGCCTAAAACCTGAAATTCGATATGGCGAGGATTTTCTAAAAACTTTTCCATGTAAACAATGGGATTATTAAAAGCAGCTTTTGCTTCACTACGCGTTAATGCAATAGCATTTAACAGATTTGATTCGGTATGAACGACGCGCATTCCGCGACCGCCACCACCTCCGGCAGCTTTAATAATGACGGGATAGCCTATTTGACGACCCAATTTTAAATTAAGCTGGTCATCTTCCAATAGCGGGCCATCCGACCCAGGCACACAGGGAACACCGGCTTTTTTCATCGCGGCAATGGCTGAAACTTTATCGCCCATCAAGCGAATAGTATCGCCTCGCGGACCAATAAAGGTAAAACCGCTTTGCTCAACGATATCCGCAAAATCAGCATTTTCAGAAAGAAACCCGTATCCTGGATGAATGGCTACCGCATCAGTAATTTCAGCCGCGGAAATAATAGCCGGGATATTCAAGTAGCTTTTTTGAGAGTTGGCTGGGCCTATACACACTGTTTCATCAGCAAGACGCACATGCAGGAGATCTTTATCAATTTCGGAGTGAACCGCGACGGTTTGAATCCCAAGCTCTTTGCACGCACGTAAAATACGAAGCGCAATTTCACCTCGATTGGCAATAACTATTTTATTGAGCATTAACGAAACCCCTTACTCAATGATAAACAAGGTTTGGTCATACTCAATCGGATCCCCATTTGCCACCAGAATTTCAACGACTTTTCCGGCTTTGTCGGATTCGATTTCATTGAACATTTTCATGGCTTCAATGATACAGAGCGTATCGCCCACTTTGACGGTTTGGCCAACAGTGACAAAGGCTGGTTTTTCCGGGGAGGGAGAGGTATACATCGTGCCTACCATGGGGGAGCGAATTTTGTGCCCAGGTGTAGAGGACTCAGCTGGCGTATTTGCAGATGTTACTTCAGCATGGGTAGGTGTTGGCAACGATTGAACGGCAGGCGAGGGAGGCGCTTGTACATAGCGGTACTGCTGTGGCGCTTCCATTTGATAGCCATGTCGACTCAAACGTACGGACTCTTCGCCCTCTTTGATTTCAATTTCTGAAATGCCGGTTTCTTCCAGTAGTTCGATCAATTTTTTGATTTTGCGAATATCCATTGATAATAACTCTCTTAATTAGATTTTTTAAAATGGCTTGTACAATTAGCATAAATAAAAATTGTGACGATTTTGCCTGAAGTTTACGATAATGTCCATAACCCCGAGGATATCGGCACGATGCCGACATGTTTGCCACTAATAGCCGGGCACATGGGGTCAGCAGTTAAGACGAACAGGGAGCGATTAAGTGACTGCGTGTAATAGTTCTTGTTTCTTCTGCAAGGGTCGAGGTAAATTGGTTTTTATCGCTTGGATTTTGTAGACAGGAAGATGGATGACACTTACTCACATTACTGATGTTACTTTACGGGATGCTCATCAATGCCTGATTGCGACTCGTTTACGCACAGAGGATATGTTACCTGCTTGTGATAAAATGGATAAAGTAGGCTACTGGGCAATGGAAGTCTGGGGTGGGGCAACTTTTGATGCCTGTTTGCGTTTTTTAAAAGAAGATCCCTGGCAGCGCTTACGCCTACTGCGTATGGCGTTACCTAATACTCGTTTATCCATGTTGCTTCGCGGGCAGAATCTTTTAGGTTATCGTCATTATGCTGACGATGTGGTGCAAAATTTTGTGAGGCTGGCGGCGAATAATGGGGTGGATGTTTTCCGAGTGTTTGATGCTTTAAACGATATCCGAAATTTACGGGTGACTATCGAAAGTGTTAAGAAATATAAAAAGCATGCTCAAGGTACAATTTGTTATACCACGAGTCCTGTTCATACTTTAGAAGGTTTTGTGGAGTTGGGGATAGCATTAGCTGAACTTGGCTGCGACAGTATTGCTATTAAAGATATGGCAGGACTCCTGACACCCCATGCGACGGTTGAGTTGTATCAGGCTTTATCGCACGCTGTTAACTTACCCATTCATCTGCACACTCACGCAACCTCAGGCCTTGCCAGCATCTGTCATTATCAGGCGATACTTGCCGGTTGCAGACACATTGACACCGCCATTTCATCTTTTTCAGGTGGCGCGTCTCTTCCTGCGACAGAGCCTTTGGTAGCGGCTCTTGCCGGGAGTGATTATGCAACAGGCCTTGATTTGAATTTATTGGCTGAAATTGCTGATTATTTCAAAGAGGTTCGCGAAAAATATCAACAATTTGAAAGTGATGCACGTGATATTGATCCGCGCGTGCAGATATATCAAATTCCAGGTGGCATGATTTCCAATTTGTATAATCAACTGAAAGAACAGAATGCTTTGGATAAATCTCAGGCAGTTCACAAAGAAATTCCGCGAGTACGCAAAGATTTGGGTTATCCGCCTTTGGTTACCCCCACCTCACAAATAGTAGGCACTCAGGCGGTTATAAATGTTTTATCCGGCGAGCGTTATAAAACCATTACTAATGAAGTCAAGCTTTATTGTCAGGGTAAATATGGCCTTGCGCCGGGTAAAATCAATAATGCGCTAAGAAAAAAAGCGATAGGCCAGACAGAGGTAATTGATGTAAGACCGGCTGATCTTTTAGGGCATGAATTTAATAAACTGAGCGAGGATATTCGCTCCCTTGCAGTAAGTGATGAGGACGTTTTGACTTACGCGATGTTTCCGGAAATTGGGCGGCAATTTCTTGCTGACCGTCAGAACGATTCTTTATTCGCTGAACCTTTGATAAACAAAGAACAACCAACAAAGCCCACCAGGATGTCAGAATTTGATATTGACTTGCATGGTGAGAGTTATCATGTGAAGGTGGCGGGATTTGGTAATCGAGAACGAGGTCAGCAGTCTTGTTTCTTATGGGTAGATGGCGTTCCGGAAGAAGTAAATATTAATTTTACTGATGATGATTTGCCCCTCAGTCAATTGCCTCCCAAGCAAATAAGAGGGCCTGGCGATATCACCGTTGCAATGCCTGGGACTGTGGTAAGTGTTAATGTGTCTGTAGGAGACAGGGTTAAAAGTGGGGAAGGATTACTGGTGCTTGAAGCCATGAAAATGGAAACAGAAATTCAAGCGCCATTTTCCGGTGTGGTGGGTGATGTTTATTGTAGCAAAGGGGATAAGGTAACGCCTGCGCAAGTATTAATGCAGTTAGTTAAAGAGAATTAGGTTGCTTTGTTTAAATTAAAGCCTTCTGTATGCTTGGAGACCGCGCAAAAAGACGCGCTTTCAGATCATGAAACGGTTCAAAGGCAAGGGCATGTTATACAAAAATAATACCGAACTCACTTGCTCTAACTTTTAGTCGACGCTTTCAATACGCGCTCTCTGATCCCTTCCCATTGTTCTTCCTCTGGTGGCAATTCCATCGCAATGAGTGGAGCAGAAGACTTATCCGCGCATCGTAGCTGATGATAAAGCTCATAAGCAAGCTCCTCAGGGCTCTCCGGTAATTGATAGCCAGCAAACGTCTTAAAATCGGTATCCTTATTAAATGACAAAACATATACAGCGGAATTGGTACGGCAAAATTCAATAAGCTCTTTTTTCTCAAAGCAATATAAGGGTTTTTCGGGTTGATAATGACTATCCAATTTTCCCGGGACTCGAATGGCAGACGTCCCAGGAAGTTGACTGTGCGGTAATACGGCCTGAATCGCTTGCTCATCAATCATTCCATGCCGCAAGATTTGATACCCCAAAGGATTTGTCGCACTAACAATGGTGGACTCAATACCGACTTCAGCTCGCCCGCCGTCAAGAATCAGTAATGATTCGTCGCGAAAACTATGCAGGACATGGACTGCGGTCGTTGGGCTGATTTTACCGAAGGGATTAGCAGAAGGTGCTACCAAAGGGAAATCAAGGGCTGTTAATAATGATTGAGCAAGGGGGTGAGCAGGGCAGCGGATGGCAACAGTATTCTGGCCGCCGGTAATCAAAGGGCTGACCGCTCCTGGTTTGCAATTAAACACAATAGTCAGAGGTCCCGGCCAAAATGCTTCAATGAGCTTGTAGGCATACTCAGGTATAGTATTCGCCCAGCGCGTCAACGCCCAATCTTTGGCAATATGCATGATTAAAGGATGGTTTGCAGGGCGGTTTTTCATGGCAAATATTTTTTTAATCGCGTTGTCATTCAGCGCGTTGCCGGCTAGTCCATAGACTGTTTCTGTTGGAATGGCCACAATGCCTTCCTCGCGCAAGCAGGAAATAGCTAAATCGATATTTTTGGTAATAATGCTCATGATAATAACCGTTACACTGTTTCACAGTCGTAATTGTACCTTAATTATCCATTCATGATACAATTTTGTCGCACAATTTCTCGGGGAGAAGTAAATAATTTTATTCATTTGTGTTGTTGGAAATTAAAAATCACCCGGTGTAAAAAGGATGATTTTAAAATGATAAAAATTGTGTTAGTTTGACTGTTACCTGAAAGTTGTATTTAGAACATGTTGGAAGGCTTGCCTTTTTTTATAGGCTAATGCAACGATAGGTTAATCTATTGCTGTTTGTTACCAGGCTTGTTCATAACATGGGATTGTTATGAACTGATCGTCAGTTTTTCTTATATATTAGGTTAAGGAGTAAAGTCTAATGCACCCAAATTTTTATTTGTCGCCACTTGCGGCGTGCCTCGCACTAACAATGTCCTCTTCAGTCAAGGCAGCTGAACCTGTTCCTTTAGAGAGCACCACACTAAAAAGCCTGCAGCAACAGTTTCATATCGCTTTACCTGGAGTAAAGAAATCTTCGGCCGTAGCTTCAACTGATTCGCTGCAATTTATTCAACAGCACACCGATGGTAATAAAATTTCACACGTTCGTATGCAGCAACATTACGCAGGCTTTATCGTTTTTGGTGGCTATGCGATTATGCACAGTTCTCAAACTGCCAATAACTTGTTGGCATCGCAAGATAATACCCGTATGAATGGCGTGGTATACAGTGGGTTGGAAGCGGAGTTAGGCAAACCTTCTGCTGAGTTTGTAAAAAATGCATCAGTTGCTCTGCAACACTTTCAAGCACAATACAACGGCAAAGCCGTGAGTGAAGAGCAAGTCACACCTATGGTGTATATTGATGATAACCATCAGGCACACTGGGCTTATAAAGTCAGTATCCTTGTTAATCATGCTGACAACATTCCTGAAAGACCTACGGCCATTGTTGATGCCAGTTCTTACAAGCCATTCGTTCAGTGGAACGACATTAAAACCGCGCGTAAACCCGTACAAGCGATGGGATTTGGTGGCAATCGTAAGGTAGGTGAATTTGCTTATGGTAAAAATCTGCCCTTACTTGAAATAACACGAGACAACAAGCTTGAACAGTGTTACATGGAATCCAAAGATGTACGCGTGATTGATATGCAACATAAATATTCTTCTAGTGTCAAACCCATGCAATTTAGCTGTGTCAGCAAAGAAAACGATCCTCAAAATGTATTTTGGACGGGCTACGCTGGCGATGGTTATGACAAAGACAACGGTGCTTTTTCTCCAACAAATGATGCCTTATATGCCGGTTATGTTATTAAACACATGTATCTGGATTGGTATGCTACCCAAGTCCTCACTAAAACTGATGGATCGCCCATGCAATTGGTTATGCGTGTTCATTACGGTGATGGCTATGAAAATGCGTACTGGGATGGCAAACGCATGACATTCGGCGATGGCGAAAGAATGATGTATCCGCTGGTTTCACTAGGTGTAGGCGCTCATGAAATCAGTCATGGTTTTACCGAGCAAAATGCAGGACTTGAATACTACGGTCAATCAGGTGGAATGAATGAAGCATTTTCAGACATGGCCGCTCAAGCCGCTGAATTTTATTCAGTAGGTCAGAGTTCTTGGATGATTGGTGCTGAAATCATGAAAGAAGACAGCGGCTATGACGCATTACGCTACATGGATTTACCAAGTAAAGATGGTGATTCTATTGACTCAGCGGATCAATACTATAGCGGTCTGGATGTTCATTATTCCAGTGGTGTTTATAATCACTTGTATTACCTGATGGCTAATCAACCTGGTTGGGATGCCCGTAAGGCGTTTGATGTAATGGTTAAAGCTAACATGGATTACTGGACACCTTACGCAACATTTGTTGAGGGTGCTTGTGGTATCCTAAGTGCAGCAAAAGATCTGGGTTATTCAACAGACGACATTAAACAGTCATTAACTACTGTTGCTATCAAATACCAATCTTGTAAATAAATTCCTCTAAAAACCCCACGCAAGTGGGGTTTTTTTTCTGCTCATGACAAATTAAATCTCGGAAAAAATGCCGTCTTTGCGAACAAAGTGAAGCAATCCAGTGGTCTTGGAAAGCTAATTAGCACATTTATCTCATAAAGGTCGCTGGATTGCTTCGTCTGCGACTCGCAAAGACGAGTTATTTACCCGTATTTAAAAACTGTCCTGTGCAAAAGGTTTTTTATTATTAACCCACGTCATTCTTATCATAATTGGCATAAACTTTAATTGCTTTCATCTCGGAATTCATTATCATCACTTCGGCCGCTAATAAACCACGATTGATTTTATAATATAAAACAATACTCTGTGGTGAAGTAAACACATCCAGTAATTGAAAATGCAAAGTGGAAAATTTTTGCAATTGACGAGAAAAATAATCACGAAGATTATCAATTCCATATACCACACCTTTTGGATCGCCAAGTACTTTCTGTACTATTGGTGAACAAAATTCAATGGAATCTGCATAATGAGTCATAATTAAATCCACATCATGCGTATTCCATGCATGAAGCCATTCATGAGCAAAATTCCAGGCTTTTTCTCTATCTATCATATGTTTTATCCTTTAATTAATTTTTGTTTGATAATAAATCATCAAACAAAAAATAGGTACTCCTTAAATGCCTAATTTAAAAACAATTCTCTGAATACAAAATATTGTTTTTAGTGTTATGCTTTTAATGGATTCTTTAAATGGGTTATATGCCATGAAACAACTGCGACAAACGATGTCGCTCATCACTTATAATATTCATAAAGGTTTTGGGGTCGGGAAGTTGCGTTTTCTTTTGCCTGAAATGCGCAGCGCCTTATCCGGTTTAAATCCTGATTTTGTGTTTCTCCAGGAAGTGCAGGGGTTGCACAGTCGGCGGGCAAAACGAATCCAGGCCTGGCCTGATATGCCGCAATTTGAATATATTGCCGAAAACGATTGGCCTCATTTTCTTTATGCTAAAAATGCCATTTATCAATCAGGTCATCATGGTAATGCCATACTAAGTAAATATCCTTTTGTACAATATGAAAATATCAATTTGTCCACTCATAACCGTGCTTCAAGAAGTATTTTGCACGGACAAGTTAAAATCGGAGCTAACCAGACACTTCACCTGCTCTGTGTTCATCTGGGATTATTTAAATCAGAACGGGCATCTCAGTGTCGAGCGATGATTAAACAAATAAGAGACGTGGTTCCCCTAAATGAACCCTTGCTTATGGGGGGGGATTTTAATGATTGGCGGCTTCATTTATCTAAACCACTGGCTGAAGAGCTTGGTATTTCTGAAGCGTTTCAATGCCTGGAAGGTCAACATGCGCGCTCTTTTCCGGCTCTTAAGCCCGCTCTTTGTGTGGATAGAATCTATTTTCGTGGATTGGAAGCTAAGAGTGTTAAATGCCTGCATGAGAAACCATGGCGTACACTGTCAGATCATCTGCCCTTGTGTGCTGAATTTGCGTTATTTGATAAAGATGTTTAGAAGAACCGCGGGCGTTATTCACGCCCGCAGCAATTATACGATTTATTCTGATTCCATACTGGATTGGTATTCACCAAAGCAGGCGAGACTATTAAGCCGCGCACGTTTTAACAAAGCCGCCTGGGCTAGAGGAATGTTTTCAGATTTACCTTTCCATGCTTGTAAGCAATCTTCCTGGAGTGCTCGTCCATAAGAGAAACTTAAAGTCCAGGGTTGATAGCCCGTGCTATTAATAGCATTTAAATTTTCCGTGGCTTGTTGTGAGGTTTGACCGCCAGAGAGAAAATTAATGGTAGGAACGGAAGCAGGAACATGATTGCGAAAAATACTGACGGTATAATCGGCAACTTCTTCAGGGGAGCTGAAGGGAGTAGTGCTTTTGCCACAGGTAACCATACTCGGTTTTAATACGATGTTTTCCAGATCAACCTGGTGGATAAAGAGCGCATGAAAGAGTTCATGAAGTACCATTTCACAGGCTTCAGCGCAATGCTCAATGCTATGATCACCATCTATCAGCACTTCAGGCTCCACGATAGGCACTATTCCTACACTTTGACAACATGCAGCATAACGCGCTAACAACTCAGCACCGGTTTTAATTGCGCTGATACTTGGCGTGAAATCAGTAATAGAATATACGTTACGCCATTTGGCAAAACGCGCGCCTAATTTTTTAAAATGTATTAACCTTTCTTCAAGTCCATCCAGGCCTTGTGTCACTTTCTCACCATCAGTATTAGGCAGATCGACCAGTCCTTTATCCACTTTGATGCCAGGAATAATGCCTTTTTTAGCAAATAATTCAGCAATTGGCGTATTGTTGTCGTCTGTTTGATTAAATGTTTCTTCAAATAAAATCACGCCATTGATATATTGCTCTAACTCAGGCGTTGTTGCTAACAATAAGCGATAGTCACGGCGACTTTTTTCGCTGTTTTCAACACCAATAGTGGTAAAGCGTTTTCCAATAGTGCTGTTGCTTTCATCCGCTGCAAGTATTCCTTTGCCGTCTTGTAACAATTGGTCCATCGTGGCAGATAATTCTTCGTATGGCATAATTGATATTCTCCTCGTCAGTAAACGTAAAATGGCTAGAAAGCAGGACGGCTATTTGGCCGAGATGTATTTTTCACGGATAATTTGTGGCATGGTAAAGCCTCGCTCTTTTAAATTCTCGAAAGCCTCGTCGATCATCCCCGGATTCCCACATAGATAAACCACGTCTTCCTCAGGATTCAACGCTATCTCAGGAAAAGCGTGTTGTACGTAGCCGGAAAAGTGAGGAGATGGTAAATTAGTATCCGTTGCACGACTTAACTGAACCCGAAAAGTGGCTTGTCCGGGGTGAGATGCGCAAAATGCCATGAATTCATTCGCATAAAGTGCTTCTTTTTCAGTTTGTACACCAAGCATAATTAATACTGAAAGAGAGGGATCTCGCTCGAGACGCTTTTTTAACTCTGCAAGCATTGAACGATAAGGGGTGATACCGGTGCTTGTTGCGATTAAAATATACCGTTTGGGACAGGTGTCTTTTAAGGTCAGGCGACCAAAAGGACCGTTAATATTAATGGTGTCACCGGGTGATAAATTGAAAAGAAGCTCTGTTCCTGGCCCCCCTTCAACATAACCTGCCGCAAATTCAATGCGATTATTTTGCTTGGGCTCATTGGCGACACTATAACTTCGCTTTAATATTTTGCCATCGTGCTCAAAATGGATGGTAATAAACTGACCCGCTTGAAAATCAAAAGCCGGTGAGAGGTTAGCATTAAATATAAAATGTTTAACATTAGGTGAAAGCATAAACGCTTCTACTAATGTGATGGGAAATAAATTAGCTTGCATAATGGGAAACCAAAAATAAAAACTCTCTAACTATAGAGAAAAAATTTGCATTGCAACGAATGAGAGGATTATAGAGCATTATTTGATTAAAATCATTTTTGCGAGGTGATTTTTTGTTTTATAAGGGAAATGAGAGGAAAAAAGGGTTGTCATCTGCAACTTATTGAAGTTACAAAAAATAAGGATAGGTATATAATTAAAACTATGAATAGTGACTTGATTGCAATGCTTGGCAATTTAAGCCAATCTTTTTTTTCTATCCAACATATTGTTTCCGGATTGGCGTATTTACTCGGCGTTCTTTTTTTTATGAAAGCCATTCAGAAATTTCATAAAATTGGTGATAAAAAAAGCCATTCTCCTTCGCAGGAAAAAATGTTTGTCCCGGCGGCTTACCTCTTGGCAGGGACAGCGCTGGTTTTTTTACCCTCCATGTTAGGTGTATTATCAAATACGGTGTTTGGTGCAGGAAATGTTTTGCAATACGCAACATACACGCCTTATAGTGTTTATGGTGCGATGGGGATCATTATCCGCACAGCGGGTGTAATCTGGTTTATTCGTGGCTGCGTGTTACTGGCACATGCCAGTGAGCCTGGTGTTCAGGAGGGACCTAAGGGAGTGATGTTTCTCATTGCCGGAATTTTTTCTATGAATTTTGATTCAACTGTTGCTTATTTAAATTGGGCAGTCGCTCAACTACTTTCATATACCTTAACAGCACCCGCAACCACAGGCGCTTAAAAATTACGCTTATTCATCTTCGCCGCAAATTTTAAGGTTATTTTCCCGGGCAAACTCCATGATCGATTGATAGACTTCAGGACTTGATTCTTTTAATTTAGGATCAAGTAACACGCATTTATAGCCGTCAGTATTAACGCTGGGTTGCAATAGAGGAGAGTAGTGAATGCGGCTGTTTTTAAAGCTTGCCATAGCTCCGCTCATCCGCTCAGCCCAATCACTTGGGCGAAAGGTTTTACCCTGCTCTGTTACCCCTTCAATGACAATTTTCTTGTTGCGAGACTTACTCATACTCGAATGCATAATAAAAACAGTATGCCTAGTATAGCATCATATCTGTAGCGCTATTGCTTTTATCTCAATTTTACTTCAGTTCCACCCTGAAAGTGGTGCAACCTATTCTGGTATTTTACAATGCCGTAGCGAACAAGGGGGTTGTTATGCTAGGATGGGAGCGTTTCAAACACTTAGGTAGGCTTGTTGTGAATCAGAAAGAAACGCATTCTGGAATTTATTTATTACCCAATCTCTTTACTACGGCGAGTTTGTTTGCCGCATTTTACTCAATTGTTGCGTCATTCAAATCCCAATATGAAGTGGCGGTGATTGCTATTTTTATTGGCATGATAGCTGATGGCCTGGACGGTCGTATTGCCCGGCTAACCAATACTCAATCCGAGTTCGGCGCCCAATATGACAGTCTTTCGGACATGGTAACCTTTGGCGTCGCCCCAGCTTTACTTTTATATAGCTGGAGTTTGCATCAACTGGGCAAATTTGGCTGGTTAGTTGCGTTTGTGTATACCGCAGCCGTCGCACTCAGACTCGCCCGGTTTAACACGCAAGTGGAAACAGCGGACAAACGATATTTTCAAGGGCTAGCTTGCCCACCTGCCGCAGCGGTTGTGTCGTCCTTTACCTGGTTTTGTCATCAAAATCAGTATCAGCACCTTCTCGTTTCATTGTTAACGGCGGTGGTTGCGGTTTTCACGGCTATATTAATGGTAAGTAATGTCCGTTATTACAGTTTTAAAGAAATTGATTTTAAAGGTAAAGTGCCTTTTTTATACCTTTTATTAATGGTCATTTTATTTGTGGCAATTGCTGCTAATCCTTCGGTTGTCTTGTTCACGGGCTTTATTATTTATGCCTTATCAGGCCCGATACGTCTTTTTTTAATCATCCAGCGAAGCCGTAGACACAGAAAAAAATCTGGCCAATAGCGTGTGGATTTAAATTGTGCCAGGAAGGAAAGGTTGTTAGCGGGAGTGTTGTAAAACTCGCTTACGCCATCCATGGCACGCTCTAATGGGTGTCGTCCCGGAATTTAGTAAGACTTGGTGAGCGTGCGAACCTAGTATTACTTAATGTCCGGTATCCATTCCACTCCGTGCACCTTGTCAGGCAATTGCTTGTCATAATGTCAGGATTAATACCTCGTACCAGCCTGAAAATAGATCCAGGACATTAAGAGAGGCTAAACTCGCGCGCTCGTTAAGTCTCTCTAAATTCCGG
>JAUXWR010000380.1 GCA_030680075.1 Legionella sp.
TGTACTGGCACATCGGCGACACCGCGATGCGATTCGCCAATGTCAGACCACGCAACGTGATCGGTGAGAACAGCGCACTCGTCATGTCGTCAACTCCGGCCTGACCTTCGCCGGCTGCGGCGAACTGTCCAGACCAAGTTCATGTTCCAATGCAGCCGACAACGGTTCCGGCTGACCGATCGCCCGTGCAACGCGCGGCGGGGTGACGCCGAGGCGAAGCGGCGAACCGAGCAAAGGCCATGGTTCCGCATCACCGGACATGACAATGAGCTGGCGCGCGACGGTAAGCGGCGCCTCGGCAACTTGCGCCACGCTTTTCACCGCTGTCGTGGCACCACCGCGATCGACCGCGACAAAGCCGTCGCCCTCGGCGACGATCCTGCCGACCTCGGCGCGTTGCCCGTTCCAGCTCAGTTGCGTGAGCCAGGACGCCACGTCCTGCATTGACAGATCGTAACGCGGCGCACGGCCGCTGCGGTCGCGCTGTTCAAGCCCGGCGAGAATCGCCAGCAGTCCAAGCTGGCCGCCGCAGATGTCGGCAATGGAAATGCCGGCCTTTAACGGTGTATCGTTGATGCGCGTCACGTCCATCAGGCCGCACATGGCCTGCACCACGGTGTCGAAGGCCGGGCGCTCCTGGTAGGCCGCATCGGCGCCAAAGCCTGTAATAGATGTGTAGACAAGCCGCGGATTGAGTTTGGCAAGCACCTCGGTCGAGAAACCCAGCCGCGCCAGAGAACCCGGCTTCATGTTCTCGACCAGCACATCGGCGCTGCACAACAGCTTGCGGAAGAAATCGAGCCCTTTCTCGGTGCGCAGATCGACGCCAACGGCACGTTTGCCGGCATTGCTGATGACAAAGAAGTAACTCATGCCGTCGCGGTGCGGCGCCCATTGCCTGGCGGAATCGCCTTCGAGCGGCTCGACCTTGATGACCTCCGCGCCAAGCGTCGCCAGATGGCGTCCGGCCAATGGCGCGGTTGTGTACTGACCGAGTTCAACGACGCGAATGCCCTTGAGCGGCAGTTCGGCGGTCTGCCGCGCGGGCGTCACAGAAGGCTTGTCGGGGATGCCGGCCCGGCCGCTATCGGGCGCGGGAATAATGGTGGAACCGTAGGCCGCCTCGCCCGGCGCGAACAGATTACCGGCAACGCGTAGCGTGCGGCCATCGACGCCTACCACCTGGTGCACCGAATGACGATGACGCAGATTGGGCTCGTCGGCCAGCGCGCCCACCGGCACAATTTCGCCGCAGGCAATGTTGGCGCCACTCAGCGCGGCAATGCAGTCTTTCACCGGATGCCCGGCCATCCAGCCGGCGACATAATCGTCGACTTCGTCGCGCCGCGACATGCGCGCGCCTAAATTCGCGTAACGCTGGTCGCGGCCGAGTTCCGGCTGTCCGATCACTTCGCATATATTCTGCCAATGCGCTTCGGACGCCGAACACAACAACACCCAGCCATCGCTGGCGCGATAGGCGTTCCACGGCGCCGCCATCGAATGCCGGTTGCCGAGACGGCGCGGCGTGCCGCCCCCGAAATGCGAGGGGAAAAATGTCGCCATCGCATTCACGGCGCAATCGTACAGCGCCATGTCGATCATTTGCGCGATGCCACTCAGACGACGCACGCGCAGGCTCGCGACAATCGACGCGGCGGCGTAGAGCGCGGTCGAGAATTCCACCACCGGCGCACCGACCGAAACCGGCGGGCCGGCGCTTTCGCCGGTCGTGTCCGCGATGCCACTCATCGCTTGCAGCAGGAAATCCGAGACCGGCACGGCAGTGCGCTCGG
>JAUXWR010000381.1 GCA_030680075.1 Legionella sp.
GCAGATGCATCGACGCCGCCATCGCCTCACCGGCGAGGAAGCGCTCGACGCCGGCTTCGCTGCCCACCGCCAGTGTGGCCAGCCCCGAGCCGCTTTCGCGCAGGGCCCAGTCGAGCAAGGGATCGTGGCTGCCGGCGACGATCGGCGGCGCATCCCGCCGCGTCATCCCGTCCGGCCGCGCGACGCTGGCCGCCAGCCAGTGATCCAGTTCGGCCTTGGGAAACAGCCAGCGCCCGGTGACCTTGGTGCACGGCACGCTGCCTTCCGCGACCATCTCATAGATCTTGCGCTCCTTGAGGCGCAGATAGCTGGCGGCTTCGGCCGTGGTCAAAAGCTGCATGGTCCCCGCCTGCGCCGATATGCATAAGTTTCGCGCGTGACGAAAATATCAAGTGGCGCGCGGTCTGCATAGCGGGGCGGGAAGCGTTGGGCGCTCCCTAGGGAAACGCATACTAAATCAAGACCGAACGCCTCCGTGTAGCACCGTTGTGCGGGCGAATTCAGCAGGAGCCGCTCGGCGAAGTCAAAACAATCAAACGATAGGTGACCCCGCTTTACAAAAGAGATTAATCCGGTAGTGAAACAATCACTCGTCCGCGGTCGGCAACCTCACCAAGCCATCCCTCTACTTTAGCGGTTCCGCCGCTCCTGGTTTACCCGTTTTGGGAGCATCTTATGGCTGTCATCCTCGACGGGCGCCCAGTTTTCCTTCACACGTTCTGGCGGTCCAATGGCACGTATTTTTGGGAATTGTTTCGGCGAAATCCTGCGTTCCGCGCCTACGTTGAACCATGCCACGAAGCCTTGGCGTGGAAAACGTTGGCGGACTGGCAGAGCGACTTCGACCGCGGCATGGTCAAAGCGCTAAGACACCCCGACTTGAAATCCCACTATTTCAACGAATATCCAATTCTTGGAAACGGCGGCGTACCATTACATCACGAACGGTTCGCTTTTGATCGCTTCATTCTTGAACCGACGGACCACGATCCCGAGTTATTGATCTACCTCCGATTTCTGATTGACTATGCTGCGTCCCATGGACAAATCGCTGCGATGAAATTTTGTCGGTTTGGTTTGCGGACACGGTACATCGCGAGAAATATTCCGGCTTGGAATGTTTTTCTGTGTCGGCCGCCAGAAGAAATCTACGCTTCCTTTGTATCGTTCGGTCCTAATTCATATTTCACACGCGCGCCGTTAGTAATCTTACGGAGAAACGATCATCCCCGGCTGAAATCCCTTGCGAACTTTATTGGAATTACGCCTGGACCAAGCGGTACTTTAGCCGAGGATTTTAGTAAGGCAGGAGAGCTGCTCAAAAGCCTGCCGGAAATGAAGATTAAGCTGATGGTGGCGGCCTTCTGGCTGCTCTATCTGCTCGAGAATGCTGAAGTTGCCGATCGTATCGTCGACACGCAACTCCTTATAAGCGACGTTGTTTATCGGGACGAAACCTCGTCCTGGTTCGCACCTTGGCTGGGGCCTGATGCCTTTAAAGATTTTGCTGTAGGACCAACACAGCAATCGTTCACGCTGACGAGTGGCCAACAATGGCATTCGCTGGCTCACGATCTACTGCGCGACTGCGACCGAGAAACACTTTCTAGGGTGCTGGCGGGAGTGCCTTTAGGAGAGTCCTGCAGGCAGCTTTTGGAAACTATCCTTTAGCTTTTTTGGGCGGTTGACCGGCCCAGCGAACGCCGCGCGCATTAGTGCCGGACCGCCTTTGCGGGCTACGTGTGTAGCAAGGCTTTGGCGCTCCCTAGGGGACTCGAACCCCTGTTTTCGCCGTGAGAGGGCGACGTCCTGGGCCGCTAGACGAAGGGAGCCTAGCCAAGAAGTATCAAGGCCTTCGAGATAGCCGCGATCCGGCGGCTTAGCAAGCGCCGGGGCCGAAAAGGCCGAAT
>JAUXWR010000138.1 GCA_030680075.1 Legionella sp.
GGCGCGCGAAGTCGTGCGTCTGCTGAACGATTTTCAAGATGCTGGCCGTGGGAAAGATCACCGAACAGCTCGGGATCAAGACGCCGTTGCGTTTTATGCAGTTGAAAATCCGCACATTGCCGCCGCCTGCATCTTCCAGCCGGGTAGTGGTCGCGAAGTATTCGGGTACACCGATACATTCGAGCAGTTGTTCGCTCATGGTTTTTATTCCCCCTTGCCGCACAAGGCGCAGGGAAAAGTTCGCACTGTTCGAATCGATGCGCAACAGGAAACAACCTCCGGTACATTACCGATGGCGCAAAATCGATTCCGCGCTGTGTCATGTGCCAGCATTGAACACAAAGATGAACGGATAGTTTCATCAGTCGGAACCTTTCCCGTAAATTTGCGGAGTGGTTCATGACCTCACCATCCTCCGAGCGCAGCAACCCAAACCAGCGCGATAGTAGCCGCGCACACGGCAAAGCCTGCGTAGAGCCAAGGGTCTTTCATCCGAACTTCCTCAAATTGTCTCCGTCTGCTGTCTCCCCGGCAGTCGTGAGCGCGCCGGCTGCTTCCTCCCCAGCCCCCCGAGCGGCCGGCGCTGCTAATTCAAACCCGGCGCGGTCCCTTCCTTGCGTGCCGCAAACTGGCGCAGACGAAGCGCCTCTTTCTTTCAGAGCGAACAGCTCCAGCGCATTTCTCATGCGGGCGTTTATTCCGACTTCCGAGAAGCGCACCCAGGTTTCCGTTTCGTCGTCCATTTCAAATTCCCAAGCGTTTCCGATGCTTGGATCAAAGCAGAGCAGTCTTGGGAGCGCTTTCCCAATCGGTCAGGCGCGTCCCAATTTTAAGGGGAGGTAGTTGTGTCGAGTGTAGCTGAAGCGTCGAATCTCTTGCGTGATCTGTCGCAGCCATGGGCCAGCGGCGAAACAGTCAGAGAAGCAATCGACCGAACCGCGAAGGCGGCAAAGCTGGCGTTCTGGCGAGCATCGGACCTTTGGTACGAGAAGGCCCGCAAGGTCGATCCGGCTGAGCTGGAGAACATCAAGGAAGCGCTGAAAGCGAACAACCGGAAGGCAGCAGTCAATGAACTACGAGACCTCAAATTCCGGATCGCTCG
>JAUXWR010000143.1 GCA_030680075.1 Legionella sp.
TGAGCAGCGTCGAGGTGAGCAGGCCGCCGATGACCACCGTCGCCAGCGGTCGCTGCACCTCAGCGCCGGCCGAGCCGGAGATCGCCATCGGCAGGAACCCCAGCGACGCGACGAGCGCCGTCATCATCACGGGTCTGAGCCGCACCCGCGCACCCACGAGCGCCGCGTCGGTGGAGGTGGGATGTAGCGGCTGGATTTCCAGCAGGTACGACATCAGGACCACGCCGTTCAACACGGCGATACCGAACAGCGCGATGAAGCCCACTCCTGCCGAGATCGAGAACGGCATTCCCCGCAGCGCGAGGGCGATCAACCCGCCGGTCGCGGCGACCGGGACGTTGGCGTAGATCATCAGCGCGGGCCGCGCGCTGCCGTAGGTCATGAAGAGCAAGAGGAAGATCAGCACCAGGGCCGCAGGGACGGCGATGGCCAAACGCCCCGAGGCCTCGGCCAGGTTCTTGAATTGCCCGCCCCACTCGACGAAGTAGCCCGCGGGCACGACGTTGGCGCCGCCGAGGGCTTGCTTGGCCTCCGCGACGAAGCCGGCCAGATCGCGGCCGCGTACGTTGGCCTCGACGGTCAGGCGGCGCTGCACGCGGTCGCGGCTGATCTGCGCCGGGCCCGGCTCGCGCTCGATGCGCGCGAGCTCGCCTAGTGGTACCAGCTTCGCGTCGGGCCCCGCGATGGGGATGCGCCGGATGGCATCCACGTCTTGCCGCGCGCTCTCCTCGAATCGCACCTGGAGCGCGAAGCGACGTTGCCCCTCGAAGACCTCTCCCACCGTGCGACCCCCCATCGCCGAGACGGCATCGAGGACGTCGCGCGTGTTGACTCCGTAGCGAGCGATCTGCTCTCGATCGACGATGACCCGGATGTACGGCTGACCCGCGGCCTGCTCCGCCTTCACGTCGGCGGCGCCCGGAACGTGGCGCACTACATCCACGATGCGCTCGCCCGTCTTCCGGAGCTCCTCCAGATCGGGACCGTAGACGCTGATCGCAATGTCGCTCC
>JAUXWR010000144.1 GCA_030680075.1 Legionella sp.
AAGTTCGGCTGGCTGACCGGCCCCTCGCCGTTCTGGAAGGCTGGCGATCAGCACGTGATCAGCGACCGCTGGCTGGTTGACGTGATGTGGTCGCACCTGGGCAACAACTTCGCCCTCGACTTCCAGGAAGACAGCCTGCGCGACGTGCAGGCCCGTTTCGAGACCACCACTGGCGCCTGGGCGCGTTCGTTCCAGGCTTCGACGTTCCTGCGCCCGACCAACAGCGTTGACGTGACCAGCAGCTACTTCCTGCCCAACTCGATGGGCGGCGACCACGCGTTCAAGTTCGGCTACCGCTGGCGCACGGCGCACTCGACCAGCCTCAACCACCGCGGCGGGTTCATCGATGCGCGCTTCACCAACGGCGTGGCCAACTCGGCCGATATCTGGCGTGACGGATATTCCGAGTCGCACCTCAGCACCCAGGCGTTCTACCTGTCGGACACGTTCACCCGGAACAAGCTGACGGTCAACCTCGGCTTCCGTCTCGACATCCAGGACGACGAGGCGGTGGCCGCCCCGGTGCCGGCCAACCCGACGTTCCCGACGCTGATGCCGGCCGTCGACTTCCGCGGCGCCGATGCCGGTGTGACGTGGAAGGACTTCTCACCGCGCCTCGGCTTCACGTATGACCTGACCGGCAACGGCCGCAACGTGCTGTCGTCGTCGTATGCGACCTACTACGGCCAGATGGGCCCCGGCCAGCTGTCGAACGTGCTCGCCGCCACCGGCGCGGTGTTCGTCCGCTTCCCCTGGGCCGACGCCAACGGCGACGGCTTCGTGCAGGCCAACGAGGTCACCACCACCGGCACGCCGCTCAGCCGCAGCGGCGCCTACGACCCGGCGAACCCGACCAACGCCGCCTCGCCGAACCGCGTGGACCCGAACATCAAGAACGACCGAACCCGCGAGTTCATCGTTGGCTACGACCGCCAGCTGTCGGCGCAGATGGCCATCGGTGGCAGCTACATCTGGCGCAAGTACGACCAGTTCCAGTGGACCGATCGCGACAACTTCACCAGCGCCAACTACGTGCCGGTGAGCTACCAGGCCACCACCTGCCCGGCCGGCGCGCGCTGCGAGCCGGTGACCTATTACCAGCCGAACGTGGTGATCCCGGCGCCCGGCATGTTCACGAACGTGCCCGACCGGTATCGTGACTTCAGCGGCTTCGAGCTGACCTTCCAGAAGCGCC
>JAUXWR010000151.1 GCA_030680075.1 Legionella sp.
AGAGCCTGATTGAGTTGGTTCAAGCTCAGGAGAATCATCATTTTGAAGTGGTAGCTGCTATTGTTGGGTTTGATTCCCGCTTTTTTCATTTCATTGAACAAAAATTCCATCACTCCCAATACGTGATTGCTCTTTGCTGAATACGAATTGGGAGATGAAGGTGAATGTGTTGAAGTAATAGAAGAAGGAGGAGGAGGAGGAGGAGGAGAAAAAGTAGTGGAATGCATCATTGGTCTCCAATACGGATTTTCCAGGCAAATATGTAGTAGAACGTTGTACGTTTCCACATCTAATTGCACTCCATCTTGTTGCATCTCTTGCCAGAGTTGATTGAGTTGGGGAAAGAGTCTCTGAGTGGCACAATAACGCAAAAGATAGTTGTACTGCAAGGTGTCTGGTCTCAATCCTGTCTGCTTCACCTCTTCCAGAATTCGTTTAGCATTGAAGAATCCGTTCAGCTTCTCTTCGTGCTGTCGTTTTTGTTTCTCTTGTTCCATCTTTCTGCCCAATCGACTTTGTTGCTGTTGTTGTTTGCTTTAATATCCAACAACTCCCTCATCTTTGAGCTGGGAAGAAGTTTCTTCCTCAGTCTGAGATAATTTGGCAGCCGAGTTGTTTGCGCTGCGAAGATGAGCCAGAATCAGAGTGGAATAACTAATTAAATCAGGTACCAGTCCATACTCTTGTCTCATCTTTCGAAACAACTCCTCAGCTGCCTGTCCATTGCCCACCTGGCCATAATAATTAGACAACACATTCACACAGGTTCCATCTGGCACCAATCCATCATTCAACATCTGTCTAAAGATCATCTGAGCTCCGTGAATGTCCTGTCTATGTTGGACCAATCCATGCATCAGTGCAGTATAAAGGTGCCGTGTCGGACGATACTGCCCTACTAACTCGGAGATTGAATTCAGTCGCTCCAACAGCTGCTGGGCCAAAGAAAAGAGTCCTGGCTGTTGTTGTTCGCCAGCCGTCTCAACAAACCCTCCAATGATCGAAGTAAAAGTGTGCCCTGAAGGCTTCCAGTTCTTG
>JAUXWR010000168.1 GCA_030680075.1 Legionella sp.
CTGCACGCCGACCGCGAAGGCTGGGCGCTCGGCGTGCGGGACCTCGCCGAGACGGTCCCCGCCCTTCTCTCCGCGGCCGACGCCGCCGGCGCACGTCTCCTGACCCTCGCGACCCACCGGGCCACGCTGGAGGATCTTTTCGTCGCGAGGACGGGGCGGAGGCTCCGGGATGCGTAGACCCTTCCCTCCGCTCGTCGAGATGACGGTCGCCCGTCTTCGCGAGTTCGTGCGGGAGCCCGAGGCGATGTTCTGGGTCTTCGCCTTCCCCGTCCTCCTCGCCCTCGCCCTCGGCCTCGCGTTCCGCGGGAAGGTCCCGGAGAGGATCCCGGTCGGCGTCGTGGAAGGATCGCTCTCCACGGCCACCGCGGAGGCGCTCGGCGGCTCGCCCGCCCTCACGGTCCGCGTCTACGCGGCGGCCGGGGGGCGCGAAGCCCTCCGCACCGGGAAGATCTCCCTCCTCGTCGAGAACGACGGGGGGCCCGTCTACCGCCTCGACCCGACCCGCCCCGACGCCCGCGCGGCGCGACTCGAGGTGGACGACGCCCTCCAGAGGGCGGCGGGCCGCGCAGACCCGCTCACGCCGCGCGAGAGCCCGGTCACCGAGCCCGGCTCGCGCTACATCGATTTCCTCCTTCCGGGGCTCCTCGGCCTCAACCTCATGGGGACCTCGATGTGGGGCCTCGGCTTCTCCATCGTCAACGCGCGGACGAAGAAGCTGCTCAAGCGCCTCGCGGCGACGCCGATGCGCCGGAGCGAGTACCTCCTGTCGCAGATGCTCGCCCGGCTCCTCTTTCTCGTCTTCGAGGTCGCGGTCCTCGTCGGCTTCGGGTGGCTCGTGTTCGGGGTCGAGGTCCGTGGCTCCTTCGCGACGCTCGCGCTCGTCTCGCTCCTCGGGGCTGCCTCGTTCGCCGGCCTCGGCCTCCTCGTGGCGTCGCGGACGAGGACGATCGAGGGGGTCAGCGGCCTCATGAACCTCGTGATGCTGCCGATGTGGCTCCTCTCGGGGACGTTTTTCTCGTGGGAGAGGTTCCC
>JAUXWR010000173.1 GCA_030680075.1 Legionella sp.
AGGAACAAAATAAAAATTAAAAACATTTGATGGTGAATTGCATTGGATTTTTTTTTTTTTCCGTACGAAAAAAATGCAGTAATGAAAAATTAAATCAAAAGAAAAATAGTAAGAAAAACCAGAAGAAGGGGGTCATAGTCAAACAACATTTTCGTGATTGTTCTTTCGAACCTGCACTTTGTTTAAAAAATAAAAACAGTTGCCGTTGATGATAATGATTCGTATTTTAATTCAAAAACAAACGTTTACTTCACTTCACGCACTAATGCATTCATCATTATTTGTCCATCATCATCACCATGTTGAGCATTTGCACCATCTCCACTTTTCGCAGCACCTTGGATGTCGTCATCATCGCTCTGATGCAAAACAAACCAAAAGAATTTCGAGAAGGCATCGTCTACAATTTTCTTGATCGCTATAGCCTGGTTTTCGTCGGTTGTGGCGGCGGGCTGCTCGTTGCGTTGACGGCGGTGAGCACCGAGCTGGCCAACGGCGTTAGTGACGCGGATGAATGGCGTCGCCGCCAGCGCGGCAAGATTCTCGGCCTTGCGCAGGCCCGGCGAGCTGGGCGATTTTCCGGCATCGGTCGTGCACTTGTGGTGGTGTGTTTCGACGTCCTTGATTGTGCAGAGCAAGTGCGCAAGAGCTGCGATCGCATAGCGTTGATCGGCGAGGGTAACAGCACCGCCAGCGGTGTCGACGTCGGGGTGACTGCCGCTGTCGCCGTCGGCATCGTCATCTCCGGTGGCGGTTGTCGATCTGCTCGTGGTTGTCGTTACGGTGGTGACGGTGTCGAGGCAGGCCATGTTGTTGTTGCTAGCGAGTTGGAGAACTTGCTTGAATTCGTCGGCGGCGAGCACGGCTGGGGTGGCGTCGTTTGGGCCAGAAGCACCGCTTTTTGATGCGTCATCGCAAGCGCCGTCGCCTAGGAGCATGCGGCGGACGAAGGGAGCGTACGCGCCGACGTTGCGGGGTCCGGCGATAGCTTCCGTCACGGCCGAGATTCTCTTTGCGCAAGCCTTTT
>JAUXWR010000176.1 GCA_030680075.1 Legionella sp.
CAGCGCTGTCATCGAGTGGCAGTGTTACTGCAGTTAACGTGACGGGTAATCAGGATCTGCAATTGTCATTAACAGGCGAAACCACAGTAACTACTTTAGCTGCATCAGCATTGACGGGTAATCTGACCGCTGATCTTGGTGCAAGTGCAGGTAATACAACCGTTACCACGGGAAGCGGGGATGACACCATTACCGCCGTCGCTGCTGTTAATTACACCATAGACCTTGGTGCGGGTGACGATACTCTGATCACGGCGGATGCCGCTGGCGAATTGACGACCGCTGACACCCTGACAGGTGGCGAAGGGACTGATACGCTGGGTATTGCTAGTGCGCAAGCTGCGCTTCTGGACGATGGCGATGCACCTGATGCCGCTGTACTGGCTAAAATCACCGGTTTTGAGCAGCTGCGTATTACCGATGCGCTCGGTGCCAACCTGGAGATCGACAACCTAGGGTCCAACTACATTCAATTTGCAGTGAATGCAATCGGTGCTGATCGTACGATCACTGGCTTCAGCAGTGATGCAACTCTGGAATTCATGAGTGCATCAAATACCGGTAACGATTATATCATCGGCATGACCGGAGCAACGGGAGCGGGCACCAACGACGATACGCTGACTGTACTGCTGAATGCGGATCTGATAACCAACGATCTTTCCTATACAGTGCAGCTAGACTTGGAAGGTATCAATATTGTTAACGTTGTTGCGAGCGATAGCAACACCGACACAGCTCCTGACACCGATGATGATGGCAATGAAGGGTATGTGATTAATTTGGCAGGTGGAACAGCGGGTCATAGTGCTAATATTTCAACCGTCAATATTAGTGGCGAGCAGCAAGTTTCTTACACAGTTAACGCAGCTACCACCGCGCTATCAGAAGTCGATGCATCGACAACAACGGGTAACGTCATCGTAAATGCAGCTGCCTTCGCGGGTACGCAAGGCGTGACTATTACTACTAATAGCGGTACTGATACGCTAACCGGTACGATTTTTGGTGATATCATCAGTGCGGGCGCAGGTGACGACAGTATTACTGGCGGAACAGGTGCAGATGCTCTAACGGGTGGTGATGGTGCAGACACTTTCAATTTTGACGAAGCTCTAGACTTCACCGCAGCAACTGCGAATGCGTTGGGGAATAATGCTGATAGCATCACTGATTTTGCTGTCGGCTCTGATATCCTTGCGCTCACTGGCGGTGCTAACTGGTCGATCGTTGCTGGAGGCTCAGGCAATGCGGGTGTAGCATCAATCGGTGCTGAAGGTGTTGTGACCGCATTCAACGCAGCTGACGATACGCTTGCTGAAAGAATCACTGCTGTTGAGGCTGCAATTCAAACAGGTGCGGCTGCCGCAGGGCAATTTGCAATATTTGATTTGGGTGCTGATAGCTATGTATTCGTATCAGAAGGAACCGATGGTGTAGGTGCAGGTGATATGCTGATCAAGTTGACCGGCGTAGTTGGCCTGTCAGACAGCACAATTGCAACGACGGATCTGACCATCGCTTAATAGCGGTAAGTCTGAATTAGTTTTTGCAGTGACTTGTATGACATAGACACTGAAGGCTCTCACAATAAAAAACCCTCACATATTACTTGTGAGGGTTTTTTATTTGCACAGATTGTGTAGACGTCTGTGAATTGAGGCAATAAATAGAGCTTACTCAGAAATTCAGCGATCAGATACGCGCTGCCAAGTAAGAATTCCGGCTTGAGATGAATTGGTAGGCACGCGCAAACGGAATTTCTCTAGGCATGCTCT
>JAUXWR010000180.1 GCA_030680075.1 Legionella sp.
AAGTGGCCGTGGACGTGCCACCCCGAAGCGGCTGCTTCTGACCCAAAGCGGTCCTCAGAGAGGCGGTTCAAATCAGAACGCTACTGTTAGTCCGGTGAGCGGACCGTGTTGCAACACGTCGTATTCGTATTTGGTCCTGCCCGAGCCCTGTTCATAGTCCACGTCGAGGGCTCGATACCCCAGGAGGCCGGAGTAGGTCACGCCATCCTGCGCGCAAATTTCAAAGCTGTAGGCGGCAAGCACATTCCAGGAGAACTCGCTGCCCGCGCCAAAGCCGCCGATATCACCGCGCAACATCAGCACCTGACCGGGGGCCAACTGGTGGCGAATCCGGCCGCCGACAAGCGGATCGACCCAGTCCACGCTGCCGCCTCGCGCGACGGCAATGCCTTTGGACAGGACCAGATCGCCAATGTCCAAGTTAGCGTTCAGCACGAGATTGATGCTCATCTCTTGATGCCAATACCGGGCCCCGCCCAGAATATCGATCGCCGTGCTGCCGGCTCCCGAGGACCATCTTGCGACCTCGTAGGCTGCGCCGACCTCAACGACGGCTTCCTCAAAGTCTAAACCGAGCGCGGCGCTCAGCGTGCCACCGATCTGCGGGTGCACGCCGCGCGATCTCACTCCATCTGCGGTTAGACCGAGGTTGGCATAGAAAATGTCGTTGTAGAAGGCGAGCGGGCCGTTGCGCGCTTCGGCGTAACTCATCCATGGAGCGCGCTCCAGATGCTCCACGACCTGGATCGGATCGACATCGATCGCGACCGTCCGCCCTCTCACGGTTGTGTTGCCGACCAGAAATGGCAACCATCCGTAAGGTGTGAAGCTCAGCCGCCATTGACTGGCAGGGGCAATCGGGTCGACGCCACGACTTAAGTCTTCACCCACCGCTGTGCCAGCCGCTCCCAGCATCGCCGAGGCGCAGATGAATAGCACGAGGCCTGCTTTCCCAACTATTGGGATCTGATACCAACGCGAAACCATGGCCACACCTGGTACAAGCTACTCGTAGCGAAGCCTAGCAAACGTCAGCGTCGGCTAAGGTGCCGGGTGCACCACAAGGCGAATTGAACGAACGAACGGATTGCCGATTGTGCGTCCGCTGTGGTTCTATGGTCGCAGCACGTTGTCTGCAGAAGCGCGGCCAAACAGAGCGCATGCGGATGACGTGCAGAAAGACGAGGGCCACGCTGCCCCGATCTAAGCACGCCTAGCTTGAGATGCTCTGGATCCCGGGCGGCACCATTAGTGGCGCGACGAAGCCGACTTTGATCCAGTTGGGCCAGGTCCGGATATGAGGCTACTCAGGGAACCACTGCTCCACTTCGCCGTCGGTGGTGCGATACTTTTTGCTGGGTACGCATGGTTGAACCCTGAACGGGCCAACCCGACCGGCCCCGACCCCGTGCAGATCGGCGAAGGCGAGGTGCGCTGGTTGAAGGAGACCTGGGCGAACCAGTGGCTCCGCGGGCCTAGCACTGAGGAGCTGCAAGGGCTTGTCGCCGATCTCGTGACCGAAGAACTGCTCGCCCGCGAGGCGCGAGAAATGGGTCTGGACGATCACGACACGATCGTGCGTCGGCGTCTGGCACAGAAGCTCAAGTTCATTGTCGAGGATACGTCGCGCCTCGTAGAGCCAACGGAAGAAGAGCTTCGGCAATTCTACGAGGCCAACGCAGCCCGCTTCCACACCCGGGCCACAGTAACTTTCACGCAGATCTTTTTTAGCCCTG
>JAUXWR010000388.1 GCA_030680075.1 Legionella sp.
CAGCAGCCGCGATTCGCCCCCCGGCTTCGGGGTGAAGGTCGCCGGCAAGAAGACTTACATCCTGCGCAGGAAAGTTCACGGGAAGTCGATCCTGGCGAAGGTCGGCAACTTCGCGGACTTCGACGACATCGGCAAGGCGCGCAAGCGGGCCGCTCAGATGGCCTTGCAGATGCTCGACACGGGCCGCAACCCCAACGAGATCGCCAGGCAGCGCATCGCGGGCGAGCTCACGCTGGGCGACGCGATGGGCGACTACCGCCAGCACCTGGTCGAGCGCTCGCGGCCCGCGTCCAACGAGACCCTGCGGGTCTACGACCGGGCGGCGGCGCGGATGAAGGCGCTGGGCTGGGCCGGGCGCAGGGTCGTGGAGCTCACGCCGGAGGAGATCGACGCCAAGTTCGGCATCGACAAGGATCGCGTCCCTTCGTCGAACGAGCAGAACTTCCGGTGGGCTTCGCGCGCCGTGACTTGGTGCATCGACCGGGAGAAGCTCGCCGCGCAGGTGCAGCGGCGCGAGGCCACGCTCGCGGCCAACCCCTTCGACACGCTCGTGCAGCACGGGCGCTACCGCGACGCGCTGACGCTCGAGAAGCAGCGACGCGCGAAGGGCGTGCGCAATCCGCTTTCGCGCACGGAGACGCTGGGCAAGTTCCTCGAGGCGACTTGGTCGAAGAAGGACGTGAACGACAACTGCACGGGCGCCCACTACCTCCTGCTGATGCTGCTGTGGGGCTGCCGCAAGAGCGAGCACGCGGATCTGGTCTGGGGCGAGCTGCTCGACCCGATCGGCGACGAGGGGGAGGGGCGCACGGCGACGAGCCACGTTTGGCTCTCGGGCAACGGAGACCAGGAGGGCCCCTACGTCTTCTTCTACAAGACCAAGAATTTCCTGAGCCACAAGCTGCCGATCACCCCGTTCGCCCTCGAGCTGTTGCGGCAGCGGCAACGCGCCGCGGCGAAGGAGGCCGAGAGGCGCGGCTTCGGCGCCAAGTCCCGCAAGTTCGTGTTCCCGGCCAGGAGCCGGTCGTCGAACCTCGGCCACTACAAGGACGCGAGCGACCTGCTGGACGACATCCGCGAGGAGATCGAAGTCCAGAAGCTCACGCGCCACGACCTGCGCAGAACCTTTGGCCGGATCGCCGAGCACGTGGGCGTGCCCGAGGGGGTCATCCGCTACTTCCTCAACCACTCCGACACCACGGTGACCGACCGCTATACGGACGCCGAGTGGGCGGACCTGCGCTCGTGGATGATGAAGGTCGAGCAGGAGATGTTGTCGAAGGCGCCCAACGTCTACAACGACTTGAAGTCGGTCGACTGGCCCATGATGCCGGCGCCGCCTCGGCACGTTTGCCGG
>JAUXWR010000185.1 GCA_030680075.1 Legionella sp.
CGTTTGCGCGCTGGTTGCCGTCGCGATCATGGAATATCCGGCGTAGCGAATGACGCCGGTCCCGGCGTCCACGTCCTCGGTCAGAGTGCCGACGCTCATGGCCCCGGCGAAGCCGGTCACGGTCGAATCACCCACAGCGGCGCAGATGATGACGTCGCCGGAAATGGGAGAAACAGCGCCTGTAAGGGCCGCCGCGTTGCCGTGATCCCATCCGCTTTGAACCGCGCCGGCATTGAAGCAGGTCACAGTCCAGACGCTGATGTTGATGTCCTGCACGGCCGACGAGTGCATCGTCGCTATGATGTCGGCAGTCGTTCCTGTTGGCACGCGAGCACTGTAAAGCGCGACGGAGCCGCCGTCATACCCCCACTGAATGCGGCTCGCCGTAATCCCCCCGATGGTAATCGTCGGCAGTTGCCAGGTGCTATTGGCCTTCCACCTGAGAGCGACGACCACGGTTCGGTACGCGCTCGCCGTTCCGATTGAGACGCCCGAGAACGTGCCAGAGGTCCCGCCGACGGACGAGGTGCGGTACGTTACGGCGGGCGTGGGGATCGACGCGGCGGCCACAGTCACCAGTGGTTTTTTCTTTTCCTCCATGATCAGCTTCGGGGTCTTTGTTGTCACCGTGACGCCGGTGGAGTAACCCGCTGTCTGACAGAATTGGACCGTGACAGTGCAAAGCCCAGCCGGAAGATCGGTCGCTATTTTCCTTGTGCTAAATGGTGTTTTCTTGAACCCATAGTAGATACTTGAATTGCGCGTCGCTATCTCAATTTGCCCGAGCGACACCCCGTTCACCAGAATGTCAAACCATCCGTCGTTCGATTCGGTGTCATCCGTGCTTGAGACCAGCGCCGTGTCGAAGTCGATCAGCAGCGCCGAGCCGGCAGACACCTGGATTTCAGTATAAAGAACGACAGCGCCGGCACCGCTCGCATTCCACGCTGCCATGGTACGCGTAACGTCCGCGCTGCTGAACGTTGAGAACGCGGATGCCGCGCCGGACGCCAGGGTACGAGTGTCGATCGCGTCGTCGGGTATGACGTTCGGGGTGACGGCGACTTGCGCGATGCCGTTGACATTCTGCACCGAGAACGGGGCGATGTAGCCGCCGCCCGTCACGCCGGGAATGCCGACCTCGACACGATCGCCGTAAAGGCGAAGCCGCGAGTAAGGGTTGCTGCCCGCATCGACAAAGGCGGCGAAAAGAGGACCAGACTTCGGACTAATCAGCGCTCCGATTTCGTCATGCCAAGGCATATCGATTGCGCACCGCGTCGCGCCGCGCGGTGTGATTGCGATCATCTCTGCGCTGCCGCCGACGATGTGGCCGGCCGTACCGGTGCAGGGGATCCGCTTTGTGCAGCGACGCTGCGCTTCGAGTTGCAGCCGCACATACTCGGGTATTTCGTGCTCGAACAATAGTTCCCGATGCTCTTCAAGCCATCGGAGCCTGTCGAGTTCATGCGACGACAGGTGATTCTCACCGGCGGGCACGACTGGCGCACATATCGCATCAAAAGGCCCTTCGACCCGAGCGGCCACGCGGCGGATGTCTTCGGAGGCGATTTTATAGATAACCGGGTATTGACCGACGATGCCGCCGACG
>JAUXWR010000188.1 GCA_030680075.1 Legionella sp.
GTGCGCACGACCGGCCAGATCGAGCGCGAGTATGCCGCCTTCACCGGCCGCACCATCGACCAACCCTCGACCTTCATCTCGGGCGGCAGCGATTGGGGCAACTACCAGTCGCCCGGCGCACTGGGGCGGATGCAGAAGAACGCCTGCACCAACATGAAGGAAATCCACCTCGTGCCGGGTGCCGGCCACTGGGTACAGCAGGAGCAGGCGGACGAGGTCAATCGACTGTTGCTGAAGTTCCTGAAGTCGACATGACGTCCCCGCTTGTCGCGGTCGATTCGCTGCAGGTCGAGGTCATCACCGACAACGTCAGCGACACCTACGCGAGCAAGCCGTTCTTTGCCGTGTCGGAACTCGCCAATGTCATGCTGGCGGGCGCCAAGGAGATCTCGGGCGAGACGCTGCTCGTCGCCAATCTCGGCTACGGTCTGCGGCTGCGGACCCGCCGCGGCGCCACCGAGCACGTCCTGCTGTTCGACACCGGTACCGAAGGCGCGGCCTTCCTGCGCAACTGCCGCAACCTCGGCGTCGATCTCGGCCAGGTCGAGGCCATCGCCGTGACGCACGGCCATTGGGATCACATGGGCGCCTTGCCGGCGGCGCTCGACGCCGTCGTCGCCCGCCGCGGCCGGGACAGCGTCGCGGTCCACGTCAATCCCGACATGTTCAACGAACGCGGCGTGCTGCTGCAGAACGGCAAAATATTCCCCGCCGCCCGCGTTCCCACGCCGGCCGAGATGGAGGCGCGGGGCGCCCGCGTCGTCAACGACGGCACGTCCCGCCTGCTCCTCGACGGCCATTTCTATTACAGCGGCGAGATTCCCAGGGTCACTGCCTTCGAGACCGGCCGCCAGGACCACCTCTGCCGGCGCGACAACTCCGAGGACTGGCGGCCAGATCCCTATCTGATGGACGAGCGCATGCTGGTCGTGAACGTGCGCGATCAGGGACTCGTCGTGTTCATCGCCTGCTCGCATGCCGGCATCGTCAATGTCTGCACCGAGGTCCGGCACCTGTTTC
>JAUXWR010000201.1 GCA_030680075.1 Legionella sp.
GTGCAGAATCCGTACGACTATATACCACAGGTGCGCAATGCGCTTAAGTCCGGCGGATTTTTCTCAACCCTGATCCCCACCTTCAACCAGGTGGAAAAGACCCTGAACGCGCTGCGCAAGCAAAAATTCGCATTCGTCGAAGTCTGCGAACTCCTGCTCCGTTATTACAAACCCAACCCCACCCGCCTGCGCCCTGCGGACCGCATGGTGGCGCATACCGGCTTCCTGATATTTGCCAGAAAGATAGAGCCCAGTCTTGACCCGCGGGCTGTGGAGCTGGCGAACGAAGCCGGCCTGGATGCGGACTAGCGGGAAGCATGCATGTTTCGCCGTAGCGCTCAGAGACTCCTTCGCAGGATCGCCGGACCCCGTGCACCGCGCATGGTTCAGCAGGCAAACCGCATGCTGGCGGTGGGTGAGCATGCACAAGCCGCTCTCATTTTCCTCAAACTTGCGCAGGGAGCGCAGGAACATTTTCCGCAGCGTGCCCCCTTCTTGTACATGGAGGCCGGGCGTGCCGCCATCCTTGGCGGGCAGGTCCAAACAGGGATCGCCCACATCCGCCGTGGACTGGTCATGCTTGCAGACCAGCATCGTTTTTCACGCATGCAGATCCTCGGCGCGCACATCCTCGAAGAACTGCATGGGCGCGGTTTGCACGCGGAAGCGCAGGAGATCGAAGGCCTATTGCAAGGCAACCTTCCAGGCGCTGGCTCACCCGAACCCCCCGCCCCAAAAAGAGATGCCCCGTTCCTGCCCACCCATTGCCCATCCTGCGGCGCGGTCGTCAGGCCGCGCGAAATTGAATGGCTGGATGAACAAACTGCGGAATGCGCCTATTGCGGCAGCCCCCTGCGCGCAGCATCCTGACCCTCGACCATGATCCCACTGACCGCTGAATACATCTCCCAAAAATTGCGCGAAGCGCAGGCGGATTCAATCACCTCGCAGGAGTACGCTGAAATGGCGGTGAAGCCGCAGACCCGCCTGAACTGCGCCGCGGTGCTCGTACCGTTGACACACTACAAAGATGAGTGGCACATGCTCTTCACGCGCCGCACGGACCGCGTCGAATCGCAC
>JAUXWR010000207.1 GCA_030680075.1 Legionella sp.
TGCTGGAGGCCGCCGTCGTCGGCTGGAACGATGAGCAGAAGCTGATCAAGCCGCGCGCCTTCGTCGTGCTGAAATCGCCGGACAGAGCCAGCGACGCGCTGGCGCAGACGTTGCAGGATCACGTCAAGCAGAAACTCGCGCCGTTCAAGTATCCGCGCTGGATCGAATTCCGCACAGAGCTGCCGAAAACGGCGACCGGGAAGATTCAACGCTTCAAGTTGAGGGCGGAGCAGTAAACCCGTCATCCTGAGGTGCGAGCGGCCAACGGCCGCGAGCCTCGAAGGATGGACGGCCGTCGCCCTTCGAGGCTCGCTACGCTCGCACCTCAGGGTGACGGATTGAGATATGTGCGTATGACAGATCTGGAAAACACCGGCTTCCTCTCCATCGGCCCGCACTCGCTCGAATACCGCTTCGCCGGCCCGCAGCCGAACGCGGCGCCGACATTGGTGCTGCTGCACGAAGGTCTCGGTTGCGTCGGCCTGTGGGGCGACTTTCCGGACAAACTGCAGGCGGCGACCGGCTGCGGCGTCTTCGTTTTTTCGCGCGCCGGCTATGGCCAGTCGTCACCTGTGACCTTGCCGCGCCCGCTGACTTACATGCACGACGAGGCGCGCGACGTGCTGCCGGCGCTGCTCGATCAAATCGGCTTCCGGCGCGGGCTGCTGATCGGCCATAGCGACGGCGCATCCATTGCCGCGATCTATGCCGGCACGCATCAGGATCATCGCCTCGGCGGGCTGGTGCTGATGGCGCCGCATTTCTTCACCGAGGATATGGGCATTGCCGCCATCGTCGACGCGAAGAAGGCCTATGAAACCACGGACCTGAAACAGAAACTGGCGCGCTGGCACAAGGACCCCGACAACGCCTTCAAAGGCTGGAACGGCGCCTGGCTCGATCCCGAATTCCGCAAGTGGGATATGACCGAGCAACTTGCCTATATCCGCGTGCCGATCCTGATCGTGCAGGGCGAAGACGATCAATACGGCACCATCGCGCAGATCGAGGCGGCCGAACGTGAATGCTATTGCCCGGTCGAGGTCGCGCTTATGCCCGGCGTCAAGCATTCGCCGCAGCGCGAAGCGCCGGAGGCAACGCTGAAGGCGATTGCGGATTTTGTCACCCGCGTGCAGGCATAAAAAATGGCCGGGCATTGAGCCCGGCCATTCAAATCCATCAGGAGCAAAAATCTTACTCCGCCGCCTGCTTCTTGGAGCCGCCATGCGCGGTGACGAGGTAATCCATCGCGACCTGAGCGCCACCCTTCTTGATCGGCACACCGAACAGTTGCAGCGC
>JAUXWR010000222.1 GCA_030680075.1 Legionella sp.
TGTTGTCCCAGTTCTTGCCCTGCGTGACGTTGAACTTGCCGTGCCGGATCCAGTCGCGGATGGTGCCTTCGTTGCACAGAGTGACGCCGGCGACATGCGAAAGCGCATCGGCATGCGCGATGCGCCGGCCGGGCTTGCCGATCACCAGCGCGATTTCGCCTTCGTAGTCGAGCTGCTCGGACTCGTGCGGCAGCACAATCGGCCCCAGATGCGGACTGAGCGACCCCGGCGCGCGGTAGAACATGCTGGGATATTTCGGAATGTCCTGATCGCCGTAATCGGCGTTGCGGTTGGCATAATTGATGCCGATGCACAGGATCTTTTCCGGCGCCAGCACCGGCGCCAGCCATTCCACTTCCGACGCCGGGAAATCGGCGCGCACGCCACGCAAGGCCGCGCGGGCGGCATCGAGACCCTCGCCGTCGCGCAACACATCGAGCACGCTGTTGAAACGCGGCGCGAGACGGGTTTTCAGATCGACCACGCCGAGCGCACCGCCTTCGCCGACGACGGCGCCGAAGCTGTCCCGTCCGCGCACCTTGTAGCTCGCCAGCCTCATTCGGACTCCCAGCCTTGCTCCCCCGCCAACGTCCGATTTGACGGAGAGCGGCATGGAAACTGATGCAGTTCGGCGCTATGGTGGCGCCCGGCCCCGCCCGCAGCATGTATGCTGCGCCCGGCGGGCCGTCAACGCCGGGAAAGTCACTTAACGCCAGGAAGTCATGCCGCACATCATTGCAGAATATTCCGCGAACCTCGAAGATAAGCTTGACGTTCAGGCTTTGGTCGACGACCTGCATCAAGCGGCGGTCGACAGCCAGGTCGCGGACCTCGTCGGTATTCGGACGCGCGCCGCGCGGCGCGAGCATTTCCGTGTCGCCGACGGCAAGGCCGCCAACGGCTTCGTGCATATCACCGCGCGGTTGCGGCGCGGCCGACCTGAGGCGGTGCGCAAGGCGCTCGGCGCCGCGTTGCTTGCCGCCGCCGACAAGCGGCTGGCCGATGTCTATGCCGCGCACCCGATCGGCCTG
>JAUXWR010000236.1 GCA_030680075.1 Legionella sp.
AAGTAAAAAATTATCCACACTTGGTTGAAGCGTTAGAAGCAAACAAAACGCAGCTCATTCAAGATGCCAATCAATATGTGCTAAAAAGCATGGTAGAACGCGGGGGTGGTATTTTAGATCTGTACCTTCGTCAGTTGGTGCGTACAGATGGTCTTCTCATGGCGGTGATCCATTTGACCATGGAGAGTTGTGATGCCATGGGGGCGAATGCCATTAATCAAGTGCTTGAGTATTTGAAGGGGCCGATTGAAGCTTGCACGGGCGAATCCGTGACCATGTGCATTCTGTCCAATTTAAACGACCAAAAATTAACAAGCGCAACCGTGACGCTGCCAGGCATTGATGCTGAACTTGGAGAACGTTTGCAAGAAGCGTCTTTATTTGCCGAACTGGATCCCTATCGTGCGGCCACACACAACAAAGGCATTTTAAATGGCGTTGATGCGGTTGCGATTGCAACGGGGAATGACTGGCGCGCTATCGAGGCAGGCATGCATGCTTATGCGGCGCGCTCGGGGCGTTATCAAGCATTGAGCCAGTGGCGCTATGATCAAGGCGTATTAACAGGCACATTAACGGCACCACTGATTGTCGGGATTGTTGGCGGTGTCACGTCGTTGCATCCGACTGCAAGAATGTGTTTGAACATGTTAAAAGTAGACTCAGCGAATGCGTTGTCTCGCGTGATGGCAGCGGTCGGCTTAGTGCAAAATCTAGGTGCGCTTCGTGCCTTGTGCACAGAGGGGATCATCAAAGGACATATGAAATTACACATCGATAATTTGATGTTGGTCGCCGGCGCAACCGAAGGAGAGCGGCCTTTGTTAAAAGCACGCCTGCATGCTTACTTAAACATGAGTAAGCGGGTGAGCGTGAGTCATGCATTTCAATTTTTAACCGAGATCCGTGAGGCAAAGACCTTAGTATGATGTGGCAGATCCCCGCAAAAACCTTTGCGCTTGGTGAATATGTCGCATTAAACGGTGGTCCGGCCATTTTACTGCTCACCTCCCCTTCATTTGTGATGCGAGTCATCGATCCACCGCCCCGCAATCCGAGCCCCAATCCGAGCCGCGACCGTGAGGGAGCGG
>JAUXWR010000243.1 GCA_030680075.1 Legionella sp.
GGCGTCATCGCCGATTTCGACGCCGGCAACGGACGCTACACGGTCTGGTCGAATTTCCAGGGTCCGTTCGCGCTGCATCCGATCGCCTGCGATGCGTTGCGCGTGCGCGGCCATCAATTGCGCCTGATCTCGGCGCCGTCAAGCGGCGGCAGTTTCGGGATCAAGCAAGGCGTTTATCCGTATATCGTGCTGCTTGCGCTCGCGAGCCGCAAGGCCGGCAGACCGGTGAAATGGATCGAGGACCGTCTCGAACATCTGGCGGCCTCGTCAGCCTCGACTGGCCGTGTCACCACCGTTGACGGGGCATTCGATGCACAAGGGCGTCTGCTGGCGCTGCGCCTGAAACAGATCGAGAATGTCGGCGCTTATTTGCGGCCACCCGATCCGGCCGCGCTCTACCGCATGCATTCGACCTTAAGCGGGCCTTACCGGGTGCGCCACATCGCGGTCGACAACAAGGCCGTCGTGACCAACCAGGTGCCGAGCGGACTCAATCGCGGCTTCGGCGGGCCGCAATTCTATTATCCGCTAGAGCGCATGATGGACCGCGCCGCCGATGCGCTCGGCATCGATCCCATTGAACTGCGGCTGCGCAATGTCGTGCGCGCCGAGGATTTTCCGTATGACACGGTGACCGGGTCGCGGCTAGAGAGCGGCGACTACAAAAAGGGCATCGAACTGGCGCTGGAGAAGGCTGGTTACAAGGAGCTGGTTGCCAAACGTGACGCTGCCAGGCGCGCCGGGAAGCATTACGGCGTCGGCATCGCATTGGCGGTTGAAACCTCTGCATCCAATATGGCTTATGTAAACTTGGCTTTGACCCACGCGCAGCGCATCAAGGCGCTGCCGAAATCGGGCGCGGCGGGCCGTGCCCGAGTGATTATCGATCCGGTCGGCTCGATCATCGTTCATATCGACAGCCTGCCGAACGGGCAGGGGCATCGAACAGTCATCGCGCAGATCGTCGCCGACGAACTGGGCGTGCAGCCCGGAGATATAGAGGTTGTCACCGAACTCGATACGTTCGGCGGCGTGTGGTCGGTGACGTCGGGGAATTATTCCAATCGCTTTTCCACCGTGGTTGCTTCCGCAGTCGCGCTTGCGTCGCGCAAAGCGGCCACCAAACTGCGGCTGACGGCCGCGTCGGTCTTCGGGACCGATGCGTCGCAAGTCCAGCTTCTGAACGGAATGGCCTCGGCACCCGGCGGCCGCAACGAGCCCATCGCGGTCCGGCGGCTCGGCATGCAGTTGCACTGGGACGCCGGCAATCTGCCAGATGGCGTCGACGGGCCGGTTTCGGAGTTGGCGGAATTCGCGCCGGCCGGGTTGACGGTGCCGGACGAGCAGGATCGGATGCGCTCGTCGCTGACCTACAGTTTCCAATGCGATCTGACAGCCGTGGAAGTCGACGGCGATACCGGTCGCGTCCATATCGACAAATACGTCAGCGTTCACGACGCCGGCACCCTGCTCAACCCGGCCGTGGTGGAAGGGCAGTTGCGTGGCGGCTTCGCCCATGGTTTCGGCGCCGCCATGATGGAGCGCGTGACTTACGGCGCGGACGGTACGTTATTGTCGGGCACGTTCCAGGACTATTTATGTCCGACCGCGCCCGAACTGCCCGATGTTGACCTGGTACATTACGTTACGCCGAGCGCCAACA
>JAUXWR010000244.1 GCA_030680075.1 Legionella sp.
GCGCTACGCCGAGTTCATGGCCTTCACCCAGGGGGTTCCCCTGGACACCCCGGCGGTTGATATCCCACTCAGGCGATGGGACCCGCTGCTCGCGCTGTTGAGAATCCGGTACGTTTTTTCGGCACACGACGGGGACGGACCAGCGAGCGAGGGGCCATTCCTCCACCTTCCACGCGCCCTGCTGGTCCCGCAATTCGAGGTGACGGGTGGCTCCCGGGAACGGATCCTCGCGGCCATGCGGGGAACCGGGTTCGACCCCTACCGGACGGCGATTCTGGAAGAACCGCCGCGCTTTCCGGCGGGGGCGGTGTTCCGCGGGGGAGCCGCGAACGGTAGGGCAACGGTTCGCACCGTCTCCACGGATGAACTGGTGGCGGAGGTCGAGACCGACGCGCCCGCGCTGCTCCTGCTCACCGATGCCTGGTTCCCCGGCTGGCGGGCAACCGCGTTGTCGGGGTCCGCTCAGGAAGACTACCGGATTCTCCGGGCCGATTACATCCTTCAGGCCATCCCGCTGGGGGCGGGAAGCCACCGGATCCGCCTGGAGTATGCCCCTTCCGGGTTGGCTCTCTGGGGGACGGTTTCCCTGTGCACCATCCTGGGATTGCTCTGCTTCGGCATGATCCTCTGGCGCCGCAGCCGCCGGGAGGGGGATCCGGCACTCCGGTGAGATGGCGCTCATGACAGCGCTTCCCTCGCAGTCCCTGAACAGCGCCCCTGCCCGGGGTACCGTTCGCACCGGGGTTGCGCTGCTCCTGCTCGTCATTCTGACGCTCACCGCCTTTTCTCCGGTCCGGGAGGCCGGCTTTCTCAATTACGACGATCCGCACTATGTCACCAGCAACCCGAACGTGCTCAACGGCCTGCGCCTGGAGGGAATCGCCTGGGCGTTCTCCTCGTTCGACGCCGCCAACTGGCACCCTCTGACCTGGATCTCCCACATGCTCGACGTGACGCTCTTCGGCCTCCGGCCCGGATGGCACCACCTGACGAATGTCGCGTTGCACGCC
>JAUXWR010000265.1 GCA_030680075.1 Legionella sp.
TAAATATCCACGACCACCTGTGAGGCATTGTTCAATTGCGCTTCGAGCACAGCCAGCACTTCCTGCGGGTCGGTGACCCGCTCCAGCACGGCTTCCGTGACGATGGTCTCGCACATGATGGAGGCGGTTTCTGCCAGGGTCATCGGCGTGTTTTGCTGGATGGGGGTCTTGCCCGCCTGATAGGCGCATTCATTGTGGAAGGCGTGGCCGAGTTCATGCGCCAGCGTGCTGACCTGGTCGAACGAGCCGTCGAAGTTGCTGAGGATGCGGCTTTCCTTCACGGCTTCCACGCCCATGCAGAAGGCACCGCCGCGTTTGCCGTCGCGCTGTTCAGCGTCGATCCAGTTGTTGTCGAAGGCGCGTTTGGCAAATGTCCCGAGTTCGGGTGAAAACTTGTTGAAATTGCTGACGATGAAGTCGCGTGTTTCATCCCATGAATAGACCTTGTCGGTCCTGCCCATCGGGGCGAAGAGATCCCACCAGGCGAGTTTTTCCCTGCCAAGCAGTTTGGCCTTATGTTTGAAGTAGCGCTCGAACATCGGGAAGGAATCCTTCATCGCGCCGAGCATGGCATCCAATGTGGCGCGGTCGATGCGGGCAAAGTCGAGCGAGGCGTGGACGGCATCCTCGCGTCCGCGCTTTTTATCGAGCGCGAGCGTCTCACCCTTGACGCCGTTCATGCACGCTGTCAATGTTTCCTTGACCCCCTCCCAGGCGGCGTTCTCCGCTTCGTAGCCGCGGCGGCGGGTGGCATCATCGGGATGGGAACGCAGGTTGATCAACGCGGGCATGGGCATCTTCTGGGTCTTGCCGTCCAGCTCAAAGTCCACGCTGAGCTGCGAAGTGACCGTCCCCTGCAATTTTCCGAAGGCGTTGCCCCCGCTCAAGGTCAGTTCGGCAGCGAGGGCTTCCTCCGCTTCGCTCATCAGATATTTGGATTGTTCCGCGTTTTCGAGCAGGGCGAATTCGTGTGTCTTTGCTGAAAGGTTGGTCTTCGCAGCTTTTCTGACGGCGGGCTTGCCGAGTTTGCCGACCCAGGCGCGGAATTTGGTGTTGAGGATGTTCGCCTGCACTGACATTTGTTCGAATTCGGAAAGGATGCGCATGGCCTCCTTGTCCCGCGAGTCGGTGGAGATGAAGGAATAGATGTAGGGATCCAGGGTGTTCGAAAGTTCAAAAAGTGCGTTGAAACGGTCCACGGATTCGCCGAGCAGTATGCCAAGTTTCTTCGGCTCGGTCTTTGCATTGGCTTT
>JAUXWR010000276.1 GCA_030680075.1 Legionella sp.
GTGCCGATCACGTAAGGGAAGAAGACCGCCACGCCCGCGCGCAGCGTGAGCGAAAGCTTCTTACGGCTAAGCGTGGTCGCCGCAAGCACCAGTAGGAGGGTGACGTGCACCCCCATGACGGGTCTGAAACCCTGTTCGATACCCCGCAGAAGGCTGAATCCGACGGCCGGGATCGCAAGAGACGTCAGCGTAATGAGGATCGCATTGCAGGCCTCCGAACGAATCTCCCTCAATGTTTTTGTGGCTTTTGACAATGTAGGGGCCCTCTGCCCGCCTGTCGCTACACGGTTAGCAAGCACGAGCGTATACAATTAATACGTGTATAATCTGGTTTCAACACAATTTATGGTCTCTATCCCCGGTTTATATATACGCCAGTTTCACCGGCTCGGCAGCAGGCTTTGCGGCGTCGCGTCGACACTCAAGGTTACAGCCTGGAAAAGGCGGCTAGTTAATACCCGCGCGATTTCGCAATCGAAGTATAATTTCCTATAGTTTCTCTTAAAAGGAGATTTATCTCCTCCTGGGATCGTCAAACCTAGGAACCGGCGGGGCAAGGGGTTGCTCGACGCCGCCCGGAGAGAAGAAAAGTCTCCCTCGCGTACTTATCCACAAGAAAGGTCTCCCCATGTCGGCGTATCGATCTGCACAAGTCTCCGCCCTTTATGCGCGTCGGAACGCCCGCATGTGCACGGTCAGCGCGCTCGCGATGCTTGTCGCGCTTCCAGCAAACGCGCAGGACGCAGCGGGCACGCAGGTCGCACAGGCCGCTCCGGCCGCCGCCGCTGAAGAGATCATTGTCACCGGTTCGCGTATCGTACGCGACGGCTACGAAGCGCCGACCCCGGTCTCAGTCCTTGGGGCCGAAGAACTCGCGACCCAGGCGCCGCAAAACATTGCGGACGCCGTCAACAACCTGCCGGCTTTCCAGGGCAGCAACACACCCAACGCGAACAACTCGGCGACCGGCAACGGCACTGTCGGCACCAATCTCTTGAATCTGCGCGGCCTCAACTCGAACCGCACGCTCGTCCTGCTCGACGGCCAGCGGCTTGTCGGCGCGACGGCCAACGGCGCCGGGGACGGCGGCGCGGTCGACGTCAACATCATCCCGAACGCGCTGATCTCGCGCGTCGACGTCGTCACCGGCGGTGCTTCGGCGGCCTATGGTTCAGACGCCCTTTCCGGTGTCGTGAACTTCGTCATTGACCGCGACTTCACAGGCCTCAAAGGCACGATCGATGGCGGGATCTCGACCTTCGGCGACATGCCCAACTACTCGACCTCGCTGGCCTACGGCACTCCCTTCGCGTCGGGCCGCGGTCACGTCCTGATTTCCGGCGAACATACGTGGAGCAAAGGCGAGCGCGGATTCTTCCGTCCGTGGACCGAGGACAACTTTCAGCTCATGCTCAATCCGCGCTACACCGCCACCAACGGTGCGCCCCAGTACCTTATCGCCAACCACGTAGGACTTGCCCTGGCGGCGCCAGGCGGCATTGTGACTTCGGGCCCGCTCAAGGGCACCACCTTCGATCCTCAAGGTAATCCGTACCAGTTCAACTACGGTACGGGTGCGGCCGGTAACTTCTTCCAGGAAGGCGATTGGCAGAGCTCGCGGACGGACCGCTACAGCGATCTGTCGGCGAAGGTGCGCCGTAATACGCTGTTCACGCGCGCCTCTTACGACCTTTCGGACAACGTCTCGGTCTTCGCGCAATTCCATTGGGCGAATTCGGCGGCGTACTCGAACAACTCCTATCCGTTCAAGTTCGCCAGCGAGACCATCCGCATCGACAACGCATTCCTGCCTGAACCCACGCGCCAGGCCATGGTGGCGCTCGGTCTTACGACCCTGCAAATGGGCCGCAACAACTTCGATATCCCCATCGCGTCGCCCAGCAACAACCGTACTTTCCGCCGCTACATGGTCGGAATAGAGGGCTCGTTTGATGCGGTGGGTTCAGCGTGGAACTGGGATGCCTACTATCAGCGCAGCACAAGCCACAACTCGATCCGCGTGCTCGATAATACGGTCAATACGTATTACAACCGCGCGATCGATTCAGTCCGCGTCAACGGCGTTGCGGTCTGCCGCGTTAATAGTGACGCTGTCACCACCAATGACGACCCGGCCTGCGTGCCGTTCAACTATTTCGGCCTTGGCCGGAATAGCGAAGCCGCGCTTCAATATGTTGTTGAAAACGGTTACGGCCTCACGCGGCTCACGCAGGATGTGGCGGCGGCCAGTATGAACGGCGAACCGTTCTCGACCTGGGCGGGCCCGGTGTCGGTGGCCTTCGGTCTTGAACACCGCAGCGAATCACTGCGCGCGATCGCCAGCGAGCTTGATCAAACCAGCCAGTTCTACTCGGGCAACTACAAGAATTCGATCGGTTCCAACAAGGTCACTGAAGGCTTCTTCGAAACCGTCGTTCCGCTGGCCAAGGATGAAGCCTTCGCCCGTTCGCTCGACGTCAGCGCCGCCGTGCGTGCGACCGACTATTCGAACTCCGGCTACGTCACAACCTGGAAGGTCGGCGCGACCTGGGCGCCCATCGACGACATCCGCTTCCGTGCGACTCAATCGCGCGATATCCGCGCGCCGAACATGGGCGATCTGTTCCTCGGCGGACGTTCGAACACCGGAACGCAAACCGATCTCTTCGCCAATCCGGCGAACCCCAACGATATCCGTACGCCGGTGCTCTTGTCGGTGACCGGCGGTAATCCCAACCTGGCGCCAGAAAAGGCGAATACGACCGGCGTCGGCGCAGTCTTCTCGCCGACGTTCCTGCCGGGCTTTAACGCGTCGGTCGATTTTTACCGGATCAAGATCAACGGGGCGATCGCCGCGCTCAGCGCGCAGCAGATCATCGACCAGTGCTTCGCGGGCGTCACTCAGCTCTGCCCGCTGCTTGTTCGAGCGGCTCCGACGGCGGGTCAAAGCGTCGGCACGCTTACCCGCGTCAACATCCAGCCCGCGAACGTCTTGTCGCAGTCCACCAAAGGCCTCGATATCGAAGCCAGCTACACCTTCCCGCTGTCGGATGTGGTTGACGAGTGGGACGGCAATCTCTCCTTGCGCGCGTTGGGTAATCGCGTGTTCCAGATCCGCACGATCAACAACGCGGCCAACCCGCCCATCGCGGAAGGCGCGGGCGTGAATGCGGCCAGCCTCGGGGGCGTTCCGCTCGCGTCGCCAAAGTTCACTTATCGTTTGTCGGCCACTTACGCGCTCAACCCGATCAGTGTGACCTTCAGCATGCAGGGCCTCAGCTCGGGCGTTTATTCCAACATCTTCATCGTCTGCCAGACGGGCTGCCCGACGTCCTCCGCGGCGGCCCCCACGGTCGACA
>JAUXWR010000396.1 GCA_030680075.1 Legionella sp.
TCGATGACCAGCAGCGGCTCGCCGTATTCCACCGGCGCGCCAGTCTCGACAATGATCTGCGTGACCTTGCCTGGGCGCGGGGCTTTGACCGGATTGAACGTCTTCATCGCTTCGATCAGGCACAGCGTTTGGCCTTCGGCGACGGTATCGCCCACTTTCACAAAGGCCGGCGCGCCCGGTTCGGGCAGCAGATAGCACACGCCCACCATCGGCGATTTCACCGTGCCGGGGTTGCTGGCGACATCGACAGGGGCCGGCGGTGCCGCCGGCGCGAGCAAGGCCGCGGGGCCCGCCGCCGGGGCATGCATCATGGCCGGCGCGGCATAACCGCCGCCGTGGTTGCGCGCAACGCGCACGCGCACGCCGCCCGCTTCATATTCGATTTCCGTCAGCGAGGTTTCATCGAGGATCGAGGCCAGCTGTTTCACAAGCGAGCCTTCGACGCTGAGGCCTGCGATGCTCTTGTCCGCCGCGGCCTTGGCGCCCGCGGCCTTCGGCGTGCCTTTCGCCGGCGGCGCAGGGGCCTTTGATGCTGTCGCTTTGGCGGCAGACTTCGCAGCTTTCTTCACGGTCTTCTTCACTATGTTTTCCTTGAATCGAGAATCTTCGCCATGGCGTCGATGGCCAGTTCGTAACCGTGCGCGCCGAGGCCGCAGATCACGCCGGTCGCCGCGCGGCTGATGTAGGAGTGATGACGGTACTCCTCGCGCCGATAAATATTGGACAGATGGACTTCGATCACCGGGAGGCTGCTGGCCAGCAGGGAGTCGAGGATCGCGACGGAAGTGTGCGTATAGCCGCCCGCGTTGATGATGATGCCCGCCGCCGCCGTGCGCGCCGCCTGGATCCAGGTGATCAGCTCGCCTTCGTCATTGCTCTGGCGAAAGTCGACGGTCACCCCATGGCTTAGGGCGCGCGTGCTCACAGCCGCGCGGATATCATCCAGCGTCTCGCGGCCATAGATTTCCGGTTCCCGAAGCCCCAGCAAATTGAGGTTGGGACCATTCAGCACAACGACAGTACGGTTCACGTGTCTACCTACCCAGGCACAGGGATATACCACGCCAATGCTTGCGGCAACCTTTCCGACCCCTGCTGGGGGATAAAATTTAATGGTTGCAATGCTCTAGCCGATTTTTCGGGCCCCTTCGGACGCTTGACTCGGGGGCCGCGGTCACTCATCTTCCGCCCAAACCGGGGTGCCGTCACAGGCTGAGACGGGGCAATGCCCGCGAACCCGCTGAACCTGATCTGGGTCATGCCAGCGAAGGGAGGAAAGGTCCTTGAACATCACGCTGAACGGCGAGGTGCGCGCCATCCCCGACGGCCTCTC
>JAUXWR010000293.1 GCA_030680075.1 Legionella sp.
TCCACTCCATGTTCTGGTGCTCTTTCATACCAGGCGAATCCTCCCGGTCAGCAGTTCCTGCATCATCGCCTGCTTGAGGTCGCGGGTCTTGTAGAGGCGGGCTTCGAAGGCACCGACACGGGCCTGGGTGCTCATGTCAAAATCTCCCAATGGCCACCCTTTTGCGGGCCAACATATTTCAATCGGCCATTCTTAACCAGTTTGGAAGTGGCAAGTTCAACGGCACGCGGGGTTTTACCGATCTCGGCAGCGACCTCAGCCAAGGTCATGGACGGGGTGGCCGTCAAAAGTCGAAGGATTTCTACCGGCGTTTTCACCGAAGTTTTCACCGAAGTTTTTTCGGCTTCAGCCGCCGCCGGGAATGGAAACTCCACCCCAAACCCCGCGCTATCGCAGTCAAAGAGCGGTGCCGGGCTGCCATAGTCAAGGCACGCGTTGCGAATCAGGTCAATGCCGCGCCCCCAGGATTCGATCTTGCCGGCCAAAAACAAGGCCCTGGCAATGTCCGGGTTGGCGGGTTGCGATGAATGCTTGGCCATCAAGCGCGCCAACGACCAATCGGGCGGCAACTGACCCGCATTCCAGATGATCAGCTTGTGGTCATACACGCTGATTTGAATCGGGATCAACGCGCCATAGTCCTTGTGCGCAATGGCATTGATCACGGCCTCACGCAAGGCCGCTTCGGGGACGGGAAAGCGCTCCAGCCGCTGTGTGCCCTGGTACGAAATGCCGGCCCGCAGGTACTTGGTCAGCAACAGGTCCAGCGTTTTCTCCACTTGCGTGAACAAATCGCCTTCGATCACGTCGTGGTAGAGCAAATCGGAGTCGGTTCGAAAAAAACCAATCTTCACGCAGGCCCCGGTGGTGAACTTCTCGGGGTCCGCGTGAAACAGTAGCGTGGCGGCCCGCTTGAGAAAACGTCCTTCGGTCAAGTGCAGTTTTTCAACCAGTACGGCATCGCTCTCGGCATCGCCCTCGGCATTGGCAAAGCCGCACACCCAGCGCAGATAGTCGTCGCGCCAGGATTCCTT
>JAUXWR010000404.1 GCA_030680075.1 Legionella sp.
GCAGATCGCATAATGCCGAGTATTCGAATGCTGAGCTTAGTTAAAAAAACAGAGTTCTGCCAAGATGCAATGGCACTGGATGGGTGACAGGGTGGTGTTTATTTTTAGCGCGGAATGTAACGAGCACTAAAAAAATACTACCCTGGCAGGACCCCGGCGCGTAAGAGTTCTATTACGAAGTGCGTTTGAGAGAATCTTAATCGAACTTACCTATCTATTTAAAACGTGCTCTCGTGGAAGAGCCGTGCCTCGAGGTCCTGTCAGAGGGGTTGCATTTTCCGTGCTCACTACGTTGTGCTCGCAAAATACAACCCCTCCGCCACCTCTCGATGCAGATCGCATAATGCCGAGTATTCGAATGCTGAGCTTAGTTAAAAAAACAGAGTTCTGCCATGATACAATGGCAATGGAGGGGTGACAGGGTGGTGTTTATTTTTAGCGCGGAGTGTAACGAGCACTAAAAAAAACACTACCCTGGCAGGACCCCGACGCGCAAGAGTGACATTACAGAGCAGGTTTAGGAGAGTGTTAATCGGACTTACCCATCTACTTAAAATGTAATTTTTAATTGGCACACTTGAAATTTTATTTTGAGGATGGGTCATTACAAATGATACGTACTTTTTAATACATCTTCTGGTTTACATAGGTGTTCTAATCCTTGAACCATACATTCTATTGACATCAATTCGCTATGACCTATAGGCAATTCTTCTAAATGTACTGAATACCCTTTTGACTCCAAAGTTTCAACAAAACGTCGATCTACACTAAGACGGGATTCTGCAATTACTAATGGATCATTAGGAACTCTGTCTTCAAATTTGCCAATAGACACGTAAATACTGAGTTCCTTTTTGTCAGCTAAGCTGTATTCATCAATTAAAGTTCCCCCACGATTGTTCATTGCAGGCGATAGTAAAATAATACCACCAATCTTATCAGAATAATTTAACCCCATTTCAGCTGCACAATGGCCAGCCATGCTAAATCCTGCCACTATTGTGTCATGTGCATCTATACTGAGATTAAGAGATAACTCAGGACTACGTAGTTGAGGTAATACTGTTTCAACAACAAATTTTGAAAAAGCTTTGCCATGTGAAATGTATTCATATTGCCTATGATCTTCAAATCCTTTTTTTTCTTGTCTAAATCGGTCTTTAACACTTTCTGGATTAACATTACCTATAAAAGCCACTATAGTATTACTTAAATCCATAGATTCATTTGCATAGTTATCCAAACAGGGTGGTGTTATTGTAATATAAGTACTTCCGTCCAGAACCAGCATAACTTTGTAAGGATCATTACGGTTAGCATCAAAAGCAGGTGGTTTATAAATCCAGCATTTTCTTTCACCAAAATTTATCCCGTCAGCTTCACCTTCAATAAACACCGTTGAAATCGATCCGTTTGAGTCTGGAATTTTGTTACTACACCAAAAAGGCTGTTTGGGGGATCCGATATTAAGAACAGAAGATTTGCGTTCAGCAAACACCACACAATTTGTTCCTGGATTATAAATGAGTAATTGAAATTGAGTTGGGTTAAATGTATCAGGTTCAGATTTACCATTAATTTCAATTTCATAAGGAATGCAAGTTTCACGTGGTAGACGGTCGACTTTAAGATAATAGATATCAGTGCCTTCAATTTGTTTAAATCCTTGCAACACATCATCTATTCCTATTAATCGCTCTCTTAGGTCAAGACAATCGAGGACAATATCTAATTTCTCTCGTGAACGATAAAGAAATGTTGCAGTAAATTCACCTTCATGTTCTTCAAGAATAGGTGTGCCGCCTTGCTCTGAAACCCAGAGCCAAAACTTATCCGCAAGAACTTGCTTTTCTTCAGGAAAATCCTCATCAACTTGGGCTAACTTAAGTTCTAATTGATTGAGAATAGGTTTTTCTGCTTTCATTCTCATTTTTTAAGGTTCCAGTTTTTGATTGTTTTGAGGTCATACTATTATAATAAGAGTCGAATATTAGTCATATTATACTATATTAAATCATTTTTGCCTGGTTTCGAAGCCCGCGTTTGGTAATATATGTATTAAGTACAAGAATGAATTGTTATATTTATCAATGTATTATTCGTGATAAAAAGTCCAATGGTACGGTCTGAGCTGTCCTTTCATTACAACTTCACTTAGGGTGAATGAGTAATGTCCAAGAACATTAATATGCTCGTGTTGTAATGGTGAAAGCCTGGCCTCATTGAGGTGGTCAAATTCATCAGAAAGAATTCGGAGCTAAACTAGGAGGGCTAATGTCAAGAGTAGATTGTGCTGCGTAAAATTTCTCAAATGTATCAATCAAGCATCTAACAGTTTCTAATTGATAGGTATTTTTAACAAAGACTAAAGTAATTATACAGGATTGGAAAGGAATCATAAACAGTTTAAAAATTCCATTAATTAAAGGATCATCAGTGTCATTAAGACCAGGAGGGAAAATCAATAACATTGCAAATCCAATTAGAACAATACTTTTCAGATATTTACTTTGGAGTTCACTAAGATATTTATTGAGAAATTTCAAATAATCTCTTTGCTCGCTATCCTCGCTGCTGATAAATTTATTAATTAAAGAACCAGGAACTTGTTGAACTAAGTTCTTTTTTATTGAAAGCTCAATAAGGGATTCTGTAGAACTGATTAAATTTTTAAGGTTTGAGTTATTGGGTTGAAAAATAGTAGGCATATTTACATTTGTTTAAAAAAAACCATGGTACTAAAAAATTAGATTTGAGTAAATATTTCTCTCGCCGAAATAATTGGGTATCTATTATTTCAGGAATAAATTCATTTAAGAACGATTATGTTCAGATGGATATTTACCAAATAGCATCACAAGCCGTATTTCACCGAGCGCTTACAAATAAATCTAAAATACCCTCGTTTATTACCCCAGTCATTGAAGCTCAATTCAGTTGTATTGAAAATTCATATTTGAATTAAAAGCAACGACAATGTACGTACATTAGCTATAACAATTATAAATAGGAGATTTAAAAATTTAATGTAGCTGATTGCTCAACCCATTCTTTCCTTTGTACAAAAAGAGAATTCAATTTATGTTGATTTAATATTTTATTAAAACTGCATAGGGATGTTTTTATATATTCTTGTGATAGTAAACGGTGTTTTTGCGAAATAGAAAGACTTGAACACATAATATTACAAACAGCTTCCCAGTCTTTCTCCGCAAATTTTAACAGAGAGAAATTACTAAGCTGAGCGTAGGATAGTAATTTATCATGATTATTATCTTTAGCGGCTTCAATCGTAATCTCTTGATAGATAGAATCTTCCATTGATTTTAATTTATCTATTATTAATTTTTGCGTTTCTTCACCAAAATCATTATAGGTTTTATGAGCAATAGTATTATTGATAAGGTCATATAATTCACAAAAATCAACGGGGGCCTGAACTGAGTTTATAGAAGTACAATATTTGTATTCGGATAAATTATTCCATAACAAATCATAAGTAGTAATTAAAGATGTTCCTAATTTTTCTTTCAAAAATTGCAAAAAATCATGAAAATTGTAATAAACATCTGTTAGAGGTATTATTTTGTGAAATAGAGCTGAGTTTATATTTAATAATTTAGATTTAAAAGCTTCTAATATATCTATTTCACTGCGTTTCGGTTTGCATATATTGCAAACTGGTGATCTAGAGTAAATTTCGTCCTTAAAAAATTCCGCCCGAGCATCATCATCTTCTTCAGATTGGAAATCAAAATCATTGTCCGTGATTTGTTCATCATACTGTAAGAAATCTTCACTTGAATCCGATTTATCAGATATATCATTTCTAAGATCTTTGCATTCATTCAATTCAGAAATCAATTTATAGTTGTTTAAGTACTCATCTATTAAGGCTTCCAATTCTGTTGTCATAATTACTTTCTCAATGCCAATAGAAGCTCTTAATGACAAACCGTATATATCCATTGAACCGTGCAAACAGTTTAGTAACAGATTTTGCCTTTCTTCAGAATTTGGTAATAATGAAATCAAATACACACCACAAATAGTTTCTTGAAATTCAGTTTCCCACTCTAGTAAACTAAGCAACTCTAATAAAAACTTAACATTGTCAATCGTCCTATTACTTTCTTCTCCAAACATAAATGAATAGAACATTTGTTCTTTTTCTTCGAAAGCTTTATAAGCTATCTCATTGTTGCCATGTTCATTTTCCAAGCCAAATATATTTGGCAGGCTCGCTAAATTAAGTCGTTTTGCATCAATTTTATTGATAAATTCAATTGCTTTTTTTGCAGAAAGATCTAAACGAATATTAGGCGCTACATTTTCACTCTTTGCTTTAATAACAGCTCTTCGCAAAGCCACTTCTGCTTCTGAATTACTATTGATATCTTCTATCTTATTTTTAAAAAATAATGGCTTACCTTTCTTATCAAAATTGGAACTACAACCTTCGTCCTCGAGTTTTTCTGAACTACTTAATTCTTGAACAGAAATGTTACTAACTTTTTTTGGAATTGCTAAAATATTGAGCTCTTCTTCAGGAATTAATGCATTTCTGATACCTGGTAATTTATTCATCGCATTTGAGAGCTCTTCTGGAAGCATCATATTCATAGCTATACCATCATAATTTTCATCTAGCATCAAAGTAGCCATTGTTAACTCTTCAAGTCTAGGAAAATCATTAGCTTCACGACCTTTAAACAAGCCAAAACGCTTGCTAGTTTTGTTTATATAGAATTTAAGCCCCTGATTTTTAATGAGAAGCTTATTTCTTAAACAGCAACCTTGAATGCTTTTAACTTGATGTGGATTTGGGTGTACCAAACTGCGTTTTTTAGATTCTGAATTTACATATTGACTAAATTGGTTTTTGATTATGAGCTCTATGATTAAGGTATTTCGCTTCATAGATTCTATCAAAAAATCGAACCCAAAATGATCTATTCTATTAAAACTTAAATCGATTTTCAGGCTGTTTCTGCATTTATTTTGCATAATTGCGTCTGCAATTTTTTTTGCACCAATATTAGTTATATTTTGATATTTTAAGTCAATCTCTCTATCTGGATAGTCATCTGAAACTAATTTACTAGCTATTTCTATTGCACCAAGATCACCCATTCCAACTGTTGGCACATAATTTTCTTCGATTTTATAGTTGTTTCTGAGTGCTACTAAATCTAAACTTGGGTCTTTTGATAACGCATGAGCTTGTGTAGCAGATAAAGATAAAATTTCAGTAATAGAATACATACCTTCTACTATTAAGTTGAAAAACGACACATTTTGCAAACGTTTGAATTGAGATTCTTTCAAAACAAAAACTTGTTCTATAGAGATTAATCTAAGATCCAATAGTCTTCTAATATTTTCTGAAGTGAAATAAATAAATTGTTCTCTGCTTAATTCGAATATTTGTGAAACTGAGAGCAGATCATGATTAACCAAATCACTAATTTCTTCAGATGACTGCCATTCCCTTAATGACATTATTTGCGCTACGGATAATATACCCTGTTCTAATAATGATCGCGTTGATGCTGAAGATAATTTTTCAAATTCCTTTGGGCTTAACTCAATTATCTGAGCTATAGTCAATTCTCCTGAATGCACAACTTCTCGGATTTCTCTAAAATTAAGCAGATGAATATTTTTTTTGTTTAAATCGTTTACTTTTTTGATAAAGATATCAGGAGGTAAAATATTATCTTTTACTAATTTAAAATAATCATTTAAATTTAAAAGGTGATAATGAAAATCACTTAAGCTTAAAGCAAAGTCAACGGTTATGACTTCTGATCTAATGAGTTCATTAATATTGTTCGACTGTAGTCGCAAAACTCCTTTTTCGGTCAGATTTAATATGTGTTCGCTATTTAATATATTTCCATAAATGAGATCAATGACCTTTTCAGGCAATCTATCTAAAAGCTGAGATGTTTCATAAGTCATATTAAGCGCTTGCACAAGCTCAAGATGATTTCGTAATATTAATTCTGATACCTTTGAGAATGATAAGATATTTTTCTGCTCTGATGTCAATGTTATAGCCATAGAACAACTTAATATTCTATATACAATAAGATCATATATGGCTGGTATTGTTACAATTGTATATTCTTGAAAAGTAAGGTTTAAACACTGATCTAGTGTAATAAACTTACTCATAAATAAATCGCTTATTATCTCTGATCTTAAAACCATCTCTTGATGATCAGTAAGACGACCTTCTGAGAGTTTTTTTTCAAAAACAATATTATTTCTTTTGGGTAACAAATGCATTTTTCAAACCTCTTTGCACCAATGTACAGACCTTGCTATTCGATGTCGTATTATATATAAAATGAATAAATTAGGATTACCTAAAAGCGTGGCTATTTTTAAGCAGCCCCGTTAAGGGGCTGCGGAGTTCTCTATATCTGCAACAACGTCGGACAAGCCGCGGCACGAGCGATTTTGGCACTGGAGGGGTGACAGGGTGGTGTTTATTTTTAGCGCGGAATGTAATGAGCACTAAAAAAAACACTACCCTGGCAGGACCCCGACGCGCAAAGACAACATTACGGGGCACGTTTGGGATAGTGTTAATCGAACTTACCCATCTAATTAAACTCGCGGCTAGGCTAATACCGCCGTAGATAATGCATTTAAATGTTTGCTGTCAGGATTGACAATGCTGACAGCTGCAACCGCTGGCAAGTTTAAATAATGCTCGGCTTCTTCCCATTCAATTTCTGCCGGAAAAAGACGAAGCATTGGCAAGCATTTATTCAACAAGGCGCAAAATGACAGGGTAGCAGGGTAGGGTCTTGCCTGATGACAGCCAAGCGCCATAACTTGCATTGCTTCGGAGATCGTGGCGACCCCGGGAAGATAGTTAATTGAATAAATTGCGGCAGTTTGCGCGATAGCGGGTAAAAAACCAGGGCTTGATACAAAATGAGCACCAGCAAGATAACAGTTTTCCAATTGTTGGGTGCTAATAATATTGCCAGCACCAATGCGCAGTGAAGGAAACTCCTGTAATATTTTCTTCAGTAAATTTTCGTCACTGGTATTTATCTCGGCAACGGAAAATCCTGCCTGGACCACCTGTTTGAGTCTGTCAAACAAGAACGGATCCACATCAAGGTTTACAATAATTGATTGATTTCCAAACAATTTATCGCTCATATTTTCTTCGCTGGCAAGCTGCAACATTTAACTATGTTAGAAGAGTTGCAGCCGATTCGCAATATCTAAACTATCTATTTTCTAAAAGGACTTGGGGTGGTGTTGAACGGCGAAATTTTAACGCCATTATCAGGTTCCGGTGTAATTGACGAAGTAAGCTTATCGGCAGGGAGCCCCAACCTGTCAATGCTTCTTTCTAAAAACCGCATGGTCGCCGCGGGTATACGAACACCTGCTTTTATTTTGCCAAGAGCGCTTATCACGTCATTACCATTTTGTCCATACACGTTAGTGACATTCGTGATGACGTTTTGAATGGTTGTTGAAGTAGGATTATTCTCCATGGCCTGGAGTGCCAATTTACATGTCTCCACTGTATAAACAGGCGCTTTATTGGCAGACGGAGTATTAGAAGGCGTAGCCGATTGCATTCCTTGCGCTTTTTGGACATCGGGTACAGGCTTGTTCATTTCCGCGATAACATTCGATTGAGCGGCCTTAATTTGCGCAAGTTGATTGCCAAGCAACGTAATTTCCGCATGCAATTTACTCACCGCATCAGGTGTAACTCCGCGTTTTTCAGCCGATTTCAACCGGTCATTGTGAAAATCTTTTTCCAGCTTGTAGTTATGTTTTACCAAATTTTCCACAACAGAAATTTCAGGTTGCAGTTTATCAAATCGATTTTTAGCGTGCTGTCTTGATTCAGGATCATCCAATGCGCTAATGTTTTGTGTGACGCCAATTAAATAATGAACGTTATTAGCATCTTTAACCACTTTTAAATCCGGCGTTAAGATAAAAGCTGCATCTTTAAAGGAATGGCAAGGTTCACCTTCGGCATCAAAAAGGAATTTTTTGTGATGAATAACATCAAGCATATCTTTAAGCCCGCCTACTTGCAGGTGAAGCCCTTGATGTTTAATGCCGAGAGTGTGAGCCTCTTCATCTTTATTGGCAACAATCAATACCTGGATTTCATCGACTTGTTTGATGAGAGCTTCTTCTATCCCCTGGATTTTGGACTCAATATTGGCCGTAGCTTTTTTGAAGTCAGTCGTCGGCTCAAGTACCATTTCATGAAAAACTTCGAGCTCTTTAAGGCTTTCTTCAAAGGTTTGATAGCGCATCCCAATAGCTATACCCTGCTTCGCAATTGATGCCAACTCCCGAGTAAAAGCGGCCAGGTCATTTTGTTTACCCGATAATGCTGCCTGTATTGCCTTGGTAGATGCGTCAAAAGCTTCCAGCTGTTTCGTCAAATTGTCTGTATCTTTTATGGGGGCTGATTGCGCTTTCTCTGCCTGATGAAGGCGCGTATCAATTTGTTGTTGAATACTCTCATTCAGGTGCTTTGCCCTGGCATCTTTTTTATAGAGCAAGCCTAATAACAGGAATGCCATTGCGCGATTGTGTCGCGTTTGCTCATCAAGCATTTGTTGATATTGGAAATCTTCCATGGCGACAATTTCCGCCAATTTTTCTTCCATCATTTTTTTCACTGTTTCACCGGCAGGCGTGTGAAAAAATTTGATAACATCCATAGCAGTACGTAACCCATAACGGCTTAGTAACTGCGAGGTCAAGTGCTCCTGTCCATCGGTGTTATGCTCATTGCCACGCGTATTTTTTTCAATAGAGGCAAACCAATGCTCTAAATGAGAAGCCCTAAGCTCAACCATTTGTCCATCACGAGCTTTTAGCGTTATAGCTTGTGGTTCATTGTGCGTATCTGATGGATGGGATAAAAGCGTATCAGAGGGCTGACTTAAAGGAAGGGATGCTGTCATGCTTAAACCTGTAAGAGAGTTATAATATAAAGTATACACGAATATATTGGCTGTGCAATGGCCTTATTGTTCTAAAATAGCTCTGTTTAGCCATTTAAAATATTACCAGCACTGCTTTGTAGAACCCGTCGGTGTGCCTGCCGGGCCTGTGGTGATTCCCTTAATACCTAAGCTGTTTAACGTTAAATTTTGGCAGAGCCTATCATCAATGGCCTGGGCATTACGCGGTGTGGCACTTATAGTAAATGTTGAAGGGGTTTGTTCTGTTATGGATAAGCTATACCAGCCCTCAGGTGAGGTGCTAAATGTGCGTACATCAGTAACGCCGCCCGTACCAATTGTTGCTGTTTGATAGGTATTTTGCTCCGAATAATAGTGCTCAAGGCGACTTGCCAAATCAAGTAATGCCGAGTGGCCGTCAGTGCGCCTCGCGCGCGTAATATAGTCGCGATAGCCTGGATAGGCAAGCGTTGCAAGTATCGCGATTATTACGATTACAATCATCAATTCAATTAATGAAAATCCTTTACTCATAAGATAACGTCACCGGTTGCTCATTTTCAAGCACCATACGCTCTTCGCGCCGATGAAGAAAGACCGGGCTATGATGACAGTTCTCTTGATGGTTACCTTCGTCAGGAGACGAAGGTTCGCTTTGCAAAATTTTAAGAAAACAGCGCGTACTTTCATGAGGTAGATATTCCAGACGAATTGGCTTTTTCATAAAGTAGTCAATATCTGTTTTATGACCATGCTGTGGCAGATTTTCCTCTAAAAAAGCCCAATGGTATATAATTTTGCGCATAATTTGTATTTGTCCCAGAAGGAATTGCTTAATATGGCCTGCTTGCCGGTCTATCCAGTTACTGCTTAGGGTTACTGCAAAAGCACTAAAACGAAATACATAACCTAGAGAATTATCCCAGAAAGTGGCGAGCGTTGTTATTGTTTTCCCCAGTCCAAAGGCCAGTAAACGCGTGACAGGATTGGCGAAATTTAAGAAAACTCGTGTTGTAAACGACAGTACATCCAAAACAGGAAGTACAATAAAATTTTTAAGGAGTTGAAAAGCTGGCAGGAAAAATAACATAACGGTATTGGCGGCAATATTTAAAATCATATTACGGTGATAATGACTTATTGGATTAGTAAAGCCATATAAGGGGGAAAGCCTGAATCCCGGCAAATAACTTTGCCCACTATTGCGATTCGAAAAATCAATCAAAGCCTGTCCAATAGGCGTCCATTCACCCATAATTCCGAGAAACTTGCTCAATAAGTTGGTAATACCCCGAAATGGTACATGAATAATTAAAGCACTAAGCTCCAATAATGGAATGGTTGCAATGGCTAAAACAAGATCAAAGGTGGCGGCAAAAATTTGTTTTAAGCACTGGATAAACAATATGCCGCTTTTTTTCCAACCCCTGAAAAAGCCATCTCGAAAGCCATAATAATAGCCTTCGACAAAAGGACTAATAACTAACTTGCCAATGGTAACGCTGCCCCGTAATAACCATTTAAGCGTACCTAATAGCCAATCATCACCGGGGTGCATCACTGTGTCATAAATGGCCGCCCCTCCCTTGGCACCTAAAGCGGCGTAATTGATGTAGGGAAATTGCCCCATTTCTTCCTGGAGCGGTGGAATTGCTTTGCAAAGCCCATAGCCTAGCCCCATTGCGAGAGCGACTATAATGGCGACTTGTGCTGGATCTTCATGCAAAATACTAATTGCCTGAATGAAAAAATTATCCAAATCACCTGCAATCACCGTCGATTGCCAATAAGTTACAGCGGCGGAAATGGCCTCTGATGTGGTTCCATGGCTCATCCAACGGCCCAGAGCCTGTGTAGGCTTGATTCCGTATATCAGCCCTTTTAAATGCAGCTTGGTAAGGAGTGCCGTTAATGCTTGCGGGGCAATAATAGCCCCTGCACCATATAAATAAGCGGCCATGGCCAAAGAGCCAATAATCGGATTTTTTTCACTGACGTTGACAAAGAAAGAGGCAAAATGACGCGCAACCATTAATGAGCGGTGCAGAGGGTTTGTATAATCAGGGGGGTTGGGTAAATTTTCTTCCCTGACGATAACATAATGGCTGTCCGTAATTTGTTGGCGTACAAATTCTTCAAGTGTCTGACCATTACTTAATAAGCCATGTCCGATTAATACGTCTTGAATTGATCGCAAATGGACAGGCATGTCAGGTATTTTACCGTCTGATTCAGCATTGATTTGCCTATGACCGGAATGGATATGATTGGTGAACTCATCGTATAAATCATGGGTAATAAAACGGTGTAATTGTTGGTAAAGGTATTTGAAAAATAATGGGATACGTGAAAAAAATGCTCTAAATCGAAGACTTATACGGTCTGGCAAAAAAAGATGGCGTTTACTTATCTGGCTCAAATTGTATAAATCATCGCCATTTGGCAAGGGGTAGAATTGCTCATTTTCTTCATAATAATGAAAAGGCGTCATTTGGTTATTTAAACGAACGATGACCTGGTTCTTTCCTCTTATTTGAGCCCAACTGCCATTCCCTTGGAAGGTTAAAATTTTGTGCGCGTTTTCTATCGAGCCCGCTATAAAGCCGCTACCAGCAATGTCAACGTAAGACTCCATCAAGTCTTCCAGGGTTGGGTGGGCTGATTGTTGAAGACCCTTTAATCTGTAATAAGGTTTAATATTAGTCTTGGATAAACCATCAAGTCGCGTGCTCGTGTGTTTTACGGGTTTCGGTTTATGCGGGTGTGCCAAATGGGAAACCCAATCTTTCCCATCTTCCCAGAGTTTGTAGAAAAAATTTTCCAGTCTTTTAAAGCGGTTGGCTGGCATGTTGCTCAACCGCTTTCCAGGGTCCAATCCATACTGTTGACAAATTACCCGCAAGGTATCATTTATCGCCTCTTCATCGTATCCAATATGGATTTCGCTGTCCCAAACATAACAAGGCACTTTTTCATCAGGGGAATACCTGGTGTGGGTAAAGTCTAATTGATCCAGTCGTGATACAGGAAATACTCGATTAAATTGATATTGTTGGGCAATTTGCTTCGCGTCGTAAAGCATGTTGCCTAAAGCACCTTCTGAAATAACGGGGTTATTGGCAAGTACGCGATTCTCATCACGAGCCCATTCCATGCACGCAATTACCTTAGCGCGCAGTGCCTCTTGCTTCGCCCAATCGCTACTGTTTAATTCGCGTTCATCTTTTAGCAACTTACCTAATGATTGGATACAGCTTTGGGCAATGCGGTATTTCGCTTCTTGAGCTTTGGCGCGCGGTTTTTCATAACTATCTGCGCGAATAAGATAGCGGTTAACCCGGCTAATCATATCAGCTACTAAAGAGGAGGGGCGTGCTCCTGGTAAATTTTGCAATTTTTCAGGGTCATGCGTTAACAGGAAAATTTGCACATTTGCATGATTATGGCTTGCGATTAAACGCAAACGATCACCATCCGGCAGGCGATATTCCATACTATAATAACCATATAAGACAGTCCCTGCGGTTTGTCTGCTAACAGGTGAGCCTGTTAATGAGGGTACTTCGATATGTTCTGGTTCAACTTGCAGTGGTACGGTTGTGATTCTGGGAATAGGCATTCCAATTCAACCCTGGCACGTTTTTCTGTTATCATATCAAGTAGTTTACTAATTGCGTTAAGGAAATATCAACAGGTCTGGTATTTGGTGGGTAGGGCTGTTAATATGTTCTAAAAATAGACAGGATTAATGATTTATGACAAGCTATTGTGGCTATATTGCTATAGTCGGGCGACCAAATGTGGGCAAATCAACATTGTTGAATTGTATTTTACAACAAAAATTATGCATTACTTCACGTAAACCACAGACCACCCGTCATAGTATTTTGGGTATTCATACGACGGATGACTATCAATATGTATATGTTGATACCCCAGGTATTCATCAGGGTTCAAAAAAAGCCATGAACCGATTGATGAACAAAACAGCAAACAGCGTATTGCGGGATGTTGATGTCGCCGTTTTTGTGGTCGATGGTACGCATTGGGAAGAAGAGGACGACCTGGTTTTGCGCAATATTGCGCAAATTGGTGTTCCTTGTATTCTTGCGGTAAACAAAGTCGATAAAATTACGGATAAAATGCAGCTATTGCCCTGGATAGAGACCATAAGTCAACGCCATAATTTTGCAGCCATTATTCCTTTATCGGCAAAAACGGGTCTACAGGTTGATGACTTACAGGAAAAACTGAAACCTTTTTTACCTGAAGGCCCGCATTTATTTGATGACGATCAATTCACTGACAGGTCGACTAAATTTTTATGTGCGGAATTGGTGCGCGAGAAAATTTTTCGTCTTTGCGGGCAAGAAATCCCTTATTCAACAACGGTGGATATCGAGTCTTTTAAAGAAGAGGGCGAGCTTATCCGCATTCATGTTTTAATTCTCGTGGATAAAGACAGCCACAAACGAATTGTCATTGGTGATAACGGCCAGAAACTTAAAGAAATAGCAACGCAGGCACGGCTGAATATGGAGAAATTGTTGGGCAAAAAAGTATTTTTACAATGCTGGTGTAAAGTGAAGTCAGGTTGGGCTGATGATGAGCGCATGCTCAAACAGCTTGGCTATGAGCACTGAGGCCTGGTTTTTACATAAATACCCATCTGGCGATACGAGCGCGCAATTAAGCCTTTTTACTCGCGAAAAAGGCATTGTCACCTGTTTGTATAAAGGAGCTCGTACAGTCAAAAAACAAGGTTTGTTGCAACCCTTTATTCCTTTATGGCTATCGCTTGATAGTAAAAAAGATTGGCATTTCGTGCGCCATCTTGAAAGCCTGGCATCTCCCCTCACCTTTAAACACCATGCTCTTTTTGCAGCACTGTATGTCAACGAGCTAATCTACTTGGCACTTAAGCCCCTTGACCCTCACCCCGAATTATATGACGCCTATCAATATACATTGCAAGGGCTAACAACCGTTAGTGAGCGTTTGCCTATTGAAGCCTTACTAAGGCAGTTTGAGTGGGTATTGCTGGCTGAATGTGGTTATCGTTTAGGATTAATTGATGCTATATCCACAAATGCTCATTATTATCAATTTATTGCCGGAAAGGGATTTATTTCGGCAAACAACGGTTGGGTAGCGCGTGATGTGCATGCCATTATTCAGGGAGAGTTTAACGATGTGCACGTCTTGAAAGTGGCCAAATTAATTATGCGCCAGGCTATTCATCAGCTTTTAGGGGGCAGGGAACTAAAATCCCGCAGTTTATTTAATCCCATTGTTAAAACTGGCATGTAAATCGCTTATAAATCTTGAAGAGTATGGTTGTTGGTGTTAATTAGCGTCATAATTCGCAAATTTTTTCTTCACCAACTGTCAGGGTAACTTATGAACAAAGAGATTTTATTAGGCGTCAATATTGATCACATCGCAACCGTGAGACAAGCGCGCGGTACGCGCTATCCTGATCCTGTGCAGGCGGCTCTTGACGCTGAAGAAGCCGGCGCTGATGGTATCACCCTGCATATGCGGGAAGATTTACGTCATATTCAGGCGAGAGATGTGCGCATTATTAAAAATGTTTTGCAAACTCGGATGAATCTGGAGCTCGCCGTAACCGATGCGATGCTGGATTTTGCGGAAGAAATTTTACCAGAACATACCTGTCTTGTTCCTGAAAACCGTGCTGAAATTACCACAGAAGGCGGACTGGACGTAATCGGCCGTTTTGATTTAGTGGCAAAAGCTGTAAAAAGACTGCAACAATTTAGCGAAGTCTCCCTTTTTATAGATCCAGATATTGAGCAAATTGACGCAGCCGTGGCCGTTGGTGCGCCAGTAATTGAAATTCACACAGGCTGTTATGCTGACGCGACAACACCTGCCAGTCAATACAAGGAACTCGAGCGCATTCAAAAAGCCGTAAAACACGCAGCTCAGCGAGGCTTGATAGTTAACGCCGGGCATGGATTAAATTATCAAAACGTTAAACCAATAGCAGCAATAGGCGATTTACATGAATTAAACATTGGTCATGCTATCATTGCGCGCGCGCTATTTACGGGATTGAAAAACGCGGTGAAAGACATGCGCCAACTCATGTTGGAAGCACGAAATTATGTCAACGACTGACGCAATTGTTATCAGGCTCACCGGCGATTCAGGTGATGGGGTACAATTAGTAGGCGAACAACTTACCATTACGGCAGCGTTAAGCGGCCGTGATGTGCGCACACTTCCGGACTTTCCGGCAGAAATTCGAGCACCAATTGGCACGGTTGCCGGTGTTTCAGGGTTTCAATTGGCTATGGCTGAAGAGGCCATTTTTACAGCCGGTGAAACGCTGGATGTTTTAGTAGCTTTAAATCCCGCCGCATTAAAAAATTCACTGGAACACCTGACGCCTGGCGGATTACTCATTATCAATGAAGACAGCTTTCAGGATAAAGATTGGCAGAAAGCAGGTCTTGACCCGGAATTTCTAAATAAAGTAATAGAACATTACCAAGTCATTAAATTACCGCTTCTAAGCCTAACTTTAAAAGCGGTTGAAGGGATTGAGATAAACAATACGCAAGCAAAGAAAACCAAGAATTTTTATGTACTGGGTTTGGTGCTCTGGCTTTTTGATTTACCAACCGATAGTTGCCTTGCCTTTATTAAAAAGAAATTTAAAGCGCTCCCTGCCATGGCGTTGGCGAATGAGGCGACTCTTTTAGCGGGCTACAACTATGCAATGACGCTGGAGCTAAGTCGCTCTCACTTTATGCGCGGCCATGTCCAACGTGATAGTGGCCAATATCGTCAACTTACGGGCGTTGAGGCGGTGGGGCTCGCGTTGGCGGCAGTGGCTGTTGGAACTAAAACGCAAATGCTCGTATCGGGTTATCCGATAACGCCTTCATCGGCAATTCTTCACGAATCTGCAAAACTTGCTGATTTTGGTGTGCAATTACTGCAGGCTGAAGATGAAATTGCGGCGATGTGTGCCTGTATAGGAGCGGCTTTTGGCGGCTGTCTTGCACTTACCTGCACATCAGGTCCCGGGCTTGATTTAAAAAGCGAAAGCTTAGGCCTTGCGGTAATGACTGAATTACCTGTAGTACTAATTGATGTACAGCGAGCCGGCGCGTCCACGGGTTTACCTACCAAAACAGGACAAAGTGATTTACGTCAGGCTTTTTATGGCCGCCATGGTGAAGCACCGCTTCCCGTGATTGCCGCACGCTCTCCTGCTGATTGTTTTGACACAATTATTGAAGCATTCACGATAGCCACAAAATATATGACGCCGATTATTGTTTTAATGGATGCCTATTTGGCTAATGCTGCTGAACCCTGGAAAATCCCTGCGGTGGATTCGTTGGCAATGCCGGTCATTGAATTTAATCGCTTTCCTAAACCTTACCAGCGTGATGAGAATCTTGCACGCAGCTGGAATATTCCGGGTTCAACGGGTTTTATTCATCAAATCGGCGGCCTTGAAAAGCAAGGGGATGACGGGCGGGTAAGTTATGACGCTGAAAACCATCAGGCAATGGTAAAACGTCGTGCCGAAAAAGTAGCCGGCATTGCGCGGGACTACCCAGCTATTACTATCGAAGGCGATAACCGGGCGCGTGTTTTGCTAATAGGATGGGGAAGTACCTATGGCAGCTTAAAATCAGCGGTCAAGCAATGTGCAGAAGATGGACTGGCGTTGGCATTTATACATCTTAGGCATTTAAATCCATTGCCGACTGATTTGGCAACTATAATTGCTAATTATGATACGGTTTTAGTGGCTGAATTAAATTCAGGGCAACTATGCCAAATCATACGCGCCCAGTATTTAGTTGACGCACGCTCTATCAATCAGTGCAATGGCCAATCTTTCGCAGTCAGCTTTCTTGTTGGGGCGATTAAAAGGGAATGCAATCATGACCACTACCTACAAGCGTGAGGATTTTGCCAATAACACTGAGGTGCGTTGGTGCCCGGGGTGTGGGGACTATGCAATTTTAATGGCATTGCAGCGTTTGCTTCCAGAGTTAGGTCTGGCGCCTGAGGAGCATGTTTTTGTGTCCGGAATCGGGTGCGCGGGAAGGCTTCCTTATTATATGAATGCTTATGGATTTCATACCATTCATGGCAGGGCAACTGCAGTCGCCACAGGGCTTAAAGCTATGCGCGATGACTTGACGGTCTGGGTGATTACCGGTGATGGGGATGCCTTAAGTATTGGTGGTAATCATTTGATTCATTGTTTGAGACGAAATGTTAACGTCAATATTCTTCTTTTTAATAATCAGGTATACGGCTTAACCAAAGGTCAATTTTCACCTACATCGCAAAAGGGGCAAGTAACAAAAACTTCTCCGCAAGGGGTCAATGCTGAGCCTGTTAATCCACTAATGCTTGCCTTAGCCGCTGGTGCGGGTTTTGTGGCGAGAGGCGTTGATAAAGACCCTACTCATCTCGTTAGTATTTTGAAAAAAGCCTATGAACATAAAGGCTGCTCTTTCGTTGAGATTTATCAGGATTGCAATATTTTTAATCATGGCGCTTTTGATGGCTTTGCCATAAAGAATAATCGTGCTGACAAAACGGTTATTCTTGAAGACGGAAAACCCTTATTGTTTGGTGCGGAAAACCAAAAGGCGCTGGTGCAAGAAGGGGAGGACTTGCGAGTAATTGATACGCAAAATGATCAACCTGATTATCTTCATGATCCTCAAAATGTTATGGCCGCTATGCGCCTTGCAAGAATAAATTACCCCGACTTTCCTGTACCGTTAGGGGTTTATTACCAACAGGAACGCGACATTTACTCCCTTAAACATCCAATGAATAAATCCCTCACTGATGTAGAAACATTGTTCAAAGCTCGGGCGAGTTGGGATCAAAGTTAGGTGTGAATGGGTTAGTTTCCACGTCGATGAGATTGGATAGCCCAAAAATCATCCAATAGTTGTGCTTTTTTTATCCTATGATAAAATGTCAATCCGATTAATATTAAATCACTTGGATTTCATGGGGTTCTATATGGCAAAATTTAAACCAGAGACATTGAAAACCGTTAGAGACTTATACCAACAGTATCTTGGTAATGTTCCAAAAATAATCGAAGATGCCAATGAGCAATTGGAATTATTAAAAAGAAACGATTTTTTAGCGGACTCTTATAATACGCGCTTGCCATACGTTCATTTCTTTGTGAACAGAGATTTTAAAGTAGATTTGGGAACTATTGGCTTGCAAATCGCTCCAAAGCGTCTCCTGGGTGAACCTGATTTTTGTACTCCTGTTCATCTGTTGTTGAAGGAATTTTTGCAATGGTATGATACCTGCAGGGGAGATAACTACCTTGAGGAAATCGCCATAATTGAGGCGCGCATTGCCTTGTTTGACGAATTATTTCAGTCAGAAACAAATCTTCTGGAGCTTTCTTTACCCCACAGAGAAGCTTTTGCACGACCTTTAAAAGTTCTCCAGGGTTATAAAACTCCTGCCAGAGAGCTCGATCTATTTGATGTCAAAGGTATGATAGATGCTGAGAGCAAAAAACTCGCTACGGCGTTGAAAGATTTCAAAGGTCAATACAATATGTCTCTTGAAGGTAACAACTATGCCCCGCGTTTAATGGCTAACTTTGACTCTCATGTAAAATGTTTAATGAAGCGTTTAAATAAGCTCTCTGCTATGTTTGTTGATTTACAAGAGGGTTGGCTTCTCAATCGCTCAGAGCAGTTACGACAAGATATGCGTAATCAATTGAGCCTGGTGGCTGAAAAAATGGTAGCTGTTAATGAAGCTCTGGTAGATATTTTTTGCTACGCGAAAGACCATCAGCAAGTGCTGTTTGATGCCAATGTAGCAAAAGATATTTATACTCCGATAAGCCATATTTTATCCCAGACAATTCCCGCGGGCCTGAATTTAATTAAATGGCATGTTGGTACCGAAGAAGGTCGTTTGTATGGTGTTCAGAATCTGGTTAAGCTGTTTGGAATTGAAGATCTTGATATCCATAAAGTTCATAATGCAATAACACCTGACGCCAAACAAGCGGTCAGTGAGCAATTTGGGCTACCCTCATTTTCTCTCGATATCTAATCTTTTAATCCACGCGGTCTCGATGCGGGAGTGGTTTCTCGCGTCGAGAGGCATAAATCGACCTAACAAAACGAAAAATGCCGTGCTTTTATGTCGGCATTTTCTCTTAAAATCATTCAAATCATCTTTATCTCGAGTAATAAATATTGATGCCCAACAGGCTTCCTAACCCCGTTGTGCTTTTCTGAACGGGTGTTAAGATGCGGTGTTGATTTTCTGATTCATCTAGACTGTATGGGTTTCATATGCCAAATTTTAAACCAGAAACGTTGCAAACCATTAAAAAATTATACCTCCAATATCTCGGTTATATTCCATCCCTTATCGAAAATGCTAATGAGGAAATGCAAGCATTAAAAGATGGAAAATTTTTACGAGAATCTTCGTTGTCTGAAAAGCTTCAAGAATCTTCTCTTTCAACGAGTTTTATTAATTTTTTGCGGATTGTCAGTGCTGGAGTAAACCTTATTACTGATAATGATCACTATTGCACTCCTGTCCATTTAGTCTTAAAAGAGTTTTTGGCGTGGGCGAATTCCTTTGAAAAAGAAGATTTTTTTCAGGAAGTTGCAGACGTTGAAGCGCGTTTCACTTTATATAAAGCGTTATTTTTGTCAGAAAGCAATTTAATGGAAATCAGTCCAGATAACATTGATAAATTTAATTTAGGAATAGTGGGCTGTGAAACTGTTATTTCGAGTGCCAAGGAAGAGCTTGATATTTTTGCGGTCCATCCACTACTGAATAACGAAGTTACAAAGCTAAATTTGGCGTTTAAGAATTTTAATGAGCAATGCTTGCGAGATAATCACGAGCCATTGGTGATGAATAATCTGGATAGAGAAACAGAGTGTTTAAACGGCTACTTTACAGAGCTCTCTAAGGTATTTGAAACTACTAAGAGTAAGGGGTGGCTCCTGGAGCAGCAACGCCAGGACATGCGAGTTCACTCAGAGTTAATCTTGGTTCAAATTAACAGGGTTAAAGAGGCGGTGAAAACTATTATTAACAATGCTGAAAATAATCCTCAATTGCTAATTAATTTGATAGAAGCAAAAGGTTTTTCTGCAAAAATTACTAATTTTTTCACGAAAATTTCTATTGGAATCGATGCAATCAAATGGCGAATCGGTACGGATGTTGGTCGTATACAAGGTATTCGCCAACACGCAGGGCTAACGGGATGCTGGGGATTGAATAATCATCAACGCCAAAATTCTTTAGGGATAGTTGATGAAGAAAACGTAGAACAGGGTATCGCCTTTAGTAATCAACTATCTTAGCAGTCAAGCAATGCCGCGGAAAGTTTGGCAAAATACGAGGTTGTAAAAAATGCAAAGAGAATAGGAATTTTAACCGATATCTTGTTCCTGTATTAAAATGTACAGGGAATAATTACTAGTAACATACCCATCTGGTTATTTTATGTTCTTGTGTTTCCAGATCAATATGATTATAATTTGCGCATTTAGAATATTAATTGGAATTAGAAATGGCAAAGTATAATCATGATTCCCACGGCTATTTAATCGAATTATTACGAGGGCTTAATTATCCTATTGGTAAGGTTCCCAAAGGGATTTGTTTAGGTCATGCTTTTATGTCAATGATATGTATGTTTTTATATGACCAAAAGCAATGGAATTATGCTGACAAGGGGCTTTCTCGAGATGTTATTGATCATACTTTTTCCAATTATAAGGCTTTAGACGTTGTTAGAAATATTCACAATGCCCAAAAACTCATGGTGAGTGGAGCTCCCATTGATGATGAGCTAAGACGCTGGATGAATATTTTTGCTTTTATGGACGGTATTTTTTTAATAAGTTATGCAGAAAACATTAAATGGCTCCCTAATGAATATAAATTTGACTATCAACACTCAACTCGATTTTTAGAGATACTTAATCCTTTTCCACAGTCCATTATCTTTGTTGATCAGATAGTGGGGACATTCAAACCTAAAGAATTTACTTTTTTTTTAGAAGAACTTGTGAAATGTAACAGACCTTTTAAATTGGTATCTTTTGGTAAAAGTTTTTTTAACAGCAATGAGAATCATGTTTTAACAAAAGGCTACTCCCCCGGAGAGGAAGTAAATTGGTTTTCCAGAAACGTTTCAGACAGTAATACCATATCTTATTCGCGCAACTGTAAATTTAATGTTGAACAGAGAATGGCTACTAATATGTGTAAACCTCGGTCAATTTCAGACCCAAATATTTTTGGTGTTCATCTTTACTCTCTTGAAACAGACGCCCTTATATTAAAAGAGCGTGTTATGGCAATTAATAAATTAGGCACGTGGCAACAAGCTATGTTGCCATCACTGAAGAAAATTAAGCGTCAAAAGGGTAACTGGACATTATTGAATACCTATGCGCGAATGGGTGTGGCAGAAGGAATCAGTCAAATTGCTTCAATTGTAGCGGATTTTGACCAAGAATGTCTTAGAGGAGAACATCCTTTATTAGCTGCCATTCAATATCGTCAATATGAAGCGTTAATAGCTCTATTAGATCATGGCGCTAACCCAAATATAAAAATCGGTAAAGGGATGACTCCATTATCTCTCGCTATAAGTTTAAATGACGAAACTTGCATCAAACTTTTATTGCAGAAGGGGGCAGATCCTAATTTTCAAATACCAGGTGAACCGTCAGCTCTTTTTTATGCAGCTCTGTATGGAAATCCATATATTGTAAAACAATTAATGGCAAAAGAAGCAGATCCAACTTTGGTTTGCATTCAATCAAAAGAGCAATTAATGGATTTTGCTAAGTCGGAAAATGTTGAGGAACAAATGTCGGAATTTATAACATCTAAAGAACTCCAGTTATCAGATAAGATAGCTATTCGTCCTGATGAAATAGCTATGATCATGGGCCAACAAGATTTACATGAAACCTTGTCAACTTACTATATTAAATTTTTGAAAAGCCAATCACCAATGCAAAAATTGATAGAGACTGGCCTTAGTTTTTGGCAAAGGGAGCAATCAACTCAAAATACAGAGATTCTTACTAATTCAGAGCAGAATTCTATGTAGGGGTTAGAACCCCATGATGGAAAAATCGGTGTAAAGCTTTGGCGCGCTTGTCTGAAAATTTGGTGGCGGCGATAATTAACGTGGAATAAAAAATTTTCTCCTGGAGCATGGGAAAAATACTGGGCTAGCGAAGTAGTAGATATTGAAGGCTATAAAAACCACTATATACCTGATAACTTGTAATTAGCCTTTGTTGTTCTGAACTTGGTAATTAAACAGCTTCAATTGATAGCCGAAATCCAAGACCTCTCAAGACGGTATCTAGTGTTATGAGTCTGGGATTGCCGCGTTTTGATAATATGCGGTACAGATGCTCTCTATTCAATTTTGTTTTTTCTGATAATTTGCTTATTCCACCATAAGCTTGCGCTACATTACGCAAGGCTAGCATGAATACTTCAGTATCGTGATCTTCTTCATATTCTTCTAGCGCAACTTTTAAATAAGCAATTGCCTCTCCTTTATCTGTGAGGCTTTCCAATAATCTATCGTTGTAGCTAGAGGTGTTTTTCATGATATTGTCATGGTTCATAACGATTCTCCTGTGACTCACGCCAATACGCGTGGGCTTTCTTTATATCATCTTCTTGAGATCCTTTATCGCCACCGAGTAGTAAAACAATGACGATGTCTCCTGATTTTCCATAATAAATGCGATAACCCGATCCAAACATCAATCGAAGCTCGTATACTCCACTACCAACAGACTTGCAATCACCTTCATGCCCAAACGATAAGCGATCAACTCTACGTCGTATACGAGCTTTGGTTGTCTTATCTTTGATCTTGGTCAGCCAATCTTCAAATGGTTCTTTGCCAGAGTCAGTTTTATATAAGCGAATCTCTTTCATTACTTATTGTAGCTTATTAGCTACAAAATGCAAACAGAACGGCTTTCTTGTGTTTAGTTTATGAATGAACCCAGAAGAAAATATTTCTGGTTTGTTTCTATCTTGCGTAAGATTAATTGATGAGTTCGGTACGGGTTATTCATAACTGTTCTCTAGATCATATTAAACTAAACATCTCTCATAGGTGTACCCTATACAGATTGTATTAATTGATATTTGTCATCCAGTTCTAATAACCATCTAAAAATCGAAATACCTGTAGAAAATATTTGATTGAATAGCTCAGAAGGTACGTCATTGTTTGTTTGGCCTGATTTTCCATGGCGATATTTATGACTCATACTCACCCAGTTTGAAAAAATATTGGAGATATTAGCCGATGCCTCTTTGTTATGCGTGGCATAACAGGGATCGGAGTTAATCTTGCTATTTACTATGACCATTAATTTTTTGATTGATTCATCATTTAGTCTGTTTGGTTTGGTGGTGTTAATAAGGGTGAGCGTAAATGTTTCCACACACTTAAAAAATTCTTGAATGGGTGATTCTTTACTGTGATTTTTATAAAGGCCATCTAATACATTATTAAAGGTTTTTAAATTGTCTGTGTATTTAGGTTTGTTTAGTACGAGCAATGAGCATTTAACTGCTTGATGAAATTCTTCATCTGGATAATATCGAACTCGTCCGTTATCTTGTAAAACATAACACATTGACTCTTCGTGGAAAATTCGATTAATTTCATCAATAAATTTAGCTATTGTGTTTTTTTCAAGTGGTGAATCTGGTTGTGATGTAACGGAATCGTGCACAATGGTAATAAAATCTAAAATATCTGAAATTGGTGTATCCTGTTTATTAAAAGTATCCTCGATACAATAGATAACAGACCGTGGGTGGTCAGGATTTTTTATGAACTTTAGACTGATTCCCATTTCAGAACGGCAATGCATATAGGTCGCGTGTGGAAAACATCTGCGAGTAAAATCTTCCAAGTATTTTAAGACTCGATTTCTAAATTTTGGTTTATCTTCATTTCTTGTGGTATCAATTGAGTAAAATTTGGAAAATATCTGTGAATTATTCATTTTGGATCTCGATCAATTAACAAGGTAAGGTTAACCGAGCTTTTGCAGGGAGTTAGCCTAAAAGTTAGCCTGACGAGGAATTTATTTAACAAATCTTTATTTAATCAAAGAGTTACCGAAGTTACTTGGCGGAGAGACAGGGATTCGAACCCTGGGAAGGTTTCCCTTCAACGGTTTTCAAGACCGCCGCAATCGACCACTCTGCCATCTCTCCGTGGCGGATATTATAATAACCATTATTTCAATGCAAATGTTTTTTATCAATTTCTTCCACTTTTTTGTAAAACCCAAAACATGAAGAGGTACAGGGCTTGTTTTTAATTATACTGTTCGCAAATTAATAGCGGATGGGTATAATGTGCCACATTTGCTGTGTTGTGCTGCATTAACTTGTTTAGGTGTGTTATATGAAACGAATTCAAGCGCTAATCCTTCTTGTTGCAATACTTTCATTATTTTCTTGCGCTAAAAGTGACGATGACGATAATGGGCCATTTAAAGGGATGACTGCCAAACAGCTTTTTACTGAGTCTGAAAGTTCAATGGCCAAGGAGCAATATGCTTCAGCTATCAAGCGCCTTGAGGCTTTGGAGTCAATGTATCCTTTTAGTGATTATGCCCAAACTGCTCAAACTGATTTGATTTATGCTTATTATAATAATGGTGATTACCCATCTGCTGCTGCAACGGCTGAGCGCTATATTCATCTCTATCCCCGGGCAAAAAACGTTGATTATGCCTACTACATGAAAGGTCTTGCCAATTTTCAACAGTTACGCGGTGCTCTTGTTAATATGTTACCCATGGATGAGTCCTGGCGCGATCCTGGCACACAGACACAAGCTTTTGCTGATTTCGCTGTATTGATACAACGATTTCCTGAAAGCCGCTATAAAGCGAATGCCCTGCAGCGGATGATTTATCTGCGTAATATGTTTGCGCAACGCGAGTTAAATACAGCAAATTATTATTTTGAGCGCAAAATGTATGTTGCAGCGGCCGAGCGGGCGAGTTACCTTGTTAAAAACTACCCGCAAGCTCCCAGTGCAAAAGCCGCTCTTGTAATACTTTACCGTGCAAATATGGCAATGGGTTTGCAAAAAGCTGCAGCAGATGCCCAAGTGGTCTACCAGGCAACCTATCACAGTAATATCTAATGTAGCCCGGATTAGCGCGAGCGTAATCCGGGATCTTCGTGTTTTCGCAATAATGCGTTTCCCGGATTACGCTAGCGCTAATCCGGGCTACAATGGTGCTCTTGTAATCATTTACCGGGCAAAATGCAAAAGCTGCGGCAGATGCCCAAGCGGCAACTTATCACAGTAATATCTAATGTAGCCCGGATTAGCGCGAGCGTAATCCGGGATCTTCGTGTTTCGGAGTGATGCGTTTCCCGGATTACGCTGGCGCTAATCCGGGCTACATTGTTACATTGTTAAAACGCGCATTCCTCTTCCAGGATTGCGGTGGTTTGATTTTCAGCGTCCTTGTTTAAGCCTGCGATAAGTGAGTCTGTCAGGCCGCGTAGTTCACCGCATAACAAGGTGAGCGCTGCGTCTTTTTGTAAGTATTCTTCTTCAAGCTTGCCAATTTCGTTAAACTCATCAATGAGATACTCCAGACTTTTTATGCGTTTGAAGGTCAAATCCTGAGTTAAGGTGAATTGAATGCGCTCATTCCAGATTAATGACACCTCAGCTGCAACAAGGCCTTGTGATAATAAGGTAGTTATCTCTTCAGAGGGTAATTCGTAACCTTTACAAGTGACCCGTTTTTTCTCATCATCGAGGGCAATAAGAAGGCAATCCGAAGCCAATTGAAAGGATGCAGGTAATGATTGAGGGTTAGTTATCCACTCGGCAAAGCGCACCGCGAGATTTTCACTGTGAAATAATGGTTCCAGTTGCAGACCGGGAATTGATTTGCGTAACAAGGCAGTAAGTTGCGATGCCTGATTTTCGCTAGCCGTATTGATGATCAAGCGTTTGTTTTGCGTATCAAACATCGCTTGCAAACGTTTTTGTACACAAAAAGATTTAGGCAATAGTTCAAATTCCAAATCCTCTGCCATTTGCGCTTTTTCAGCACGCTTGATAGTGCGCCCTTGCTGCGTTTCCAGTGCTAAAATGCGCTCACTGAGAATTTTGTTAATCACGCCGCGCGGTAGAATTCGCTCCTCTTTACCCAGGCAAATAAGAGCACTGCCTGCCACTTCCTGGATTAGTTCATCAGCAAACGCAGGTAACCAACCGTAAATAAAACGGGCATGAGGAGGGCAGGGTTTAAGTTTTTCTTCCGTTAGCAGTTGTTCAAAATCTACTTCTTCACTTAGCTCATAATGATAAATGAGGGCATTATTAAACCACATAGCTCATCCTTTTTTGACAAAAAAGCGATGCTAACATGATTGGCTGAATCTTCGCGATAAATTTAGTAATAATCTACCAATACATATTTAAAGCAATAATAGAGGAAGAAAATTCGGCCGTTTCGCGACCATTCACGATAAACCAGACGCCCGCGATAATCCCTACATTGGCGTTAAAATTATATTCAAGTGCGGGTGCAAACGTCACTTGTTTACTCATATCGTGTCCTACTATTGCCGGATTGCCCAGTTCATCTACACCAGGATAACCATTAAATAGTGATCCATGCCGTTTGCTTACAAAAGTTTCCATAACAGCAACCCAGTGTTGAGTGAGATTTAATTCACCCGCAAGATCAATGCTTGCCATATTTCCTGGTCGAATGGTGCCATCGGTAGTGTCGCTCCCGCCATAACTGGAAAGCCCACTAATGTGAGCCTTACTCGCATCCACATACCCTAAACTCAAACGGGTGCGCAGATAATGATCGGCGCTAAGTTGGCTCAGGAGCTGAAAATTAAGATTAAGCGCGGTCTGATAGCTGCCGAGTCCTGTAGAATCCGTACCATTTTCAAAAAAATCCAGTTTTTCAAAGCGACCGGTTGGGATAATTTCCTGGATAGTGAAGCGAAAATCAGGACGCCAACGGGATTGCTTTTGTTCAAAGAGTTGAAAGCCTATGGCGGCACTTGTATCACTCAAGCGGTGTGAACTGGAGCCTTGATTACGATTATAGGCGTAAGGGAGAACAAACTGCACATCCATTTTATTAGTTATACCATGAGAAAAAATGATACTTTCTACGTAATTTTTATCACCAGGCGTATGAGTTACTTTTCCAAAGCTGTTATAAATCCCTTCAATATCAGTAATAAAAGTGTAGAGCTCGAGATTGGTATGCCCATTTGGAATGGTATGCCCCGATGGGGCAAGGAGTGGGCCGGTAAACCAGGGTCCCGCTACAGCGCTTTTACCTAAAGAAAAAAACAGCAAAAAAGATAAAAAATTGACAAAGCCCTGTCGCATGGTAAGCCTCAAATAGAATTATTCGCCTTGCAGCGTCCTTATACTCTGGTGTAGATTAGCCCACTTTTAAGGTTTGGGAAATACTATGAGAGCAGCTGTTTATCTTCATCACGCAAAGCAAGGGGCTGTTCGTCGCGGCCACCCCTGGATTTTTCCAAAAGCCATAGTAAAGACAAAAGGCAAGCTAATTACCGGTGAATTGGTGGATGTTTTTGGTGCTGATGAAGAACTACTGGGGCTTGGGGTCTATAATGAGCATTCTTTGTACCGCGTTCGAGTCCTTGCACAAAATTGGGAGCTAACGTCTTCTCTCACTTTAGATGCATTAATTAATACACGTTTAAAACAAGCCCTGTCAATTCGCCAGGCACTGGATTTACCTAATGAAGAGACGACTGCCTATCGTGTATTTAACAGTGAAGCAGATGGTTTATCCGGGCTCACCATTGATTGTTTTAATAATATTTGTGTTGTTGCTAGTTCAGCCTATTGGGTTGAGGCTCACCGGGAATTAATTATTGCATGTATACGCGAAGTTATTTTTTGCAATGACGTCATTTGGCTTTCACAAAGCAAGCCACTGGCGCAGGATGGTTGGAAACATCAAGAGGCAGCACCCGTTGCACTCAGTGCGGAGGTACTTGAAGCGGGCGTTCGTTATCAGGTAAATTTTGGCCAGGCACAAAAAACAGGCCTTTTCCTTGATCAGCGGGAAAATCATCAACGCATCGCACAATTGGCAAAAGGTAAGCGAGTTCTGGACTTGTACACCTATACTGGTGGTTTCGCACTGCATGCGGCAAAGGCCGGCGCTTTAAGCGTTACCGCGGTGGATAGTTCCGCTCTTGCTATTGAACAAGCTCGTCACAATGCATTAATGAATGGAATTGAAACAATTGAATTTATAGAAGCAGATGCGCGTGATTACCTGGTTAATGCAGGTGATTATGATTTGGTGATTCTTGACCCACCAAAACTTGTGCCTTCTCAACAACATCTGCAGCGCGCTAAAAATTATTACCGTTATTTGCATCGGGAAGTGTTTAAAGCCATGCGAAGTGGTTCATTATTGATGACCTGTAATTGTTCGTCAGCACTGTCGAGTGAGGATTTTTGTGCATTAATTGCAAGCCAGGCGGCAATGGTTAATAAACAGGCGCGTATACTAGGCGTTTTTGGTCCAGCAAGTTGCCACCCGACAATGCCGGCATTTCCTGAAGGAAATTATCTAACGGCCGTGTTACTCGCCATCGTGTAAAACTCGTTTTTATTTGTAGCCCGTATTAGCGAAAGCGTAATACGGGAAACAGGCTGTGCGCTATTATAGTGCACTGATAGAGGCTATATTGCTATAATGACGCTCTTTCAAGCAATCAATCACCGCATAAATATCCAGTTTAGACGCTTGCAATAATACTAATAAATGAAAAAGAAGATCCGCTGATTCCTCAATTAATTCATCTCTATCGCCTTTAACAGCAGCAATTACCACCTCGGTAGCTTCTTCGCCTACCTTTTGGGCGGTGCGTGCAAGACCCGCATTTAATAGGTGAGTTGTATAGCCAGTTGAAGAAAGTGCCATTGATTTTTGACGAATGATATCACCTAAATAGGCAAGAAAACTTATCTTCGCCATACCATCTGGTTGGAAGCAAGACGGCAGGCCTAAATGACAGGCAGCACCCGTGGGCTTTACTTGCACTAATAAGCTATCTCCATCGCAATCGCCTGTGATAGAAACCACCGCCATTGTATTTCCGGAAGTCGCGCCTTTACGCCATAATTCTTGCCTGCTTCGACTATACAACGTTAACTGACCACTCGTTTGGCTGATTTCCAATGCTTCTTTATTCATATAGCCTAACATCAGGACATTACCGCTGTCTGCGTGTTGAATAATGGCTGGAAGTAATCCTGACATCTTTTGCCAGTCAAGGGTTCTACTATCAAAAATACTCATATCGCACCTCAATTTTATTATCAGCTAATTGGCGCTTTACCTCGCTAATAGTCACCACATTATCATGAAAAATACTTGCAGCCAGCGCCCCGTCTGCTTGCGTTTTAGTAAAAAGGCGAACAAAATCCTCTGCATTCCCAGCGCCACCTGACGCAACCAAAGGAACCTCTGTAATGGCTCTGATTGCTTGTAATTGATGAAGATCATAGCCTCTGCGAACCCCATCGGATTGCATACAATTCAACACAATTTCACCCGCTCCTCTATCCTGGACTTCTCCTACCCACTCGCGTGTTTTCCGTTTTGAGTTTTTGGTTTTGGAGGTGTCTCCTGTGTATTGAAAAACATAAAAATCATCGTCTATCCATTGACTATCAATACCGACAACCACACATTGGCTACCAAAGAAGGTGCTTAATTCATTGATAAGTTGCGGGTTTTCCAGAGCCGGACTATTAATGGATATTTTATCAGCCCCGGCATTTAAGATAGCACGTGCTTTATCAATATTTTCAATGCCGCCTGCAACGGTAAATGGAATGTTAATGGTCGCTGCTACCTGATTTATCCACTCAGCACAAACAGAGCGTTGAGCGCTGCTTGCGGTAATGTCATAAAATACCAACTCATCAGCACCCTCTAATGCATAGCGGGAAGCAAGGGGCAGAATATCGCCGATGATGCGGTGGTTGCGAAATTTTACACCCTTAACCACCAGATTATCACGCACATCAAGACAGGGAATAATTCGTTTGGCGAGCATTATGAGCTACTCCCGCTAGTGCATGATAAGTCAAACTCACTTTCATATAAGGCTCGTCCAACAATAGCGGCACTTATACCAAGGGTGCTTAATGTATCAATATCTTCCGGGTTACGAATTCCACCTGACGCCTGCCACTGTAACGCGGGAAAACGCCGAACAGCTTCTCGATAAAGCGAAATATTAGGACCGTTCATCATGCCGTCACAGGCAATATCTGTGCATAAAACATCGACGATTCCCAGTTGCTGATAAAAATCCACTACTTCCCATAAACTGCTATCCGTTGTCTTTTGCCAGCCATGAATAGCAGGTTTCGGAAGGGCGTTTTCGATATTGACGTCTATCGCGATCACAATAGCCTCAGCTCCACTGTATTTTATAATTTGTTCGGTCAATTCAGGCATGGTAATAGCAATGCTGCCAATAACAAGCTTATCAATGCCCGCATCAATAAAGGCTTTGGCACTGGCAAGGCTTCTAATACCGCCACCGGCTTGCAATGTCATACCAGGAGACTTCATGGATTTTATCAAAGCGAGTTGTTTAATTTCACCCGATTTTGCGCCGTCCAAATCAACCACATGCAGGTGTTTAGCACCTCGTTGACTATAGCTTTTTACCAGCGAAAGAGGTGATTGCGGATAAATAGTGGTGTGATTAAATTTGCCCTGACGAAGTCGTACGCACAGGCCTTGTTGCAAATCAATAGCAGGAATGATTTTCATCATGCACGCTCCTTCTGTAAAAAATTATTAAGAAGAATTAAGCCGGTTTCAGCGGATTTTTCCGGATGAAATTGCATCCCAAAAATATTATCGCGCTGCACAATCGCACTAAATTCTTCACTGTAGTGACAGCGAGCTAACTCACTCTCCTGATTGGATGTAAAATGAGCGTAGCTGTGAACAAAATAAACATAAGCTTTATCGGGTAGTCCTTGGCTTAATGAAGAGGTTCTGGCCCATAAAAGCTTGTTCCAGCCCATGTGAGGAACAGGCTGATGTGCTTTGACGGGCAGCCGTTTGATAACACCTGGAATAAGACCCAAACAATTAACATTGCCTTCTTCGCTGTAGTCAAACAGTAATTGCATGCCTAAACAAATACCGAGCACCGGTTGGTTTAATGATTTTATCACCTTCACCAAATTATACTTAAGCAAGGCTTGCATGGCAGGTTTTGCAGCACCCACACCGGGAATAATCACCTGACTCGCGGTCATGATATCAGCAGCGTCATGGGTCAGTTTATAGGTATAACCTAACCGTTTAAGCGCATTGCCAAGTGAGGTAAGATTGTTGCCGCATACATCAATGACTGCAATCATAAAACCCCCTTTGTCGATGGCAAATTAGTCGCATTTACAGTGACAGCCTGGCGCAGTGCACGACCCAGCGCCTTAAAGCACGCCTCAATCATGTGGTGATGATTTTCACCTCTCACCGATACGTGCAAGCTTGCTCCTAAACTGCTGGCTAATGAACTAAAAAAATGTGCGACCATTTCGGTCGCCATGCCCCCAACAAATTCACGGGTAAATTTGCCATCAAAATTACAAAAGCTGCGACCACAGACATCGATAGCCACCGTTGCCAGTGCTTCATCCATCGGAAGGGTAAAACCATAGCGGGCGATACCCCATTTATCACCTAAAGCTTTTTGCAATGCCTCACCAAAGGCCAGGGCTGTATCCTCAATTAAATGGTGCTCATCCACTACCATATCGCCTGAAGCCTCTACTTTCAGGCAAAAGCCACCGTGTTTTGCGATTTGCTCTAACATATGACTAAAAAAACCAATCGGTGTTTTAATCTGGCAGGGTTCATCGCTATCCAGTGTTATAGTTAGGCAGATGGTTGTTTCATTGGTTTTACGCACAATGGTCGCTTGTCGCGTTCGCTGCAAAATCGTCTCGGCAACGGTTTTCCAGCTATTCTTTTGATTGATTGGTAAATAGGGAAGACCTAAATTACTCGCGAATTGCCTGTCTGTTTCTCTGTCACCAATCATCCAGGAGTTAGTGCTATCAATGCGGTTATATTTAAGAAAATCATCGAGTAAACCCGTTTTGGGTTTGCGACAGGCGCATTGGTCATCTTCTCTGTGCGGGCAGATGAAAATATCGCTGAAGGTAATGCCTTGGGAGGCAAATAAAGCCAACACAAAATCCTGGCATAGTTGAAAATGTTGCGCAAGAAAACTACTGCTGCCCAAGCCGTCTTGATTGCTCACCATGACCAGACGAAACCCGGCTTTTGAAAGCGCTAAAAGGGCGGGAATGACATCAGGACACAACCGAATCTTGTTTAATGTATCAACTTGAAAATCATCAGGTTCTTCAATGAGCGTACCATCTCTATCAATAAATAGTATTTTTTGCATAATTTATTCCGGTTGCAATTTAACCTTTAAATGTTTCCAACACATTCAAGAGCGTTATATTTTGCGCTTCACTACCAACGGTAATACGCATCGTGTCTTTTAGTGCCCCATCATTGGGAAAGCGACGTATGGCTATATCATGGCAGGAAAACCAATGTGCCAGAGCATGCGCATAAGGGCTCTTTATAAGGAGAAAATTAGCGTGACTCGGGTAAATTGATGCTATCCAGGGAGATTTTTGCAAGTCGCTGATTAATTGGTCTCGTGCGCTTAAAACTTGCCGGGTTTTTGTGGTAAACCAGTCATTGTCGGTTAGCGCCACGAGAGCCAAATCGAGAACAGGGCTAGATAATAAATAAGGGGCGCGGGTTTTTTGCAGGGCCGTGATAATGGGCTCTTGAGCAATAATACTCCCTATGCGTAACCCCGCCAACCCATAAGCTTTTGACAGAGTACGCAGTATTATCAGATTTTCGAAATCGGAAAGCAGCGTGGTGGCACTGTTGATTTTGGCAAATTCAATATAAGCTTCATCCACAATAACGACGGCTTTATTGGTAAAGGCATCGCAAATTTCGGCAATGTTCTCAAGAGTAAGCAAGTTACCCGTGGGATTATTGGGTTGGCAGAGCATGATGATATTACACCCTGGTTGCCAGGCATTAAACAAATCCTTTAATGACAAACCAAACCCCTGTGACTCATCAAGCGGGCAATTAATAACAGCTGCGTTTTGTAGTTGCGCATAAAATGCGTACAATGAAAACGTAGGCGGGCATTGTAAAATGCTATTTTTCCCGGCACTTAAAAAAAGGCGCATGAGAGCGTCGATGCCATCATCACTGCCCCTTGTCACCAGTATTTGTTCACTTTTTACCTGATAGCGACGAGCCAGTTGCTCTTGTAAGAGGTTTTGCTTTCTCACGTCCGGATAGTGATTGAACGCTCCTGTGTCGGCAGGTAAGGGGCACCAGGGTAATTCATTTGCGTGTAAACGATTGGTTAACGTGTCACTTTCCGATTGGGAGGTCACTATAGTGTTTTTTAACTCAGGTCTTATCAAATTAAGTACAGACATTACTTATTCTCCTAATCTTATTTTTATGGCGTTGGCATGCGCATCCAGTCCTTCCAATCGCGCGAGAGTAGCGGCAGCGTCTCCAAGCGTTTTTATGCCTTCTTCAGCTACTGATTGCACACTGATCATTTTTAAAAAATCGACCGTTCCTAAACCACTATGACTCTTGGCATAACCATTTGTGGGTAACACATGATTACTGCCGGTCACGTAATCCCCCATCGTTTCAGCAGCCCACTGACCGAGAAAGATAGTTCCGGCGGCATTAATATCTGGCACCCAATCGCCTGCATCGCGGCAATTAATTATTAAATGTTCAGGCGCATAATTGTTAATCAGTTCTACCTGCTCATCTCGCCCACGACAGACTATGATGGCGCTATGACTGAGCGCCTCTTTAATAACGGATTGGCGTGAAAGTGTATTAATTTGTTTGGCAAGGGCTTCTTGTACAGCGCGCGCCAAGGTATTACTTTCACAAAGCAGAAACACTTGAGAATCGACGCCATGCTCTGCTTGCGCGAGCAAATCGGCTGCAATAAATTCAGGATTGGCGTAGTTATCCGCCACAATCATTACTTCAGAAGGGCCAGCTGGCATATCAATAGCTGCGCCTTTTGGGTCTTTTGCCACTTGCGATTTGGCTTCCGTCACAAAGCTGTTGCCCGGGCCAAACAATTTATCAACTTTGGTCACCGACTCACTACCATAAGCCATGGCAGCAATTGCCTGAGCGCCGCCTAATTGATAAATGGTGTCAATGTTACAAAGACGTGCGGCAACCAACAAGTGGGGATCAATTAAGCCCGTTTTGTTAACTGGTGTGCATAGCACCTTTACGGGACAGCCCGCGATTTTGGCAGGAATTGCCTGCATTAATAAGGATGATATTAAAGGCGTGTTATTCCCACCGGGAACATATAATCCAACTTTTTCAATAGGACGATAGAGGCGTTGGATAGTGATGCCAGGAGCCGTGTTAACCGTTAACGAGGATGGCATGGTTGCTTCATGATACCGAGTAATAGTGTTTATAGCAGTTTTGATAGCTGTATAGGCCTCAGCACTAATCTCTGCATTAGCAATACGCTCGCGTGAAACAATAATACTGTCAGGTTCTTGTTTATCAAATTCGCGGGTGAATTCCCGTAATGCCTGATCGCCACGTGTCTGAACAGCACTGATAATATCTTGAACCAGATCTTGTACGCTGGTGCCTGATACAGGTCTTGAAAATAGGGGTTTTCGCGCACTTTCGGATATATTTTCCCACTCAATAATTTTTAACATGAATTACTCCAGCATTTTTTCAATAGGCAGCACTAAAATTGAACTGGCGCCAAGCGATTGAATTGTTTCAAGCGTACTCCAGAAAATCCCCTCACTGGAAACCACATGAACGGCCACTTTATCCGGAGAGGCAGGTAGAGGCAGAATAGTGGGAGACTCCGCACCGGGTAATTGCTCACATATACGAGCAAGGGCTTGCTTTGGAGCGTGAAAGACGATGTATTTACGTTCAATTGCTTGCGTGACTGCGGTAATTCGTCGCTGTAACATCACCAATAAATCGGCAAGCTCTTTTTCCAGTGGTTTGCGCGCCTGGATAAACATCGCCTGACTGTGTAAAAGAGTATCTACTTCAATGAGTTTATTTTCTTCAAGGGTCTGACCGCTTGAAACCAGATCACAAATAACATCGGCCATTCCCATGCGAGGCGCAACCTCTACAGAGCCTGATAAAAATAAAATTTCCGCACAAATTTGCCGACTTTCGAGGTATTGGTTTAAGAGATTGGGGTAGCTTGTGGCAATTCGTTTTCCATCAAGACTGCCTGGGCCCTGATAATCAAATGATTCAGGAACGGCAATCGATAATCGGCATCGACAACTGCCCAAAGCCTGAATAATGGTGTATTTTTTGACAGGAGAGGTTAAGGCTGCTTCCAGTAGAACATTTTCCCCAACAATCCCCCCATCGCAAAGTCCATCAAAAACAAGGGTTGGAATGTCATCATCTCGAACGAAAAGAAGATCAATGGGGAAATTATCGACATGACTTAAAAGGGCGTTATCTTTAATGCGAAATTTTAAACCACAACGGTTTAAGAGACTGATAGATTCTTTGGCGAGCCTACCTTTTTTTTGTAGTGCTAAACGAAGTCTTTTGGTCATGATTGCTCCAGTCGTTCTGCTAATAATAAATAACCACCGCTTCCAAGGCTCAAGCAGCGAGCTACGCGGGTGATGGTGGTAACGCTGACCCCGGTTTGCTCGTGAATAGTGCGATAGGGGATGCCTTGTCGCAATAAGGGCACAACCAGCCACCTGTCCGCCATTGCTTCAAGCTCTGCCGGGGTACATAAATCCGTGAAAAAAGCGGTTGCCTCATTTTGATTTTGCAGAAGGCTAATCGCATGCATAAGGGAATCAATAGCGTGTTGATGGTTAGTATGATGTATTTTCATGATAGTGTATTAATGTGATGTAACGTTGGTGCAGTATATTTTGTTATTGAAGAGTTGTCAATCGCTATTGGGTATCACGTTAATTCAAAGGATTGACTTATCCTGACATTTAGGCTGAGATGATTCTTTATTTTTGAGAGAATCATATGCTGCTTAAAAAAGATAATTCTTGTTTACTGCTTATTGATGTGCAGGAAAAATTAACCCCATTGGTACAAAAACCAGAGGCATTAATAGAGCGCTGCCAATGGCTAATGCGCCTTGCAACGGATCTTCACGTGCCGCTCATAGTGAGTGAGCAATACCCCAGAGGATTAGGTATAACAGTGGCGCCGCTGCTTGAAGTGTCAGAGAAAGATACCTCAATTGAAAAGGTTCATTTCTCCTGTTGGCGAGAACCGCGTTTTAAAAAGCGCCTGCAATCGCTGAATAAAATGCAACTCGTGTTAATTGGCATAGAAACTCACGTTTGTGTTTTACAAACAGCAATGGATTTAATAAGTGCTGATTATGAGGTATTCGTCGTGGTTGATGCGGTAAGCAGCCGGGACGAGCTTGATTATAAATATGCCCTCAAACGCATGAAGCAGGCAGGTATTCAGTTAGTCACTTCTGAAATGGTATTTTTTGAATGGGTAGGACAGGCTGGAACGCCTGAGTTTAAGACGCTTAGTAAGTCTTATTTATAAGTGACAAAACGCATTCCCCGGATTACGCGAGCGTAATCCGGTCCACTCTACAATTTGAGTTTGATGGGATACTATATAACTCATTCAAATCATTAAGCAGGGAATAATAATAAATGAACCTGGATAATCAAATTGCGGTAATTACGGGTGGCGCTTCAGGAATGGGGCGAGCATGTGCAGAGCTATTGTGCGCACGTGGTGTGAAGGTTGTTGTATGGGATAAAATGATTAATGAGGCTGAGAGCCACATAACCGCAATTGCCTGCGATGTCAGTTCCGATGTGGATGTGGAACGCGCCATGCAAGAGACAATTAAACAAGTCGGTACACCGCGAATTTGTATTAATTGCGCAGGTATAGCACCTGCAAAGCGCATGGTGGGGAAAGAGGGCGCTATGCCTCTGGCGGCTTTTAAACAAGTTATTGATATTAATCTCGTGGGCACCTTTAATGTAATGCGAGTTGCAGCAGAAGCGATGACTCATCTTGATATAGAAAAAAACTCACAAGAGAGGGGGGTTATTATTAACACGGCCTCCATTGCTGCCTTTGAAGGGCAAATTGGCCAATTAGCTTATAGTGCGTCGAAAGGGGGCGTGGTTTCTATGACACTGCCTGCAGCTCGAGAATTAGCGCAATACGGTATTCGCGTTAATACTATAGCGCCTGGTCTAATCGCGACCCCAATGCTCCTTAATATGCCAGAAGAGGTGCAAGCAAGCCTTGCGGCCACGGTAACGTTTCCCAAAAGGTTGGGACGCCCTGAAGAGTTTGCCGCTTTGGTTTTGCATATTATTGAAAATGAGTTAATAAATGGCGAGGTTATCAGGCTTGATGGCGCGCTTCGAATGCAAGCGCGTTAATGGTGGGCCATCCCGGATAAAATGGTTATTTTACCCGGGAATGAAATCTGTTTGGTTAAGGCATTCTAAATGCAAAAAAATGTGTTTTATCCCATGAGCATGCGTTTTGCAATGAGACTGCTTGATATTTTATAACGGCCTGACGAAATTTCTTTTTTAATAAATTCCACACGGGCTTTATCGATATCAGGTGCCGCTTGAACTAATTGATTTAAGGTAAAATCTAATCCGGAATTTTGAGAGGTTGGGGGTTGTTTGGAATGTGTTGAGTTGTTTATGGGTTTTACCATAACCTCATCCTCGATTTCACTCATCATAATAGTCAGCTCCTTTTGACGAAATCTTTAACAAACTTGGTTATTTTTATATCAATAGCATAAGTAAAAATGAATGTCACGTAATTTAATTTAACGCAAAGCCTGGTGGTGGGCACGTCGCTTGCGCTCCTTTGCCCACCCTACATCAACCTTCCGTAATCTTTATCATCATCTCCAACGCTTTTTTAGCGTTATCAATAACCCATTGCTGCTCTTGAACTTGCAGACGATGGCGCGTACCGGTAAATTCATTCACCATATCGCCAGCTTTTACTTCGTTGTACGCCATTATTTTTCCCTGGCGAAGTAAATCGACCAGAGCAATTAAATGCGGCGGGTCATTACGAGACATAGTCGCACAACCGCAACCGATGCCTTTTTCTGTCGGGCTTTTAGGCGCTTCGGCAAGATTAACAACGACAATTCCTAGATTTTTACAATATTGCTTTAAATTTTCAACCATGTGGTTTTCAGTGCCAATCGCGTAATGTTTAGTTCCTGCGCGATCATTTACCACATAATCCCAGATAAAAGCTGTAGACCCTGCATGTTGAGCTACGCGAATAACGGCATTGCGACACTCTGGGTGAACGATAGTCGTGTAGCCTTCCTCATGCCAATACTCACACATTTCCGGTTGATAATGCGTATGTACGGCGCACTGACTGGCAAATAAAATTAAGTCCGCTTTATCAAAGCGTGCAAGCGTTGCACTATCTTGAGCGGGGAGCGAATATTGCGCTCCAGCGGTGCCGCCTGGCCAATAAGCCAAATTATTAATACCAAGCCAATACGCGACATTTTCACCCATGTGTTGATCAGGAATAAACAGGATTTTTTTCTTTTGCGCTTGCGCCCATTGGAAAATTTTTTTCACGTTTGAACTGGTACAAACAGCCCCACCTTGCGCACCGGTCATTGCCTTCACCCGACCTGAGGTATTCATATAGCAGACAGGTAAAATATTCTCAGCGCCATAGCGCTCGTTCAAATCAATAAAAGCGGGCTCGACCATAAAATCCTTGGCAAGCATTTCCATGGTACAACCTGATTTCGGATTAGTGATGTAAACTTTTTGGTGTGAATTAGCGAGAATACTGATTGACTCAGCCATAAAATGAACAGCTGACTCAATGATGACAGATTTTTGCGGGTTCTGAGCGGCCATTAGCGCTAATTGATAAGAGTCACCAATTTGCCCGCCAAATTGCTCAATTAATCTAACAATATCGCCACCCATATAATAATGAGCCAGCAATAACAATTGTTCACCAAAATGGTCTTGCGCTTTAGCCATGTAGGGCTTCATCCAGGCAAGAACGGTAGTGAGTTTCCTGTCCGGGAGCGCCTGATATTCTTCTGCGTAGGGTATAAAATCTGTTTGGTACCAGTCCAGGGGGTAATCACTTTGACAAATGCTCATGTCATTGGTAATCGGCATCAATGTTTTTTCAGGTTGATACGTGCTTGGACTACTAAACATCTAAATATACCTCGTTTAAATAAAAGGATTTTGGGGGGACATCAAGCGCGCGATACTTTCTTCAGCGTGCGCATTTTTATGGGGGAAATCCTCCCGATAATGACCTCCGCGTGATTCGCGTCTTGTAAGAGCGGCCTTTACGATAAGCTCTGCATTCAAGACAATATTACGCAATTCAATGAAATCGCGTGTTATGCAATGTTTCCAGTAATATTCTTCAATAATTTGTTTACGCTTCATAATTAATTGTAGTAGATCCTGCAAGCCTGCTTCGGTGCGCACAATCCCTGCATAAGAGGTCATTTCACCGCGTAAACCCCGCCAATGAGCATTAATCTGACTGGCTCGCCTTGCGTTTACTTCACCAGGAGAACTCCATTCCGGTACGTTTTTAATGTCTTTACAAGGGGTCATTATGTCTTTTAAAGTGCAGCGCGCGGCATTTCCTGCCATAACAACGGCTTCCAGTAAGGAATTACTGGCAAGGCGATTGGCGCCATGAAGACCCGTAAAGGCTACTTCACCGATAGCATAAAGTCGTTTTAAATCGGTTCGGCCATCTATATCCGTTAATACTCCACCACACTGATAGTGAGCGGCCGGAACAACAGGGATCATATCCTGGCTCATATCAATGCCAATGGATAATAAAGTGGTGTAAATCTGGGGGAAGCGTTTTTTCAGAAACGCTTTGCTTTGATGGGTAATATCCAGATAAACAAAACCGCTTTGACTTTGCTCAATTTCATTAAAGATAGCGCGGGATACTACATCTCGTGTGGCCAACTCCATTTGTTCAGGCGCGAAGCGGTGCATAAATCGCTCGCCTGTTTCTGAATTTTTTAAAATAGCGCCTTCGCCTCTGACCGCCTCTGAAATTAAAAAATTATTGATGGAGTGGTGATGAAGCAATGTTGGATGAAATTGATAAAACTCCATATTGCCAACGCGTGCCCCGGCTCGGTAAGCCATGGCTACACCATCACCGGTGGCTACCATGGGATTTGTCGTATAACGATAGGTTTTGCCGGCACCACCTGTGGCTAAAATTACAGCGCGAGCAAGCATGGTATGGATGCAATTTTCCTTGCAATCCAATACATAGGCACCCAATACTTCGCCTTGGTTATCGGTGCGATGCGGGAGATAATGGGTAATTAAATTAACAGCGATGTGATGCTCAAAAAAGTGTATCTGAGGATGTTGTTTAACAGCTTGCAGCAGGATTTGAGTGACGGTGAGGCCGGTCTGATCCCCAGTATTATAAATTCGGCGGTGCGAATGACCGCCTTCCTTTGCTAACATAAAATTGCCTTTGGCATCTTTGCTAAAGGGCACCGGGTAAGCTAATAATTCGTCAATCGCTTGTGGCCCCTGACGAATAATAAACTCTACGGCAGGCGCGTAGCAAAGACCATCGCCTGCATGTAGTGTGTCGTTAATATGCGATTGCAGCGAATCTTCTTCTAAAATAGCGGCAGCAATCCCGCCTTGGGCATAGCGGCTATTGCATTCACTGGCCTCAGCCTTGCTTACCAGTGCAATTGTTAGTTTTGGCTGCAGTTTTAATAACTGCAAACAATAATGCAATCCTGCGAGCCCTGTTCCCAGTACCAATACATCAAACTCTTTTGTCTGCCCCTGTTGAGAAAGCGTAGTACTCATGAAAAGGCCTTGACCAATTGAGCAGCAAGACCCGTGTATTTCTCAGGTGTTAAACTGATTAATTGATTTTTAGCCGTTTCCGGAATAGCCAGGGTATTAATAAATTTTTTCAGCGTATCGCTGTCTATACCTTGACCCCGGGTTAATGTCTTTAATTGCTCATAAGCATTAGGAATCTGATAACGGCGCATGACAGTTTGTATGGCTTCCGCAAGAACTTCCCAATTAGCATTGAGATCATCACTTAAGGCGCTTCTGTTAATTTGCAATTTATCATTGCCTTTAGTGACCGCTTGATAAGCAATTAAACTATAAGCAAAGGCGGCGCCTAAGTTTCTAAGGACCGTTGAGTCAGACAAGTCGCGTTGCATGCGAGATTGCGTGAGTTTGCAGGCAAAATGCCCAAATAATGCATTAGCCAGGCCGAGATTTCCTTCGGCATTCTCGAAATCAATGGGATTAATTTTATGAGGCATGGTTGAGGAACCAACTTCATTAGCGACTGTTTTCTGGGTAAAGTAGCTTAACGAGATATATGTCCAGACATCGCGAGTATAGTCTAAAAGAATGTTATTAATACGCATCATGATATGACACACTTCAGCAATACCATCATGAGGCTCAATTTGCGTCGTATAAGCGCTAAAAGACAAGCCGAGCGAGCTCACAAAATTCGCGCAATGTTTACGCCAGTCAACTTCCGGGTAGGCTACAATATGAGCGTTATAGTTGCCTACAGCTCCATTGCATTTTGCTGGAATCAGCACTTCAGCCAACTGTTGCAGTGGGCGTTTGAGACGGGCTACAAAGTTCACTAATTCTTTACCCACCGTGGTCGGAGTAGCGGGTTGGCCATGGGTGCGAGCAAGCATTGCAGCATCGCCATGTTGTTTGCCAAGCATGGTGATGCCGCCGCTAATTTCAGCGAGTGTTGGCTGAATAATCTGCGCAATGGCTTCTTTCATCATTAGCGCATAAGCAAGGTTATTAATATCTTCAGAGGTACAGGCAAAATGAATAAATCCTGAATATTTTTTTAATTTATCGTGAGTATCCAATTTATCTTTTAAGTAATATTCAATGGCTTTTACATCATGATTGGTCTGGCGCTCAAATACTTTGACGACTTCCGCTTCCTGCTCATCAAACTGGGCAAGTATTTTTGTCAGAAAATTTTCAGATTCAGTATCCAGTTCAGGAACTTCTTTAATATCGCTATTACTCGCCAGTGATTTCAGCCAGTGAATTTCCACCATCAGCCGATAATAGATGAGCGCGAACTCACTAAAATAAGGGCTTAGCGCGCTGGTTTTTTTGTGGTAGCGCCCGTCAATAGGGGAAATGGCGTTTAAAGAAGATAAAGTCATGGCTAATCACCGCAATCATAAAGTGCTTATGATATTAGATGACGCGCCAGATGTGAATTAAAACCACACAATTATCCTCAATCTGCTGCGTTAAGCCTGTTTTGAGCCAAGGTTGTCTACATAAATGTAGCCCGGATTAGCGAAGCGTAATCCGGGAAGGGAGTTATTCCAGAATAGCGAAACCCCGGATTACGCTATGCTAATCCGGGCTACGATCCTGTTTTGTGCAAACGGCGCCTGCATAACTGTAGCCCGGATTAGCGAAGCGTAATCCGGGAAGGGGGGTATTCCAGAATGTTGCTAATCCTGGCTACCGATATTACCGATTCCAGGACCGGTATCAGGTGTGTCCTTGGAATCATCATTTTTACTATCGACTTTTTCTGTCTTGAAAAAACTAATGGCTGAGGGTGATTTTGATTTTGCGCGCTCCGATGGGCTTTGTTCTTCTTTAAAATTTGCACTCGGAATGAGTTTTAAAATTTCTTTTCCTTCATCTGTTTCTAAAAGACTACTATAGGCAGACATGATAGGTGTTTTAGTGCCATCAGCCTCTTCCTTGTATATACAACGCATCAGATCCTCGAGTGTTATATTTTCTGCAATTAAGGGCTTTTCTGTTAACAATTTTTTAAGAATTGCTCTGCCCAAATGTGGAGTATTGTCATCTGTATCAGGCGCACTGGCAAGAAAGAGTAAGGCTGAGTAATTATCATGCGTACAGTGACACAAATCTCTTGCTGTTATACCGTTCATTATGTGAGGATTTTTAAGTAATTGTTGCAAAACCTGGCGCCCGTTCAGGTCAGAGCATAGCCAAAATAATGCTGAGGTGTTGGATTTTTCCGCAATTTCAGTTATAAATCCCGGATCAGCAGAGAATATATGATTTAAAAGTTCTCTACCCGAGTCTGTTGTACTTAGATTCATAATGAGGGGTAACTGGGTCTTTGGTTTTATTTCCCATAAATCGTTTACATTGGGGTAAATGCAGTAATCATATTTACTCAGGAAATCAAGCAAGATTCCAATTTTATTTTCCTGAAGTAATCCTAACATTAATGAAGGGTACTCTCCCACTGGAATATCAAAGAAGCATTTTTCCGGACAGGGTTTTTTTTCCGTTATGCTAGCTGTTTTTTCGGCAAATAATTCGCTTAAATTGGCCTCGTTGAACTCTTCCAATAAAGCCGTGGCATATATCTTATGATGACAAAATTTATATTCATCCTTTACCATAAAATCAAGCAGTGATTGAATTTTCTTTTCCTGACGCAAACCCTCCATTAATGAGGAATATTTGCCTAGAGGAACATCAAAGAACCATTTTTCAGCACCGGGCTGGGAAAACAATATTTTTAAGCTGTTTTCATTAAAATTGGCAAGTAATTGTTCGACATTTACATGAAAGATAGAAGGAGTCGATGTAATCTGTTTTTTGGAGCGTTTCTGTTGAAGTATTTTACTCTTCGTAAATGTTGAAGTTGAAGATGCGCTTTGATTAAGAAAATCGGTGGATAGCGTGGGCGCTTTTTCAATACCACTACCGTTTGCATCAGGAATTAAAGCAAGAATTTCTCGTCCTTCAGGCGTTTCGAAAAGAATACTCCTCGCTGACCAGTGTGTTCTCTTTTCCCCATAGAGTTGTTCGTTTATGGGTAAATCCAATTCATAGACTGTAATAGCGTTGGCTATTAAGGGATTTATTGTAAAGAGGGTCTTAAGAATTGAGCGACCGTCACGGGTTTCAGAAAGCATATGAAAGGCTGATTTTTCGCCATATTTTGGAGTGCGACACAAAGCTTTGGCGGTTATCCCCTCTGCGAGTCTGGGATTTTTTTCTAATAATTTTTTAAGAATTAATTGCCCATCTTTGTTCTGGCTCAGCCAAAATAATGCAGAAGTATTAAAATGCTCAGGCTTTGCTCGCTCGAAGGTAGAACATAGCGATCCTCCTGTGAGCATTTTTGCCGTATCCGTATTGTCATCTAATATCGAATCCAAAAAATCGCGACTGTCTTCATTTAGACTTAGATAAAATAAGGTAGAAGGTTCTCTATTTGTTGACAGGCTTAACTGACTTGCTGTTAGAGTGAGCTTCTTACCAGATTTCCTCAGGAAATTCAGAAGGGTTGATATTTTCTTTTCGAAAGCAAGTTTGGCTATCAGGCAAGGGTAATTTATACAAGGGACATCAAGGAACCACTTTTCTGGATAGGATTTTGATCTGTCAAACACCACCCTTAAATTGGCCTCTGCCAAAGCGACCGTTTCGAATTTTGTAAATAAGCCCTCAACATAAGCTTGATTTTTATTAGGCCTTGGTTGCGCCTCGCTCAGAGGTATTGAACCTGAAGAGCTACCTTCCGTAAAACCGGTGCGCACAGTGCCTTTTTCCGTCTTATTGCGCATACACGGGATTAGGTTAGGAATTCCTTCCACATTTGGGTGTCCCGTCGAGAGAAAACGGCGCGGCGTATGGAGAAATATTTCGCCGCTGTCTGCAGTCTTGCGGTATGGGCTATCAAGATCCCAATCAGTTAGTTCTTGGGCGATTGACGGGTTTTGTTCCAGGAGCATCTTAAGAATTGCTGGACCCCCATCTGAAATACAAAGATAGTGTAATGGCGAATAACCATTCACATGACGACATAGATCCTCTTTAGTGATTCCTTTTATTAATGAACTGTTGTTTTCGAAGAGGTCTTTCAGTGTCCGTTGTCCGTAAACGGATGAGCAGAGATTAGAAAATGCGGAGGCATTAGAACTGGTAGCACATAAAGCTTCCCCTGTTATCTCACCTTTTAAGGCAGGATTTTGCTGCAACAGCAGATTTAGAAATTTTATCCCTGCAGTCGTTTTACTGAGATGGAAAATAAGAGGAGCTTCTCCTTCCTCTTTGGCTACGCATAAATTGCTAAAAGAAAGCTTTAATTTGTGCTGAATCTTTAAGATATAGCTATACAGCGTTTGAAGACTCTCCTCATTAGATGAACATAACCCTGTCATTAACGAAGGATAGTTTTTCAACGGAATATCAAAGAGCAGTTCATTAGGATTTGGTGTGGAAAAAAATATGTTTAGATTGGCTGCGGATAAATTGTTGAACAATTTATTAATAATTACTTCTGGAGGTGTTGAAGAGGAAGAGCCTTCTTCCCTGACCTTATTCTGGGGTGCCTTTTTGCTTTTTTGCCTTTTTCCTTTGCCTTTGGCCTTGCCCTTGCCCTTGCCTCGAGGAATTTTAGTTGTATTTTCAGTCTGGTCAGGTTTATCTTCAGGCTTATCTTCAGGTTTATCTTCAGCTTCAATTAAGTCCCATGTAATACGTACATCATTCGCTTCTTGCGTCTTTCCAGCGGCCTCAAGGCCGTCTGCGAACTCTCTCCATTCCTCTTTACTACTTGCTGCAGGTGCCTGGAGAGTGCTCCTCTCTGAAGAGCTCGCTTGATTTGCAACGATTTCTTTTAATGGCTCGACGATGTTTTTGTTTTTCTCGGAGGTAGTTTGAACAATAATTAATTCACTCATCGCACGGGTAAAGGAGGTGAAAATTTTATTAAAAGGCGGTCCGAATTTATCGTTGCTTTCTCCTCTTATAGCGCGATGCTTAATGATTTGTTTTTTATCCTGTCTATTTTTTGCAAGCAACGCATTTGCCTCGTTGTAAACAGGCGTATCGAAGAGGCGATAAGTAATGATGGTCGGGAACTCCAGACCTTTAATACTTTCGGGCGTAAAAATAGTGCCTTTTGGAAATAGTTTCTCTGCTTCTTCTTTATATTCAGCTGGGGTTACGATAGCGACAGTCGTTGATTTGGCGGCATTAATAAAGAATTCTGCCTCGTCGGCAAATTGATTACACCAGCGCACAGTACCCATGTGCGCATGGTCTGAGCTGGATTCAATCCTGGGGGCTTCAAGTTTATCATTAAGCCCTCTTGTCAGTTCGTATTTGGTTTCAATAACCCCATTAGCAACAGCCGTGATATTGGGCGGGCAGCGGTAAGAGAAGGGCAGGGTAATATGCGTGAGTTCTTGGTTCAAGGTTTGAACCTTGCGGACCAAAGCTTCGCGTTGACCTAGCTCTTGGACCAGACTTTGATGGCTATCCATTAAAAAACAGGTTTGTGAACCAGTTGACAATTGTAATAAATTTTGTAATTGCCCATTTGATAAATCCTGTGCTTCATCAACGACAATGGCACTGTAAACATCTGTCTTGTTAAGGGGAAAAAGAGCATGATTTAAGCGTTTTTCATCATCAAGATGTTGTTGATAGGCGCTAAACGCGTCGAGCAGCCATTTTTTTTCAACGTCCTTATGAAAGTGACATTGTCTGCTTTTTAAATTTTCATACTCGTCAGGACTAAACCCTGACATCAAGCGAAACTCTTGATAAATAAGAGCTGTTTGCGCAAAGAAATTATTATCGGGGTAAGACGCTGGATTGATTTTTCGTTGGTTTTTTTGACGGTCGATGCGCTTTTGAAGCCAGACTTTAAATTCAGCCTCACCGGATATACGGTCTATAAGCCAGGTTGTGTATTTTTTATATTCTGCCTCATCTACGGGTATTGTGCCTGGTACCTGTTCGTTCAAGAGCTCTTCGTAGGTTTTAAATTGCACCTCCGGCATACCCTCGCCTTTGGGTAGCAGATCCCATATGCGTTGCATGTCTTTAGCCAGGCCATTTGATTGGGTGATATATAAAATGGGGGGTGGATTCTCGGTATCAGCCAGCTTCTCCTGGAGTTGTTCAAGAAGGGAAATGGCTACACAGGATTTGCCAGAGCCCGGGCCTCCACTTACTACTACGGGTAATTTCGCTTGCAATACTTGCTCTTGCTCGGTATTTAGCGTAATAAATTGGTGGTTATAATAATGCACAGGATGACACACAATTGGCTCGTCCGGCTCGGCCTCTATGCCTGTCTCGGGGCTGGTAGTTATCAGGTTTTTTCCGTCCCTTATCTGTTGAGCAATTTTGTCTTTGTTTTTCTCAAGATGTTTCCGCAGTACGTTGTCTTTGCAAAAACGCGATTTCTGGTAATCATGATTTAAAACAGTTTCAAGTAACTTTAAATAGGGCTTGCCGTCAACCTCTATTGTGGTAAACAACAGGCGGTCACTGTCATTGATCCGCACGCCAAAAATAGGATGCCTGCCTTTTTTTCCCGATCTTTTTAAATCAAGAGAGGCTGCCTGATAGTTGCCATTTAATAATTTATCGAAGATTTTTTGATAGATTTCTACGTCTGCTATGTCATCGACGTGAATCCCTTGCCAATAATGTAGTGTCATATTATGATTCTAAAGTACTCTAATGGTCTAATTTTAACCCACTTGACGGGATTTAGCAAAGATGTACAAAAATAAAGGGCTTTTGCGCCAATTCTCCTCTTAATTGCTGCTGAGAAGCGCTAAACCCGCACAAAACTGTTTCTGAAGTTTGGTATATTTCCCATTCCCATCGTGTAGCAATTTAAGTAGAATGGTCAACATTTTAAGGATTGAGGTAGTTATGGTTGTCAACGCCCACACGAGGGATTTTAAACAATTAGGGATGCATGATCTTGAGCAGGTTGGCGGCAAGAATGCCTCGTTGGGAGAGATGATAAGTCATTTATCAACCGCAGGCGTTCTCGTGCCTACAGGTTTTGCGACTACTGCCGACGCTTTTCGGGAATTTTTGGCCGTCAATGGCCTTGATAAGAAAATTTATAGCCTGCTCGATTCGCTGGATACAGAAAATATTACAGCGCTGACAAATGCTGGTAAAACTATTCGAGAACAAATTCTCAATACGCCTTTTTCAGCGTCATTTGAAAAAGCAATTCTTGATGCCTATAACGCCCTTATTAAAACAATCGGTCACGAGGATTTTAGTGTGGCTGTTCGCTCGTCCGCAACGGCTGAAGATCTCCCCGATGCCTCTTTTGCTGGTCAGCAGGAAACCTACCTCAATGTACAGGGTATCGATGCTATTCTGGTCGCTATAAAACAGGTTTTTGCATCCTTATTTAATGATAGGGCTATTGCTTATCGTGTTCATCATGGTTTTGCGCATGCTGAAGTGGCTTTGTCTGCGGGTATTCAGCAGATGGTAAGAAGCGATCTCGCTGAAAGCGGCGTGATGTTTACTATGGATACTGAATCAGGTTTTAATCAAGTGGTTTTCATTACCTCATCTTATGGGTTGGGTGAAATGGTCGTGCAAGGCGCTGTTAATCCTGATGAGTTTTATGTCCACAAACCCGGTTTAAAAGCGGGCAGACCTTCTGTTATTCGACGCAATTTGGGCAGCAAAGCACTCAAAATGGTGTATTGCGAAGAAAAGCTCAATGGGCAAACGGTTAAAACGGAAGAGGTAGCAGAAGCCGCTCGTTTGCAATTTTCTTTAACCAACGAAGAAGTGGAGAACCTGGCGCGACAAGCGTTAATAATTGAAAATCATTATGGCAGACCCATGGATATCGAATGGGCAAAAGACGGCATAGATGGCAAACTCTATATTTTACAAGCCCGTCCCGAAACGGTTAAAAGCCGCTCATGCCAGCAGAAACTTGAACGTTATACATTAAAAAAACAAAGCCGGGTATTAACAGAAGGGCGAAGTATCGGTCAGCGCATAGGCCAGGGGCGTGCACGAATTATCCACGATATTAGTGAAATGCACCGCGTGGAGCCAGGAGATGTGTTGATCTCGGACATGACCGATCCCGATTGGGAGCCTGTCATGAAGCGAGCTGCGGCTATTATTACAAATCGCGGCGGTCGTACCTGTCATGCAGCAATTATTGCCCGTGAGTTAGGCATTCCCGCTGTTGTCGGTTGCGGTGATGCAACCAAAGCTATTCGCGATGGGGATGAGGTAACGGTCAGTTGTGCCGAAGGGGATACCGGTTTTGTTTATGAAGGATTGTTACCTTTTGAGCTGACAACGCTTGACGTTGAGAGTATGCCTGAATTACCCCTGAAAATTATGTTAAATGTAGGCAACCCTGACAGAGCTTTTGCATTTCAGTCTATTCCTAATGAAGGAGTGGGTCTGGCGCGACTTGAATTTTTAATTTCCAACTCTATTGGTATTCACCCCAAAGCCTTATTGCAATACGATTCATTGGAAGATAGTGAACTTAAAAAATTCATTGCTGATAAAACAGCCGCTTATGAATCACCGGTGGAATATTATGTTGAGCGATTAAAAGAAGGTATTGCAACAATCGCTGCAGCTTTTTACCCGAAGCCTGTTATTGTCAGGCTTTCTGATTTTAAATCTAATGAATATGCTAACCTTGTTGGTGGCAAACTTTACGAGCCGCATGAAGAGAATCCTATGTTAGGTTTTCGGGGTGCTTCCCGTTATGTATCGTCAGATTTTTCAGATTGCTTTGCTCTTGAATGCCTCGCTGTTCGTCGGGTTCGTGAAGAGATGGGGCTTGAAAATGTTGAAGTGATGATCCCCTTTGTAAGAACGGTATCCGAAGCAAGCCAGGTTATAGACATCCTTAAAAAACATGGGCTCGAACGCGGAAAACATAATTTGCGCATTATCATGATGTGTGAAATTCCGTCGAATGCGCTATTAGCCAGTCAATTTTTAGAATATTTTGATGGATTTTCTATAGGTTCTAACGATTTGACGCAATTAACCTTAGGCCTGGATCGTGACTCCGGATTGGTTGCATCGCAGTTTGATGAGCGCAATGATGCGGTCAAAGCATTACTGCACATGGCTATATCAACCTGCAAAGCCGCTGGTAAATACGTGGGCATTTGTGGGCAAGGGCCCTCAGATCACCAGGATTTCGCTGAGTGGCTAATGAAGGAGGGGATTGATAGCGTGTCATTAAACCCTGACTCTGTCCTGGAAACCTGTTTATTTCTTGCCAGGCGATAATATGCAAAAAAATAATTCCCGATGGCTTTTACTGTTCCTTCTTATCCCGACAATGGCTTTTGCCACATCGCTTCATGAGCAGGAACAAGACCCCATTTCGTCTGTTATTTTATGGTTGTCTTTAATTTTTTCATTGGCAATTCTTGGGCGATATCTGGCCAAACGTTTGCATCAGCCTGGTGTTTTAGGTGAGTTGTTAATGGGTGTTTTATTGGGAAATATTTGTTATTTTTTTGGTCTGCAACTGATTATTATTCTGCGTGAAGGCTCGGCCATTTTTAACATTATGCGCAGTATGCTGGGAGGGGTGCCTCTCGCTGATGCAGTGAGTCAAAGTATACCCAGTGCAACCTATGCCGCCGAAGTGACAAAAGCTCTAAGCAGCTCTCATGGTATTGAATACATCAAAGTTGGTTATGCACTTGATATGTTTTCGCGTCTTGGGGTTATTTTTCTGCTGTTTATGGTGGGTCTCGAAAGCTCCATTCAGGAGCTAAAGCACACGGGTCGCGCATCCATTCAAGTGGCTTTGATTGGTGTTGTTGCGCCTATTATTTTGGGTTATTCGGTCGCTTGTTTATTAATGCCGGAAGCCTCGTATAAATCAAATCTTTTTGTTGCAGCCACCTTATGTGCGACGAGCATAGGTATTACAGCTCGCGTACTTTCTGAAATGAAAAAATTGCGTACCAGTGAGGCCCGAATTATTCTTGGTGCCGCAATGCTTGATGATATTTTGGGATTAATAATTCTTGCTATAGTCAGCAGTATTGTGATTAACGGCCAGGTGGATACGATGATGATTGTGCATGTCATTGTTTCAACGATAGTATTTTTTGCAGGCTCCCTGTTGATAGGCCCCTGGGTTTTGAAAAAGTCAGTTAGCTACTTTCATTTTCTTGATATGTGGGAAGCGAAGCTTTTTGTGTCTTTTATTTTTGTGATGACATTGTCGTGGCTTGCGACTGTTGTGCAACTTGCTTCCATAATTGGTGCGTTTGCCGCAGGGATGATTATTAATGACAGTTTTTTTGAGTCAGAAGACAAATCACGCCAACATACTCTGAAAATTAAAGACTTGATTGCACCCCTGGAATTTATACTGGCGCCTTTATTTTTTATGCTAATCGGAATTCAGGTAAAACTGGAGTCGTTTTTTAATTGGCAGGTTTTATTTCTGGCAAGCGGGCTTATTATTGCAGCGATTGTTGGCAAAGTCGTGAGCGGTTTAGGGGGGAGTCGGAAGAATGATAGGCTGTTGATTGGTATTGGTATGTTACCACGAGGCGAAGTCGGGCTTGTATTTGCGTCAATTGGCAGAACCCTTGGTGTAATGTCCGATGAGCTTTTTTCCGCCATTATTTTAATGGTAATCGTCACGACTTTTATTGTTCCGCCTTTATTAAAAGCTCGATATGCCAAACATGAAAAGAGTGTGTAAATAATGAGTTTAAATACAGCTAATATATTAGTTGATGTAACGCGTGCGCTGGATGAGGATATTGGAACAGGCGATGTAAGTGCCGCACTTTTACCATCTGATTTAATGGTGGAAGCAGAAATTATTTCGCGTGAACCTATGCTGGTTTGCGGAAAGCCATGGGTCGATGAAGTCTTTCGAAAAGTTAATCCTGCTATACATCTTAACTGGTCAGTAAACGATGGTGATTGGCTGGCACATCCTGCAACCTTATGTCGAATAAAAGGCTTGGCTAAAGATATTTTAACCGCTGAGCGCACGGCCTTAAATTTCTTACAAACGCTTTCTGCTACCGCCACCCAAACATATCATTATGTTCAGCAATTAAAAGGCACCAATGTTCGTTTACTTGATACACGAAAAACCTTGCCAGGGCTTCGCTACGCACAAAAATACGCCGTTACTTGCGGGGGTGGGAGCAATCATCGCATGGGCTTGTATGATGCCTTTTTAATTAAGGAAAATCACATCAAGGCTTGTGGCTCTATTAGTAATGCTATTAAATCCGCCCGGGCATATAATCATAATCTGTTGGTTGAAATAGAGGTTGAAAGCATCGAAGAATTACACGAAGCGCTTGGTTCTTCGCCCGATCGCGTGTTACTCGATAATTTTACCCTCGATATGTTGAAAGAAGCGGTCGCTATTAATCAACCACGCCGATGTTATTTGGAAGCGTCAGGCGGTATTGATTTAACGACGCTAAAATTGGTAGCAGCAACTGGGGTCGATTATATTTCGGTGGGCTCAATCACCAAATCGATACAGGCAATTGATTTAAGTTTATTGATTCGGACGACTAAATGAAACCTCGTATTATTTTCACCGGTGGCGGAACCGCAGGACATGTCACACCTAATTTAGCTTTAATCCAGGCCTTAAAACAAGAAGGTTGGCAAATTGATTACATTGGTTCAAAAGAGAGTATTGAGCAAGGGATGATTCAAGCCATCAATATACCGTTTCATGCCATAAGCTCCGGAAAGCTTCGCCGTTATTTCAGTTGGAAGAATTTTTCAGATCCGTTTAAAATTCTTTTTGGCGTATTTCAATCTTTTCGCCTGCTTCGAAAACTACAGGCAGATGTAGTATTTTCCAAAGGGGGCTTTGTCGCCTTTCCGGTCGTGTTTGCAGCTTTTTTAAATAAAATACCGGTGGTGGCACATGAGTCGGACATTACGCCTGGGCTTGCAAATCGCTTGTGTTTTCCTTTTGTTGATAAAATATGTCTGACCTTTGCTGAGGCTAAACGTAATTTTAAAAAGCCACATCTCGTTGAGGTTACTGGCACACCAATCCGTCAAGAACTTTTCAATGGGAATCGACAAGAGGGATTAAATTTATGCGGCTTTAGTCCTGACAAACCTTGTTTACTGGTGATGGGTGGGGGACAAGGAGCCTTAAGATTGAATAAAGCCATTCGCGAGGGGTTGAGTACCCTCAATGAACATTACCAGATTATTCATTTGTGTGGGAAAGGTAAGGTAGATAACTCAATCAATAATCCCGAGTACCGTCAATTTGAATATGCATCCGATACCTTGCCTCATTTTTTTGCCGCAGCCGATTTGATTGTGTCGCGTGCAGGGGCTAATGCCTTGTATGAAATACTGGCATTACAAAAACCCCATGTTCTTGTTCCTTTATCGGCGAAAGTAAGCCGCGGGGATCAAATTCAAAATGCGAAATTTTTCAATAAACAAGGAGTTAGCACGGTTGTAGACGATGATACGTTAACGGCAGAGGGTTTAATTGAGGCCATCAATCACGTTACTGACAACCGCGATGAGATTGTTACAAAAATCAAGGCGCTTGATATTCAATCAGCGACGATGAAAGTTGTAGCCATTATTAAGGAGCAGTTGCATGTTGAATCCCCCGAGACTGTATGAATTTGTCGAACAGCAGTGGCAAAATGAAATTTTACCAAGCTTAAGCGACTACATCAGGATCCCTAATAAATCCCCGCATTTTGATCCAGCATGGGAAGAACATGGCTTTATGGAGCAAGCGGTTTCTCATGTCGCCGCATGGTGTGAGAAACATGCACCACGAGGAATGACGCTTGATATTATTCGTCTGCCAGGCCGCACTCCTTTGTTGTTTATGGAAATTCCAGGTCAAGTTGATGACACCGTTTTATTATATGGGCATCTGGACAAGCAACCGGAAATGAGCGGTTGGCATGAGGGCTTTGGCCCGTGGGAGCCCGTTATTCATGAGGGTCGTTTGTATGGACGTGGGGGTGCTGATGACGGTTATGCCGCTTATGCGTCCTTAACTGCAATAAGAGCCTTGCAGGAACAAAATTTACCTCATGCACGTTGTGTTTTAATTATCGAGGCATGCGAAGAAAGTGGCAGTTATGATCTGCCCTTTTATATTGCCACTTTAAAAGACCGAATCGGCACGCCTTCTTTAGTGATTTGTCTTGATTCCGGTGCCGGGAATTTTGAGCAATTATGGATGACCACCTCTTTAAGAGGGAACATTGTTGGCGAATTATCCGTTGAGCTATTAACAGAGGGCGTTCATTCTGGAAATGGCAGCGGTATCGTGGCTGACAGTTTCCGGGTGGCAAGGCAATTAATCAGTCGTATTGAAGATGAAATGAATGGTGAAATTACCTTAGCGCCGCTTCATTGTGCCATTCCCGAGCAACGGGTTAAACAGGCAAGCGCTTGTGCTGCTGTATTGGGTGAGCATGTTTATAGCGAGTTTCCTTTGCAAAAAGGAGTCGTACCTGTAAATACCGATAGTACAGAGCTTATTTTAAACCGTACCTGGCGACCAGCTTTAACGGTAACAGGAGCGGCAGGTCTTCCTGCTATTGAGGATGCGGGGAATGTTTTGCGACCCAAAACAGCGCTCAAAATCTCAATGCGCATACCGCCGCTGGTTTGCCCCGAAAAAGCGTCAGAGGCGCTGAAGGAGGCATTGTTAGATAATCCTCCTTATAATGCCAAAGTAGACTTTCGTCTTGATGACGGCGCCCAGGGCTGGCATGCGCCACTGCTTTCTGAATGGTTTGAAAAGGCTGTTGATAAAGCGTCGTATACCTTCTATCAAAAGCCTGCTATTTACATGGGTGAAGGCGGCACTATTCCCTTTATGGGAATGTTAGGCGAGAAATTTCCTGAAGCTCAGTTTATGATTACAGGGGTTTTGGGGCCTCATTCAAACGCACATGGACCTAATGAATTTTTGCATCTGGATATGGTGAAAAAATTAACGGCTTCCGTGGCGTATGTTATTGGTGAGCATGCAGAGCATGTGGTTTCTGCACTTAAAGTTTGAAGTTGAGCGTTGGTGTCACAGCGGCTCTTCCCGGATTACGCTTTCGCTAATCCGGCTACATTAATACGATTCGATTTTTATCAGGAATGCTCACAACTCTCTCGACAGGCAAAAAAATTACTGACATAATCCAGCCGCTCTTGTTACGGAAAATTAGCAAGAGAGAAGGGGTTAAGAATAAATCCCATAGTCCAATCAATTACGGAGTTAATTATGAAAATCAGTTTTTTCTTAAGCATTTTGTCGTGTTTTATATTATCATCCATTGTGCAGGCGGCAAATCCACCTGAGCCTTTAGTTGCTTCTCAAAGTGCAAAGCCTGTTCATCAAATAAATCTCAATACCGCCGATGCAAAAATGCTTTCCAAGTCTATGAAAGGGATTGGTATAAAGCGCGCTCAGGCAATAGTTAAATATAGAGAGACACATGGCGCTTTTAAATCCATTAACGACTTATCCCAGGTGCCGGGTTTAGGTAAGAACTTTGTAGCCACTCATCTAAATGAGTTACAAGAAATTTTTATCCTGTAACTTATTTAAACGTAGTAAAAGAACAGACTGATTACGGTCTGTTCTTTTTAATAACACGACGTGTTCTGATTTGCCAAAATTAAAAAGCTAATTTGCCATCAATAAATTTTAGATAAATCTTCATAAAGATATGTCGATTTTTATGCAAATATAGGATAAAGTACGTTCAAAAAAGAACGAGGTAATGCCGCATTATGTTCAATAAACTCAGGGGCGTCTTTTCCAACGATTTGTCGATTGATTTGGGAACTGCTAACACATTAATTTATGTTAAAGACAAAGGGATTGTTTTAAATGAGCCATCGGTAGTAGCTCTTCGAAATGAATCAGGTCAAAAACGTGTCGCGGCCGTCGGGCTTGAAGCGAAACGCATGTTGGGTCGTACTCCTGGCAATATAAATGCTATCAGACCAATGAAAGACGGAGTAATTGCTGATTTTTTCGTTACCGAGAAAATGTTGCAACACTTTATTCATAAAGTTCATGAAAACCGTTTTCTGAGACCAAGCCCAAGGGTACTGGTTTGCGTGCCTTGTGGCTCGACGCAGGTTGAACGGCGTGCAATTCGCGAATCTGCCATGGGTGCAGGCGCTCGTGAGGTCTTCCTCATTGAAGAACCAATGGCGGCCGCACTCGGTTCAGGGATGCCCGTTGAAGAAGCGAGTGGCTCCATGGTGGTTGATATCGGTGGTGGTACTACCGAAGTAGCTATTATTTCTCTTAGCGGAATTGTCTATCATCAGTCAGTGCGTATTGGTGGTGATAAATTTGACGATGCTATCGTTTCCTATGTTCGTCGAAATTACGGAACGCTGATTGGTGAAACCACGGCTGAGCGTATTAAACACGAAATTGGTTCAGCCTTCCCAAGTCGCGATCTTTTTGAAATTGAAGTCCGGGGCAGAAATCTGGCCGAAGGCGTGCCCCGAAGCTTTACCCTTACCAGTGCTGAAATTCTTGAAGCTCTACAAGAGCCATTATCAGGAATCGTTGGTGCTGTTAGGGCGGCTCTAGAACTTGCGCCGCCAGAATTGGCTGCCGATATTGCTGAGCGTGGTATGGTATTGACTGGTGGTGGTGCTTTGTTGAAAAACATGGATACGCTACTTATGGAAGAAACAGGGCTCCCCGTGTTAGTCGCAGAAGATCCTCTTACTTGCGTTGCTCGTGGTGGTGGTAAGGCACTCGAAACAATGGATTTACGTGGCGGTGATTTCCTCTCAACCGAATAATTCAATGAACAGGCTTTTTAATAGGGGTAAGTACCAATCCTTGGGATTCGTACTTACTTCCGTGCTGTCTATTGCTCTTATGTTTTCCGATTACCACTACAAGTATCTTGATAGTGTCCGTAATGGGTTTTCTTTTGTGGTCTCTCCATTGCAATACGCAGTAGATTATCCTGTTCGTATCATTGGCTGGGTGCAGGCATTGGTCGGTGCCAAAACGTCTCTCATTAACGAAAATATCGAGCTGCGCTACCAGCAGACCATGCTGGAGGCGGAGTTACAGCGTTTAATGGCCATCAAAGAAGAAAATTCCCAATTAAAAGAATTGCTCCTTACGTCTTCCAAAGCGCAGATGAAAGCAATGGCTGCTCAAATTCTCGCCGTGGATACAACGCTTTCCCGTCAGATTATTGTTTTGAATAAAGGCAAACGCCATGGTGTATATGTGGGGCAGCCTGTTCTCGATGCAAAAGGAGTGATGGGGCAAATTATTGATGTGGGGTATATGACTAGCACTGTTTTATTAATCTCTGATTCAAAAAGTGCGGTACCTGTCAGAAATAATCGCACCGGTGAGCGAGCCATTCTTGTGGGGTTAAATAGTCTCGGCCAGTTATCTTTGATTAACCTTCCCAGAACGTCCGAAATAGCGAAGGATGATTTACTGGTTACCTCGGGTCTTGGCCGTCTTTACCCCGAAGGTTACCCCGTGGGGCGGGTTGTAAATGTAAAAAGTATACCAGGGGAGGCGTTTATTAAAGTTGATGTAAGCCCCGTCGCCTTGTTAAATAGAAACCGCCTCGTATTATTAATCTGGCCTGGTAAAGAGCAGGCAGAATTAACGGCGCAAATTAATGAGCGTATGAATGCCGTGAGAGCTATATCATGATTTCCCTTAATTTGCGGCTATTCATGGCCTTTCTTCTGGCGCTCGTATTAACCATTTTGCCTGTTCCTGAATTATTAGCAGGGGCGAGACCTCCCTGGGTGTTATTGCTGGTACTTTATTTGCAATTTTATATGCCTGATTATTTTAAAGTTACCGTTCTTTTTGTAATTGGTCTTTTTCTTGATGTGCTATTGTCAACAACCATTGGTGAGCATGCGCTGGCTTTATCGCTGATTACGTGGCTTGCCAATAATAAGGCGCGACGATTTTATTTTTTCTCAATAGGTCAGCAGATGACTCTGGTGGGATTTTTATGCCTTTTTTATCAGTTGATAATAGTAACCATTGATGCGTTTCTTGGCTTTCATATGAATCTTGTTAATGTTGTGAGCAGCGCTGTAATCAGTGTTTTGGTATGGCCTTGGCTCCGTTTGGTCGGGGAAGAAACCCTGTTAACCAAAATAAAGCACTCTCGCTCTTCAAAATTTTAATCTGTTTGCAATGAGACGTACTCCCCGGGCATTAATGCTCCTAATGACCAGTCAGCTATTCGATGGCGCACCAGTCTTAAGGTTGGAAAACCAATGGCTGCCGTCATTTTGCGAATCTGATGATTTTTTCCTTCACATAAAATAATTTCGAGCCAACTGGTTGGTACAGATTTTCGAAAACGGACAGGTGGCGTTCTTGGCCAAAGCAATGGTTCGTTTATAAGGGTAGCAGTCGCTGGTAAAAAACGCGTATCGCCAATGATGAGCCCTTTTCTTAAGGGGAGAAGATCAGCTTCTTTAGGAATACCTTCGACCTGCACCCAATAATATTTTTTCTTGTTATAGTCCGGATGGCTCAGCTTATGTTGTAACTGCCCATCATTGGTCAATAGTAATAATCCCTCGCTGTTTTTATCCAGGCGACCTGCTGCGTAAAAACCGGGTGTTTTTATGTAGTGCGCGAGCGTATGAACACCTGCTTCACCGGTAAACTGACTAGTTACGTCATAGGGTTTATTAAAAAGTAAAATAGTAGTCACGCTAACTTCATTTAAATAAATAAAATGTAATTATGCCGTCATTCGCTCTTGGGGCAAAGAGTTTTGGCATGTTATGATGATCTTCTCTTTAAAGTCGGGGATATTAATGACATTTGAAAAAATTAAAATGCCAGCTCAAGGGCAGGCTATTACAGTGGCTGCTGATTTGTCGCTGAATGTACCGGATTTTCCAATCATTCCTTTTATTGAAGGGGATGGAATTGGAGTGGACGTAACCCCGCCAATGCGCGAAGTAGTGGACGCAGCTGTTGCCAAAGCCTACGGCGGTAAGCGGAAAATTTCCTGGATGGAAGTTTATGCAGGCGAAAAAGCGACAAATGTCTACGGCGCTGATCAGTGGTTGCCAAAAGAAACGCTAGATGCGCTGAAACAATTTGTTGTATCTATTAAAGGCCCGCTGACCACGCCCGTCGGTGGCGGAATTCGCTCATTGAACGTCGCTATTCGCCAGGACCTGGATTTGTACACATGTCTTCGACCCATACGCTATTTCACGGGTACACCAAGTCCTGTAAAAGAGCCATGGAAAACGGATATGGTTATCTTTCGTGAAAATTCAGAAGATATTTATGCGGGTATTGAATGGCAAGCTGATTCAGCGGATGCTAAAAAAATCATTAATTTTTTAACGCAGGAAATGGGTGTTAAAAAAATTCGTTTTCCGGACAATTGCGGGATTGGCATTAAACCTGTTTCCAAAGAGGGAACAACTCGCCTCGTAAAAGCAGCTATTCAATATGCAATTGACAATAATCGCGATTCAGTGACCCTGGTTCACAAGGGTAATATTATGAAATTCACTGAAGGCGCTTTTAAAGATTGGGGTTATCAAGTTGCTCGCGATGTTTTTGGTGCCGAGTTGTATGAAGATGGGCCATGGATGCAATTCAATAATCCCAAAACAGGCACGCCTATCATTATAAAAGATGTAATTGCTGATGCCTTTTTGCAGCAAATTTTGCTAAGACCTGAAGATTATAGCGTTATAGCCACGTTAAATCTTAATGGGGACTATATTTCCGATGCGCTTGCCGCGCAAGTTGGCGGGATTGGTATAGCTCCTGGCGCTAATATTGGCGATAAAGTTGCTGTATTTGAAGCGACCCATGGAACGGCACCTCGATATGCCGGGCAGAATAAAGTCAATCCAGGCTCGTTAATTCTCTCAGCTGAAATGATGCTGCGCCATTTGGGATGGACTGAAGCGGCTGACCTGATTATCAAATCAATGGCCGCAACAATCGAAGCCAAAACCGTAACGTATGATTTTGAACGTATGATGCAAGGGGCGACTTGCCTTAGTAGTTCAGAATTTGGCAAGGCTATGATTACCCATATGTAATTTTTAAGGTATGCTGGGAAGGGATAGTTAACGAATTTCTGATTAACGACGTCTTTGCAAACAAAGTGAAGTCATTCATAATAACTGCAATATGAAGTTCGAATGGGTTGCTTCACTGACATTCGCAAAGACGTTTTTTTGCCAATACTTCTGTGCAAAAAGAGGTATGTGGGTAATGCTCAGAAATTATCCTAACCTAAAAAACAGGGTATTTTGGAGCCGCCAATCTGCATTGTATCTGTTCAGGCTGGCATTACTGTGTGCATAGTTAGCTTTTTCATTAATAAAATCATTTTTTTACTGGCCAAATGCTCGTTGTAAGTCTATAAAATTAGTAAAGGGTGTATAAGATGAATGGCCAGTTTTTAGAAGAGATTATGGAGGGAAAAACTGCGGAAGCAAAAGTAGTTCCTGCGGTTAAAGTTCCCAAGAAATTTAAAATAGTCTTGTTAAATGACGATTATACGCCAATGGATTTTGTGGTACACGTGTTAAAGAAGTTTTTTCGGTTAAGTGAGGAGATGGCAACCCAGGTAATGTTGCAGGTACATATTCTGGGGAGAGGTGTTTGTGGCGTGTACACAAGGGATATTGCGGAAACAAAAGTTGCTCAGGTTAATGATTTTTCACGGAGTAATGAGCACCCTTTGTTATGTACCATGGAGCCGGAATAATTGCAGATGGGTGAACAGGAGCGGCGATAATGTTAAATAAAGAACTTGAATTCACCTTAAATCTTGCATTTAAGGAAGCCAAAGAAAAACGGCATGAATTTATGACTGTTGAACATTTGTTGTTATCTCTACTGGATAATCCAGCTGCAGGCAATGTTCTCCAGGCATGCGATGCGAATGTTGATTCATTAAGACGGGATCTTGTTGAGTTTATCGACGAAACCACCCCTCGAATACCAGAGGATGAGCACGATCGTGAAACACAGCCAACACTTGGTTTTCAACGTGTTCTGCAACGAGCTGTTTTCCATGTGCAGTCTGCGGGTAAAACAGAGGTAACTGGCGCGAATGTTCTGGCGGCTATTTTTAGTGAGCAGGAAAGTCAGGCGGTTTACTTTCTGCGCCGTGAAAATATTACTCGTCTTGATGTGATAAATTATATCTCTCATGGCGTGTCTAAATACCACAATAATGATTCAAACGACAGTATGGGTTCGATGGATGAAGATTCCATGTCCGGAGAGGGCAATGAGTCACCATTGGAAAGTTATTGCCAGAACCTCAATAAACGCGCAAGGCTCGGTAAAATTGACCCGCTTATCGGTCGTCATGAAGAAATTCAGCGTACCATTCAAGTGCTTTGTCGTCGCCGTAAAAACAATCCTCTTCTCGTTGGTGAAGCAGGCGTTGGTAAAACCGCTATCGCCGAAGGACTGGCAAAACGAATTGTTGACGGTGAAGTACCTGAGGCTATCAATAATTGCGTCGTTTATTCGTTGGATTTAGGCGCATTGCTAGCGGGTACCAAGTATCGTGGGGATTTTGAAAAACGGCTTAAAGCTGTTTTAAAACAACTTGGCCAGCAAGATGGGGCAGTGTTATTCATTGATGAAATCCATACGATAATAGGTGCGGGCGCTGCGTCTGGTGGAGTAATGGATGCATCCAATTTAATAAAACCCTTATTGGCAAATGGCGAGTTGAAATGCATTGGCTCAACAACTTACCAGGAGTATCGGGGTATCTTCGAAAAAGACCGCGCTCTTGCGCGCCGTTTTCAAAAAATTGATATTTCCGAACCCTCAATTGATGAAACGTTTGAAATACTTAAGGGGCTCAAAGGCCGACTGGAAGAGCATCATGGCGTTAAATTTTCCATTGCATCACTTAAGTCAGCTGCGGAGTTATCGGCCAAATATATTAATGACCGCTTTCTCCCTGATAAAGCCATTGATGTCGTTGACGAAGCCGGTGCTTATCAAAATCTCTTAACGGCTAACAAGCGTCGCAAAATAATCAGTGTCACTGAAATTGAGAATGTAGTCGCGAAAATTGCACGAATTCCGGTTAAGAAGGTATCAGCTCGCGACAAAGACACGCTGCGTAATCTTGAGCGTGATTTAAAATTACTCGTCTATGGGCAAGACAATGCGATTTCGGCTCTGGCATCCGCTATTAAACTTGCTCGCTCAGGTCTTCGAGAAGCTCAAAAACCAGTGGGATGCTTTCTGTTCGCAGGCCCTACAGGTGTTGGTAAGACAGAAGTTACCCGCCAGTTGGCTAATGTGTTAGGCATTGAGCTGTTAAGGTTTGATATGTCTGAATACATGGAGAAGCACACAGTTTCCCGCTTGATTGGAGCACCTCCTGGCTATGTGGGTTATGACCAGGGTGGCCTTTTAACGGAAGCGGTAACCAAAAGCCCTCATTCAGTCTTACTGCTTGATGAAATTGAAAAAGCGCATCCTGATGTATTTAATCTTTTGTTGCAAATAATGGATCACGGCACATTAACCGATACTAATGGTCGCCAGGCTGATTTCCGGCATGTCATTCTCGTGATGACCAGTAACGCGGGTGCAAGTGAGATAACCAGAAATTCCATCGGCTTTTCATTACAAGATAATAGTAATGACGGGCTTGAGGTTATCAAACGACAATTTAGCCCTGAATTCAGGAACCGCCTGGACGCTATTATTAACTTTGATTCGCTTGATTCCGTCACTATTGGTCTTGTTGTCGATAAATTTATCATGGAACTGGAAGAGCAGTTAAGTAATAAGGGCGTGACTTTCCGAGTTGAAAAACCTGCGCGTGACTGGCTTATTGAGCATGGCTATGATCGGGCAATGGGCGCTCGACCCATGGCAAGATTAATCCAGGAAAAAATCAAAAAACCATTGGCTGATGAGTTGTTGTTTGGCAAGCTTGCCCAAGGCGGCCACGTTACCATTCAGGTAAAAGATGGTGAGCTTCATTTTGAGAGTCATAATCACCGTGAAGGTGTCTTTTAAAACGTTGTAAATAGTGAGCGGCTTCTGTGCCGCTCACTATTTGAGATTCAGGCAGGTGAGAAATTTGAGTTTGCTTGTTTTTCTATTGATTTATCGAGTTTATATAACATACATGCCCCGATAAAGCTTGCCGCAATGACAGTAAGGACGATAGCCAAAGTAGCAAAAAAAGCTGGAGGAGAAATTGTCAATAAGGCAATCCCGCCCATCCATGCTAAAGGCTCTGCCATAAATGCTAATCCACCAATACCAACAACTGCTAAACCAATAACCCCGAGCTTACGAAGGAAGGGTCCTTTTGGGATTGCTCTATAATGTTGAGGCGGGTTTTCACTTCTTTCAGGTAATGCCGGTTTGGGCTTGAAGAGGGATTGAGACGGCAATGATGAATTGAATGACTCTAATTGTTTATGAATGTCTCGCGCAACGTTCAACGCCTCATATTGACTACGCTTATTTTTTTCAAGAATTGCAAAAGTGATATTTAATGTTTCTAGCTCTTTGCTTTTTTCCAGCCTGTCTTTTAATACGTGATGAGCCTCTATGAAAGGGGTAATTATCTCGGTTGCGTGCGTTGCGAGTTTCTCTAACAGGATATGGTCTGCAAGCTCGGAACCAGGGCAATTATCATCAAAATAATAGGAAATTTTCATTAATGCAAAAGGGGCGTGAGTGAAGGACACTCCTGCAGGAATACTATGTTTGTCAGGCTCTGTTGCAACAAAATTCCACTGATATTCGTTGTTTTCTATCTTGTTTTTACATAACTCAACAAATTGGAGAGTAACATCCCAGTCGTTCGAATCTACGATGACATTAATTTGACGCATCCTGAATCCTCGTAATATCTTTAATGGCTTGAATAAAAAATGCAATTGTAGCGCAAAAAATGATTTGTTAGAAGTAAATGAGGTAGTTACATTTACAGATTCTCTGGGTAAAATGGTCAACCAGGATTACTTACACGGTTGTTTCATGCTAAGCGTAATTATTATCACCAAAAATGAAGAGGCGAATTTAAGGCGGTGTCTTTTGTCAGTCAGCTGGGCGGATGAAGTGATTGTTCTTGATTCGGGCAGTAGTGACAATACAGTGGCCATAGCTCAGGAATTCACCGAACAGGTGTACGTGAACAACGATTGGCAGGGTTATGGCGTCCAAAAACAGCGTGCGTTGCAATTGGCAACAGGCGACTGGGTTTTAAACCTCGATGCGGACGAATCCGTCAGTGAAGACCTTAAAGATACGATTGAAGACGTTATGGCGTCTGATACGGCGGATGCTTATAAAATCCCTATTTGCATGAATTTTTACGGAACCCCGGTACCACACTCTTCAAGCCCCACCAGGCACATCCGCTTGTTTAAGCGTGAGGGTGCTACTTACAGTGATGATATTGTTCATGAGAAGGTAGTGTTACCGAAAACGGCTCGAGTCAGTAAAATAAAGCTGCCTATTATGCACCATTCGTTCCAGGACGTAAGTCACGCCCTTTATAAAATTAATCGTTACTCATCATATAGTGCCAGAATAAGCCTGCAGAAAAAGCAGCCCATTAGTTTAATGAAAATCTTATTTAGTACGGGTTGGATGTTCTTTCGTTGCTACACGCTACAACGAGGATTTCTGGATGGTAAAGCGGGTTTTTTACTGGCGGTTTTTAAAGCGCAAGGAACTTTCTATCGCGGGATTAAGCAGTTATATCCCGATGCAAAGCTTATGAAATCAACTGGCGTTAAAGGAGATAATAACTGGAATGGATAGTATTATTTATTTTACGGAAAAATTTTCAACCGCGCGTTTTGTTCCGCCTTTATTGGTATTAACCCTGTTCGCTATGCCCCTAAGCTCTACAGGAAAGAGTGTGCTTCTTACATTTGCTTTGATTGCAATATTAATGGCGCCAGCATATCGTGCTCAACTGTCCAGGGCTCTCGTAAAACCATGGTGTATAGCGGCTTTTATTTTATTTGGCTTAGCGCTGGTGGGGTGTTTGTGGAGTCCTGCAACTTCTTCTGAGAAATTTCTTGTTGTTAGTAAATATAGCAAATTGCTTTATTTGCCCTTATTGGTAATCGGGTTTACAGATGCCAAGGTAAGAAATGACAGTATCCATGCTTTTATGCTCGCCATGCTCTTAACGTGTATTATTTCGATACTTAAATTTCACGGCTTTTTGCAATCATGGCATATTGATTTTGATAATGTGTTCCGAAACCACATAATGACAGGTTTTATGGTCGCCTTCGCCAGTTATTTAGCGGTTTTTTTTGCCTATCAGCAACGCGATAATAAAACGCGAGCTTTTTATCTATTAGTAACGGTTATTTACTCATACCATGTCTGGTTTGTGAATGGCGGGCGTACCGGGTACATTATTTATCTATTATTAATGGGCCTTTTAATGGTGCAGCTTTGCACGTGGCGGCAAGCTATGGCGGTTTTATTAATTGGGTGTAGTCTATTTGCATTTATGTATCTGCAAAGTTCGCATCTTCGCTCAAGCATTGGCTCTGTCACCCGCCAACTTCAGGATTATCACGTTAATAAAATCGATAACTCTGCATCGTTAGGCCTGCGTCTTAAATTTCATGATTTTGCCCAGACATTGTTCGAGAAGCATCCAATTGCCGGTAATGGAACAGCGAGCTTTACCTATTATTTTCGTATTATCAGGCCTGTGGCTGCCTGGGTATGGCGGGATGGTTTGGCAATTCCTTATGGTTTGCTTGAGCCTCATAGTCAGTATTGGTTGGTTGCAGCGGAATTTGGCATAATTGGTCTTTTGGTATTAGGATATTTTTTCTACAGCCTCTTTCGAGCAAGCCTTAAACTTAAGCACATGAAAACAATAGCCTTAGGAATGCTTGTATTTTTTATGATAGGAAACTTATCAGATTCGTTGCTGTTTTATTCGGGCTCCGGTTATTTCTTTTTGCTAATTATGGCCGTGTGTCTAGGCGAGCAGGTTGAAGAGGACGGTCCTATCTAAATGTCTCTATCCAGTAAAATTAGGCTAATTGAAGTATTCAGGCGACATCTGATCTCTTCTCAATAGATTTACACTGGATTGCTTTGTCGTTCTGCTTCTCAGAACGACATCGCCAGGTATTTTACAAGAGAATTTATTTATATTACCAACTGGCAATAGATTGAAGGGGTTCCTGAAGGGTGCATACCTCTGAGACGCTGCCATTATTGCAAATCACAAACCCTGTGGCATCATCGATCGTCATAACCCCGCCTTGCCAGAGGCAGCAGCCTTGCAGGTGATTCAAATCCATAACAGCGTGTCTTGTGCAGTAGCAGGAAGAGTAAAACCCATTATTGCAAACGTATCGGCCTGCGGAGGAATCGCAATATTGAATGCCTCCCATTTGACCACAGCATTTATCGCAAACCTGAACACATTTCCCTTTTGTACAGCCACCACAACTGCCTGCATATGACAGGCTAAAACTGAAAGCAAGTGCGCAAAAAACGAGAAATCTGGCGAATAATTGCATTGATATGTCCACTAATTATTTTTTTTAGCATAGCATAGTTAACTTACCAAAAAGAAGCCACAAAGTTCTGTTAAAATAATCATATTTAACGCAATATTAACCCATCCTGCATTCTGTCGACTCAGGTCTCTCTTGAGCCGTACTGGTTGAACCCGCAGCATGGAAGTGATAGCGTTGTCTTTGCGCGGTTAAACTTATTGCCGAAGGGATATTATGGGCCTGTTTTGGATTAAACGAGTGATAGAACTCAGGGTGATATTTTTCCAAAATTTTCAGGTGTATGCTGCGAATAGTTTTGATTTGTTCGATAGGTAATTTCGCCTCTTTCTGCCACCATTGCTTTTTCAAATCGCAATAAAAATTCTCAATGAGAACTGGGCCACAACTGGTGCCATCGGGTTGTTGCATATTGATGTGAGGCTGTTTTATTTGAAGATCGTCTTTGATTAATTCTGCTGTACGTAATTGATTTTTAATGGTGGTAGTTATATCGTTATCTTGGTCTTGAAGGCTATTGTAATAACTAATCTCGGTAATTTTCTTATGTTTAATCTTTAATCTTAAACCAATCCAGTGCCCACCGACATGAATAGGGAGAAGAAGCTGCTGGGGGTCATTGCCCGTTTGTGCCAGAAATGACTGCAATACATCTTCAATACGATTCTGCTCCTCATCAGCATTCATATTGGCGGCGGCGAGGACATGGATGTTCTTAAATTCTCGCACCCTTGCCGTCAAAATAATATTGATATCTACGTCTTCATATTGATAGTCATTATTTATGCAAAGTGTAGCCGCGATTCTCACGGGCACTTGGGGTGGTGGGGGTGCGACTGGCGGTATAATGGGTGTGGGAATTGGTCTTTCACGTACGGTGTTGGCAGGAGTGGGTGTTGAAGTGATACCGGTTCTTGATTTGTATGATTTTAATGTATCTAATACATTGCTATGCATACGCTGAGAATGAAATTCCAATCCTTTAGTTATAAGATCTTTTTGTAACTTATTAATAATTTCGTGGTCATTCGTGTGCTCGTCTTTTCGAACAGATAATGCATCAAGTATGCTTGTCAAAGCAGTAGAATCACGGTACAAGGACAATGGCTTTAATGCGTAATGATTGCCAACTTGCAAGGGTAAAAAGGAGTTTACAAAAAGCTTAAGCTCCTCGATTGATAAACCAAGCAATATTGGATTAAGCTTTTTGTTTTTTCCAAGCTCATACCTTATGCGTGGCGAGGTAGCGGCTAATAATAAATTAAAGTAGCGGGCCTCAGAGCCTGAGGCTAGCTCCTGTAATGTTTCGGGAGGAATACTATCAAAAAAAGCAATAACCAGGTTATCCGTATGCTCGTTATTATTAACTGCACGGGCCATAAAATTGTTAAAAAATCTGTTGCCTGTCTTCTTGGTACGATTACTGCCGGTTTTCTCTGAGGATACTCTGATAGACTTGTTTGATTCCCCTAAAACCAGGTTGAGCAGAGTTTCTAGTCCGTTTATATCCTTGCTCTCTATCGCTTTATAAATGGCGTTATCAATTCTTGGGCTTAAAGGTTGTGACCGGCGTAATGATTGACGCGGTCTTGTGGTTGCCGCTGAACTCCTGGGAGGAAGTTGTTCAAATGACCTTGACCTTCTTGCTATTGGAGTTGGTGCCTCAGGAATGGACAGTGTTGTCGCACTACTTGGGGTCTCGCTATCAGCAAAGCTTAACGCAGGCTCAGAGCGTGTAAGAGTCGATGATGCAGGTAATGTGTTAACAGGCAGCAGGATTGTTGGAAGTTCTATACTTACAGATTCCACACGTATTTTTAAAGGAAGGAGTATTGACTTATCAACTTCTCCATTCATTATTCCCGACGCTTCCAGTGATGCTAATCCATCAAGACAACGCCTGGCGGTCGTGACAGATATATTCCTGCAGGCAATTACCTTTCGCAACAATTTTTCCACAAATGTCGCACTAAGGGTTCCTCGCAATTGTTGGTTTTTTGCAAGCTCTCCTAACGCAAGGAGGCTGTTGCTAATAGATAAAGGATTGGAATTCAGTTTGTTCATTAATGCGAGTAGCATTGATAGGTCAAAATGGCCTTCCAGTAAATTAGTTTGCGCAAGTGCCGCGATGGCTAAGAGACAATTGCTGACTGCCTGAGAGTTCCATTGAGAATTATCCGGTTTGCATAAAATTTGTGTTAATATTTCACCGTCTATTTTATCTGTAAGGAATTTGACGTTAGCCATTAAGCCCATGCTATAAAACGCGTTGCTAATACAATATACATTCGTCTTAAAAGATTGCAATAAAGCGGTAAGAGCGGATAGAGAAACAGGTCCCGTCAATTTATTTGCTTGTGCCAACCAACCACAACCCTTTAAAAGAATTGAACAAAATTCCTCACGTGGTTCAACCAGGTTCCCCATGGTTTTCAAAATGCGTTCCAGGTGGGTAGAAAAAAGAGGGGGCAAGTCAGGAAACACAGGTTTTTTCTCAATAGCCAGGAAGTGGTATTCTTTGTATTTGGCAAGAAAGCCACAATCATAGATTAAATAGGCTATAGTTTTGTCCGGGTCAGAAACGGTTATAGTTTCAATCCAATTGGTAAAAGCCGTTTCGTCTGTTAATGTGTCATGGAGTGTAATGAAGCAAATGTTAGCGAGCTGACCAAGTTGTTGCCTGAGTGCTGGAGCGGGCGTGGAGTCAAGGGATTTTACATACATTGTCAGTTGACAAAGCAGAAGCTGTATAATTTTCATGGGTAATGGAGAACAACTTCGTTGTGCAGCTAATAATTTTTGATTTAATGCACCTAATTGCGCAGCAAATGACGGCAAGTTCTTATTGTTAAACGTATTTGTTACAGACTCCATTAACTCTGTTTCACTTTCCATTCTTAAGTGTTCATATAAATCTTCGAATGTTGCTAATTCCGTTTCAGATTGAAGCGTGTATTGACTCGCAGTGCAAACTCGTTTTGCGGGTAATTCGAAATCATCGGAATCAGTGAACTCACGAGAACGTTTACCGGTCATGGGTATTTCCTCAATAAAATAGTTAGTCGTCAATAAGCGATTTATTAACGTCCGCACTATAAGAACAGACGTTTCGACTGTTTAATAAATGAATATATTGCGCGTATTGTAACATAAAAACTTGTGTTTTTGATCGATTAATGTATTTGTAGTTTTTTTATTGGGCATCGCGAGTGTGAGTTGCCCCGCTAAATTTCGAAGGTCGCTGGATTGCTTCACTTTGTTCGCAATGACGGCGCCTGGTTTTTTTTCTGCACAGGGACACTTTAAATCTCGGAAAAAATGCACGTCTTTGCGAACAAAGTGAAGCAATCAAGTGCCTTGTAAAGTCCAATTAGCGCATCTATTACTCATAAAGGTGTCCGAATTGCTTCGTCTGCGACTCGTAACTAACGTCAAATTTGCACAAAATATTATCTATTAGAATGGCCGCCAGATCTCTAATCGGTGTAATGTAAACTCGCAAATCTCCTTCCCTGTCGTCCCGGAATTTAGTAAGACTAGGTTCGCACGCTCACCAAGTCTTACTAAATTCCAGGACGACACCCATTAGAGTGTGCTTCAATCATGGAAAGGCTAAAAAGTTAGGGTTATACGTTTTCTGGATTTCATATAAAAGCTCCCAAAGACGAGTAATTTAGCCGCATTTAAAAAATTGTCCTGTGCAAAGCGTTTTTTTTAAATATTGATGATTTAAGTTTTACTTAATAATTGGCTGGTATTATTGATGCAATTGTTAATGTCAAAGCGCTGTATAAAAAATGGTATACCTGATGTCAGAAATTACCGAAGAAGATTATCGTCAAACTATTTCAGATGCATTGGACGTATGCTGGGGAGATAAGATAAAAGTCAAAGCGCTGGGACGGGCGCAGAGGCTAGGATTATCCCTTTATAATATTCAATATATGGCCAATAGCGACACTTACCTGAGCGGTTTGATAATTAATGCCAATACTAATGCGGAAGCTCTTTTGTATTTCAAACTTTATACATCAATTATTGAACTGGAGCAAAAACAGTTGCAATTTAAAATGAGAGGAAAAACAAGAGCTTATGATGCTTGTGACCGGTTGATAACTGTGATGGAAAAAAATATCAAAGAGCGCTTTAATTATGAGAATCCTGTTGAGAACAGAGCCGAGCACTTTCAGGCACTTCATGCGGATTTTAAGCGCGTGCTGGGTGAGGTAAAAGATGAATTAGAGAGCCACCGAGGCATCCGCGGTATACTGGATGGAATCGCCACAATACTGGCAAGCCTCGTCATATTTTATCCGCTTACCTATATCTATCAAAAAATGAACGGTATTAATTACACCTTCTTTAAAACAGACTCCAGATGTTTGTTAGATGGTTTAGAAAAGCAAATGGGCGAGATACATCGAGTAGCTGCAACTGAAGTGTAGCTTTCATTTCCATAGAATCTATTTATATGGATAATATTTTTTGACAGCACCAAATAAAGCACTATAATTAGGTCATATTCAGAGTTTAATTAAGGTCATTTATAATGCAAACATTATTTGCCACCCAAGTAGCGAGTATTAGTGAACTAAAGAAAAATCCTACAAAACTAATAAATGATTCGCATGGAAAACCTATAGCAATTCTAAACCACAATACAGCAGCTGCTTATCTAATACCGGTAGAAACCTTTGAGCGATTGATGGATCTTATTGATGAAAATGAATTATACAAAATAGTGGAACAACGCTTATCTTCTCAGTTCCAGTCAATTAAGGTTGATATTGATGAGTTATGAGCTTCATTTTCATCCAATAGCTATGAGGGAATGGAAAAAGCTAACAAAAGGGTTGCAAGAGCAATTTAAAAAATCTTAAAACGTCGTTTGGAAAATCCGCATGTTATTTCTGCTATCCTGAGAGGAACACTCAATGATTGTTATAAGATTAAGTTACGTCAATCAAGCTATCGATTAATTTATCAAGTAAACGATAAAAAATTGGTTGTAACAGTGATTGCCGTTGGTAAAAGAAATAAAAATGAAGTTTATGACGAAGCTGGAATCAGGAAAGAATAGTGAATTTCTTTAATTACGCTAACTTAAATAAACTTCCTCTTCTTCCTCTATTAATAAATCAACCGCTTCTATTTTCTGAAAGCGTTGAGTTATCTTGCGTGCGGACGTAGTGACTTCGCCCACATCCTGATGAGCCAGGTCAATGTGCTTGGATAATTTATCCATTCGCTTTTCAAACCGTTGAAAATCATCAGCGAGCGTGTGCAAGTGTTTTTGAATAATATGCACTTGCTTTCGGGTGGCGTCATCTTTAAGAACAGCGCGAGCGGTGGTTAATACGGCCATGAGCGTGCTCGGTGAGACCAGCCAGACTTTAAGACGTTGTGAGAGCGCGATAATATCAGGATAGTTTGCATGAATTTCAGCAAAAATAGCCTCGGCCGGGATAAACATCACCGCACCATCAGTGGTTTCATTGGGGATGATGTATTTTTCGGCGATATCTTTAATGTGCTTTTGCACGTCTTGTCGAAATTGCTGCTGCAAAGATTTTTTCTCAACAGCACCTGTATTGCTGTTCATTAGCTTTTGATAGGTTTCGAGCGGGAATTTCGCGTCAATTACAATGTTACCGGTTGGGTCGGGTAAAAAAAGCATGCAGTCAGCGCGTTTTTGATTACTTAACGTATGTTGCAGGCGATAATGGGTGCTGGGAATCATATTGGCAATTAACGTTGCTAACTGAACTTCGCCAAATGCGCCTCGTGCCTGCTTGTCAACCAGAATATCCTGCAGGCTCACGACATGTGTTGAAAGCTCGGTAATTTTTTTCTGTGCTTCATCAATCATCGTTAAACGAACCACCACATCGGTAAATGTCGATGAGGTTTTTTCAAAGCCTTCAGTGAGTTTATTATTAACCTGTTGAGTAAGATTGTGTAAATGATTGCGTATTTCTTCGGTTAAGGATTGCAAATGCGAGGTCAGGGAACTCGCGTGTTGCTTAAAACTATGGTTCATCTGCTCGCGAACATCGGTCATATGCCGCTGTACCGTTTGGCTTATCAGTTGTTGATTACTAAGCTGGCCTTGTGAAATCTGCTCATGAATACGCAGTTGACCTACTTGATGCATGTCAGTGATATCAAGATGCAGTTGATGAAGTTCAGTTGTCATTAACTGCCAGGTTTTTTCAAATTGCAAGTTGTTAGATTTACGCAGGCTATTTTGGCGAAAAAAAAGCGATAGAATGAAAAAAAACTGCAAGGCGAGAAATATAACAATGCCCTGCAGCAGTGAAAGGTGAGACAACTCAAACATTTTTACCCTGATTTGGAAATGTTAATCGGCTTATTATACGTATCAACTGTTTTTAATTGCCCGTAATCGATCAACTGAATAGAGCCCAGATAATAAGGGGCTTTGTAATGATTGGCAACATCAGGCGGAAATGAAATAACCATTTCCGACTGCCCTGGTGCGAGCCATGCGGCTGATTGCACACTTTGAATGGCTTCTTTTTTGCCTTTCTTGCCGGTCGCAAAGAGCACAGCTTGCAGGGCATAACGACTTCCAGTTGCCACATTCACATTTACAGTAAAACTAAATGGCTGTGATTCATGCGCTTTTATCTCGGTGATGGCGGCAGATGGAATAGCATAAGAAAAAGCGGTATGCGCATGACGTCTTATCATTTGCTCATTAATGGTTGCTGTAACCGCTGCTTCCACGTACCAGTTTTTACCGTGTGGGTTTTTCTCTGAATCCAGTTTAAAGTGCGCCTTGTAAACCCCTGGAGACACCTTCTCAGTAACTAATGGAATAGTTTCTCCAGCAGCAGTAGATGCTGATATCGTAATTGTGTCGAGGGAATAATCCGTTGCATTATCATGTAAGCGTAAAGTGGCAACCAGCTCATCGCCATATTGGTAAAAGGCTTTATCTGTTTCAAGGCTTAAGGCCGTATTAGACGCCTTATCCAGTACGTGAATCATGAATCGGTCGTTTAGGTTATTGCCAGCGTTTTTTACGCGAAGACTAAATTCCCCGGCCCCTAATTCTGGCTTTAATTGCACTGCCAGTATTTCATTTATGAAGGGTGAGTTTTGCAGGGCTTCATCTTGTGCCCATAACGCAGACGCGTCTTTTAAAGGCAGATCAACCTCTCCTTTTTTGATGTTAAATTCAGGAGTAAACGCTTTTATATGCCTGCTTAAGGGAACAATGCGAATAACAGCACCTGGTGCCATTGTATAAATAGATACACCTTGTTTTAGTTCGCTTAGGGTTACTTCCTGGCGATATTTCACACTATCCTGATGATGAAGGGTGTCATGACCCAATGGTTTGCTGTCAATCGTCCAGGAGGTATTAAGAACGGAGTGAGAAAGGGACTCACACGTGTCACATTCATAGGATTTGAGTTCATGGCCTGGCAGCATCATGGCAGCTGCATGTCCCACCCATAATGCGGATAAAAAAACAATATAATTTGATTTCATTGCGATACTCCAAGCTCGACAAGATCATTCTTAAGAATAGTTTCCAGACCAAAACAGTTATGGCGGCTTTGATTATGACTCAGAGGTGTTCTGTCCTGGGTTCTTTCTATATCGTAAAACCAGGTCGTACCCGCAATATTTTGAGATCTGCAATTAAGAAATCCATCCGCACAGCTTTCGAGATATAATTTGGCGATTTTAAGACCGGCATTAAGCGTGTAACCATTGCAATAGCTCGCGCTGGAAAAAGGTGATGCGGTGACATCGGAGCTTACAATGACACGAAATGGTACCGGTAAAGAAGGGCGACCCGGCGTTCCCAAAAGTAACTCATCATTGTAAAGGGCCATATCACCTACCCTCTGTTGAAGCACCGAATCATTCCGATAACCAATAAGCCACCCAATAGCCTCGAACAAAATACTGCCGTCGGTAGCTTCATCGGCAAGTGGCGTACCACCACTTGAGGGCGAGATAGCAACCACATTAATAATTTTTTTACCCAATTCCAGAAAACGCGGATCATAAGTAGGGTTGGAGAGAATCCAACGGATAATATTAGCGCCATCAGAATGCGTATAAACAACCAATTTGGTTATTTTTTTATTATCAATAAAGGTAAGTAGTTGATCGGCGGTACAGCCTGCGGCATCTTCATGCCACATCGACTGACTATAATCACAGGCCACCACTACATGATTGTCGGGGTTTGGCAAAGAGTTGGTTAGAAGGGTAATGAACTCCTTCTTCCAGTAACCTCCTTCGGCATCAATCCGATGATCGTTAGTACCATGCACCAGCGCTATCCCAAAATTCTCAGCCGATGCAAAAGCGAAATTAAAGAAGGAAAATACAACCATTAGCACAGAGAGTGTATAGCGGCGCAAGTCCATTTTATTTATGCCTTGTCTTAAAGTGGTGCTTATCTATAACATAACCTGAATTAACTGAGCAAGAGGTTGTTTTCTCTATAAGATAAATCGTTTAATTAGATTGCAACCGTGTTTTACAGGGTGATAAACTTTTTTCTTTTAAAATGCAGGCCCCTACATGAACCCTGATGAAATCCTGAAAAAACTAGAAAATTTACGCCAGAAATTAAGGATTTATGATCATCACTATTATGTGCTGGATGAGCCATTAGTTCCTGATATCGAATACGATAGGATTTTTCGTGAGTTACAACAGCTAGAAACCTCATACCCGGACTTTATTACGGCAGATTCACCCACCCAGCGCGTGGGCAGCCGTCCATCTGCGGCTTTTGAACCCATAGAGCACATACAGCCAATGCTCTCGTTAAATAACGTGTTTACTGATGAGGAATTACACGCTTTTATTAAACGCGTTGTTACCCGTATTGAGCGGGATGAAGAAACGCTTGTTTTTACCTGTGAACCAAAACTCGATGGATTAGCGGTAAATCTCACCTACAAAAATGGAATTTTGGCCTATGCCGCTACTCGGGGCGATGGGATGGTAGGAGAAAATATTACGAGTAATATTAAAACAATTGCAGCAGTTCCCTTAAAACTCTTAACAGATACACCGCCCGCACTAATCGAGATTCGTGGCGAAGTTTATATGCCTAAAGAAGGGTTTGAATTATTTAATCAACGAGCGCGGGAAGCGGGTGAAAAGACGTTTGCCAATCCTCGCAATGCCGCAGCGGGAAGCTTGCGTCAACTTAATCCACAAATTACGGCATTAAGACCTTTGGCAATATATTGTTATGGGATTGGCGCATCCGAAGGCCTTACGTTACCGGAAAGTCATTTTGATCAATTAGCCTTATTAAAAGAATTGGGTTTTCGTGTTTCTCCAGAAAACGCGCGCGCTACAGGTCTTGAGGGCTGTATTGCTTATTATCAAGGCATGCAGGCACGTCGATCTTCATTGCCTTATGAAATTGATGGGGTTGTTTATAAAATTGATAATATTAATTTACAACATGATTTGGGATATATAGCGCGAGCACCTCGTTTTGCTTGCGCTCACAAGTTTCCCGCCAGTGAAGAAATGACAGAGATTATCGCGGTTGATTTTCAAGTAGGGCGCACAGGTGCGCTAACGCCTGTGGCGCGTTTAAAACCTGTAAGTGTGGCCGGGGTTACTGTGAGTAATGCGACCTTGCATAATATGGATGAAATTGAACGTAAAGGGATTTTGATTGGCGATACGGTAATGATTCGCCGAGCGGGCGATGTTATTCCTGAAGTGGTGGGCGTTGTTTTGGAAAAGCGCCCGTCAGATACTATTCCTATCCAACTGCCAAGTCATTGCCCTGTTTGCACGGCCGACGTCATTCGTGAAGAGGGTGAGGCGGTCGCAAGATGCGTTGGCGGGTTATTTTGCGCGGCTCAGTTAAAACGGATGATTTGGCATTTCGCATCACGTAAAGCCATGGATATTGATGGGTTGGGGCAGGTAATTGTTGATCAATTGATTGATTATCGGCTTATTGAAGATGTGGCAGATTTATACCATCTTCAATTAAACCAATTGATTGAGCTACCGCGGATGGGAGAGAAATCTGCCGAAAACCTTCTTCTTGCCGTTGAAAAAAGTAAAAAAACAACCTTCAAACGTTTTCTATATGCGTTGGGGATTCGCGAGGTTGGCGAGGTGAGTGCTTCGGTATTAGCGACAAGATTCTCTGATATTAATTCGCTAAAAGCGGCTAGTGTTGATGAATTAATGGCACTTAAGGATATAGGACCCATAGTTGCTTATCACATCGTGCATTTTTTCTCACAAGCGCATAATAATGTAGTCATTGAGAAGCTCGTGAACGCAGGTATTAACTGGCCTATTGTAGTGCATGAGCCTGTTGATGAGGAGCATCCTTTGTATGGAAAAACAATGGTATTGACAGGTTCTCTTACAAAGATGAGCCGTGATGAGGCAAAGGCCAAGCTCGAATCACTGGGTGCTAAAGTGACAGGAAGTGTGTCGGCAAAAACAAATTATGTTATTGCAGGCAGCGAACCTGGCTCCAAATTGGATAAAGCGACTCAATTGGGTGTGAATGTATTAACAGAAGATGAATTTCTCGCATTAATTCAATAACAATAAGGATATTTTAGTGGTTTGGATAACTCAGCTTCATTTGTGGATTGCTTTTATTGCAACCTTCACGCTCATTGTATTTCATTACCTAAGTCCATGGTTTGCCCACAAACTGCCGCGCAATGGCAAATCCTTTATATCCTTTGCAGCCGGTACGGCTTTAGCGTATGTGTTTTTACACATGTTGCCCGATTTGGTGGAATACAACGAGCCGATTGGACGGTTCCTCATCAATCAGGACTGGTTGACGCCCTTTACCGAACTAATGATATACATAGTCGCGCTCTTTGGTTTTTTAATTTATTATGGGCTGGAGCTTTTGGCGGAAAGTTATAAAAACACAGCGAATAAAGGCACGCTTGTGTATGGATTACATCTGATGATGTTTTGTCTTTATAATTTTCTCATCACCTATACCATGGCTTTGCGCGCGCAAACCAGTATGAGTGCCACGTTTATATTTACTTTTTCAATGGCGTTACATTTTGTTTTGACTGACCGCAAATTTTCCCGCCTTCATAAACGACAATTTGATCAGAAAGGGCGTTTTATTTTGATTTTGGCGCTACTCATAGGTTGGATTTATTCCATAGTTTTTGATCCCGTTAATGTGGTTGTCGCCGCTTTTATGGTGGCTTTTCTTGCGGGTTCTGTTTTATTAAATGTTTTTCGAGAAGAGCTGCCGGTTGCAAAACGCATGAGTTACTGGTGGTTTATAACGGGTGTGGGCGTCATCATGCTCCTCTTGCTGTTGCAGGTTTGGGTTCAAACGATTATTTAAACTTGACTAAAGGCCTTCTCACTTTCATCATAATACCTTGAAAATGTTTGTTTTTTTTTAGGAATGGATATTGAGGGTATTTTATAGAGCAAGTATTTACACTGCCGTTTTTCTGGGAGCGATCGTTAATGCTTATGCTCAGAGCTGCGTATTTAATAATCCTTATCCCCATAGTGACGCCTTAAAGAAAATTTACTATTCCTCCTTTACCGAACAACCTAAAACACTCGACCCTGCGCGTTCCTATTCAAGTAATGAATATCAATTTATCGCTCAGATTTATGAACCGCTGTTAGAGTATGATTATTATAAAAGACCCTATGAACTTAAGCCCCTCACCGCAGCCACAATGCCCGAAATTCGTTATTTGAATAAACAAAGCCTGCCGCTGCAAACCACTGATGAAGCCATTGCTTATAGTGTTTATACCATTCGTATAAAACCAGGCATCCTCTTTCAGCCGCACCCCGCCTTAGCCAGGAAGGGCGATAATCACTACCGTTACCTTGAGTTATCCGAAGATTACCTTGATGAGGAAGACATTTCCCAATTGTCTGATTTTGCCTATAACGGTACGCGCGAATTAATAGCAGATGATTATATTTATGAAATCAAACGGATGGCGAATCCTGCGATTAGCTCGCCCATTTATGGATTGATGAGTGAACATATTGTCGGATTTCGTGAGTTCTCGCAGCTATTGCCTAAAAATATTAGTAAAGGAGAGTTTCTGGATTTAAGACAATACCCTTTGGAGGGTGTGAAAAAACTGGATGACTATAGCTTTGAAATTACCCTTATTGGTCAATATCCCCAGTTTATGTTTTGGCTGGCTATGCCATTTTTTTCGCCAGTTCCCTGGGAGGCAGATAAATTTTATTCGCAGTCGGGGATGGAGGATAAAAATCTTCGATTTGATTGGTACCCAATAGGAACAGGGCCTTTCTTGCTTCGTCAAAACAATCCTAATCGCTCCATGGTTTTAAATAAAAACCCCAATTTCAGGAAAGAATTTTTTCCCTACAATGGCAATACGCAAGATATGAATAGCTATGTTGGTCGAACAATTCCCATGGTTGATGAAGCCGTATATACCCTTGAGAAAGAGTCTATTCCCCGTTGGAATAAATTTTTACAAGGCTATTACGATGTATCCAGCATTAGTACCGATAGTTACGATCAAGCCATTCAGATAGATTCATCCGGTGCACCTATGCTAAGTCAAAGCATGAAAGCCAAAAAAATGCGTTTAATAGAAACTATCGATCCCAGTATTTATTACCTGGGTTTTAATATGATGGATCCAATTGTAGGCGGCAAAAGTGCACGAGCTCGCAAATTACGTCAGGCTATTTCTATCGCGATTAATTATGATGAAAATATAACCATATTTTTCAATGGACGTGGGCATGCGGCCCAAGGCCCTGTGCCCCCAGGGATTTTTGGTTATAAAGAGGGGAAGGCGGGTATTAATCCCTACGTATATCAATGGGATGGAAAAAAACCGCGGCGACGCCCCATTGAAGATGCCAGAAAATTAATGAGTGAAGCAGGTTACGTGGATGGTCGAGATAAAAAGACCGGACGCGCCTTGATTCTTCATTATGATGTTCCGGTGACCGGCACGCCGGATGACAAGTCGCAACTGGATTGGATGAGAAAACAATTCGCTCGCATTGGTATTGATTTAGATATTCGCGGCACACTTTATAATCGTTTTCAGGAAAAAATGCGCAGTGGAAATGCGCAGATCTTTAGTTGGGGGTGGAATGCTGATTACCCTGATCCTGAAAATTTTCTGTTTATGCTTTATAGTGGTAATGGCAAGGTAGCGCACGGGGGGGAAAATGCCGCCAATTACAGTAATCCCGTCTACGACCGCCTCTTTGAATTGATGAAAAATCGTGAAAATGATGCCACGCGTCAACAACTTATTGATAAACTCGTGGAAATAGCCAGACACGATGCGCCATGGGTATGGGGAATTAACACCGAGAGTTTAATTTTAGATCAGCAATGGGTTTCCATCACCAAGCCTAACACAATTAGCATGAATCAACTTAAATACATTGCAATTGATGTGGGGGTGCGTAATAAATTACGAGCCTTATGGAATAAGCCTGTGCTCTGGCCAATGGGTTTGTTGCTTGTTTTTTTTGTGGTGTCTTTGTTACCTTTATTTTTTGCCTACCAGAAAAAAGAAAAAAGTCGAGCCTTGAGAATTAAATCATGACCTATTACCTGATTAGACGACTATTGTTTGCAATCCCCATTTTATTTGGCATTAATTTAATTACGTTCGCGCTTTTTTTTATTGTCAATTCACCTGATGATATGGCGCGAATGCAATTAGGGCAAAAACATGTAAGCCCTGAGGCCATTGTTCATTGGAAAGTGCAACATGGTTACGATTTGCCTCTTTTTTTTAATGCAGAGAAACCTGGCACTCAAACGCTTACTCAAACCCTGTTTTTTCAAAAATCACTCAAACTTTTTGCTTTTGATTTTGGTCGCTCTGACGGAGGGCGGGATATTAGTTTTGATATTTCCGAGCGCATGTGGCCGAGTCTTGCGATTGCCATACCAGCGCTTTTCTTGGGTATGTTCATCGACATTGTAGTCTCCATGAGTATGGCTTTTTTTCGTTCGACCTATCTTGATATTAGCGGGGTGGTGTTTTGTATTATTTTGATGTCCATCTCGAGCCTTTTTTATATCATCGGTGGTCAATATCTATTTGGGAAGTTACTGCGTTTAGTGCCCATATCAGGTTACGATGAAGGAATAAACAGTATCAAATTTATTCTCTTACCCGTACTTGTCGCGGTCATTGGCGGGTTAGGGGCTGGAGCAAGATGGTATCGTACCTTGTTTCTTGAAGAAATGAATAAGGATTATGTGAAAACTGCGCGTGCCAAGGGGCTTAGCGAAACACGTGTATTGTTTGTGCATGTATTAAAAAACACGATGTTGCCTATTCTTACCGGAGTTGTCGTTATCATCCCTTCGCTGTTTATGGGAAGCCTCGTGCTTGAATCATTCTTTGGGGTGCCAGGTCTTGGCAGCTATATCATTGACGCAATCCAGCAACAGGATTTTGCAATTGTGCGAGCAATGGTTTTCTTAGGTTCCATACTCTATATCGTCGGATTAATTTTGACAGATATCTCTTACACTTGGGCTGATCCGCGCGTGAGGTTTAGTTAATCATGGAACTATTATGGACGGATATATGTTTTCTGGTGATGCTAACCACAGCCTTAATCCTCTTAGTTATTAGCTTGCGAAAAGCACCGACGCGGCTTGCTTTTCGTCGTTTGCTAAATCAGCCTTTAGCCGCCTCTTCCGGTGTTATTTTGTTATTTTTTTTAATAGTCGGTGTATTGGATTCGCTTCATTTTAAAGCCTATACATTTGAAAAAAATAATGATGCCGCCGTGAACGGTAGCTTGTCAGTGCTTGATAAATTAATGACACCCTTAGGACAGATGTATGAGAAAACGTATTCAGCGCCACTGGCATTAAAATTATATAGTACTGAAATTGTGATGGCTGAAGGTGAGGCGAGGCAAATTTATCCTCGATTAAAATACCCGCAAGCTGCAATTAAAAACGAGGCGGATAAACAAACGCTGATAAGACAGGTATTACTTAAAAGTCTATTGACGAGTTTCATTATAGTAAGTGTTGGTGGCCTGTTTATTGTAGGAGCACGGCGCCTTATCTTGAAGAAAAAATACAGGGTTTCCAAAGCAGGATTAAGTGCCGCTGTGACTGTATTTTTATGCTTATTTTTTTTACTGGCTTCTTATTGGTTATCGCGGCATTTGCATCTTTTGGGCACCGGGAAAATCGGTCAGGATATTTTTTATTATACGGTAAAAAGTATCCGTACCGGCTTAATCATTGGCACTTTGACAACGTTATTTATGCTGCCTCTGGCGATAATTCTAGGTATATCTGCCGGTTATTTTGGTGGGTTTATTGATGATGTTATCCAATATATTTATACAACGTTAAGTTCAATCCCCGGGGTATTATTAATTACCGCCTCGGTGTTATCCATGCAAACCTATATCGCTAATCACCCGGAAAAATTTTCAACGCTGGATAAGAGTGCGGATGCCAGATTATTGGCTTTGTGTTTGATTTTAGGGGTGACCAGTTGGACGGGTTTATGTCGTTTGTTGCGAGCAGAGGCTTTGAAATTACGTGAAATTGATTTTGTGCTGGCAGCACGTGCTTTGGGAAGTACTTCTTTTCGTATTTTCTATAAACATTTATTACCCAATGTGATGCCCATTATATTAATAACGCTGGTTCTGGATTTCAGCTTTCTTGTATTGGCTGAAGCGGTTTTATCTTATGTGGGGGTGGGCGTATCACCGATGACTATTAGTTGGGGCAATATGATTAATGGAGCGCGCCTTGAACTTGCTCGCGAGCCAATTGTGTGGTGGCCAATGTTTGCGGCCTTTATTTTGATGTTTATCCTAGTGTTGGCGAGCAATATTTTTGCAGATGAAGTACGCGATGTTTTTGATCCACGTCAAGCTTAGCTCGCAAAATTCAACTTGCTTGTCTATATATATATAACGGATCTAAACTTGCACTAAGGTGTATTCATGGACATGAAAAAAAGTATTTTATCACTCTCGCTCCTCACCCTCTTAACAAATCCTCTTTTTGCCAGCACGCAAGAAGGCGAGGATGCCTATAACCAGCAACGTTATGAAAAGGCGTATATTTTATTGGTAGATGAGGCGGCTAAAGGCGATCCTAAAGCGCAATTTTTATTAGGCAAAATGTATTATAGCGCCCAAGGGGTGGCTTTTAATGCTGAAAAGACGGAGCAATTATTACTAGCTTCTGCTAATCAAGGTAACGTTGATGCGCAAGCATTATTGGCAGGCTTCTACTGGAATTTAAACACACCTGAGGGGTTTACCAAGGCACGTACCTGGTATGAAAAGGCTGCGGCTCAAAATAACCCTAGCGCTCAATATGGCTTAGGTTATATTTATTCGCATGGTAATGGCGTACCCGTAAATTACGATACGGCTATATCCTGGTACAAAAAAGCGGCGGAACAAGGTAATTCAGATGCGTCCCTGTCAATCGGTTATCTCTACGATACCGGTAAAATTGGACCAAAAAATATGCCAGAGGCAATAAGCTGGTACACTAAATCCGCTGATGCGGGCAATGCAATTGCGCAATATAATCTCGGGTTAATATATGGCTATGGTGATGCCGGCACTAAGGATTATACCAAAGCACATGCTTATTTTCTAAAATCCGCCGAGCAAGGCAATGCTGATTCGCAATTAGAGCTTGGTTATTTATACGATGGCGGTAAGGGTGTTCCCGCTGATTTACAAAAAGCTGCTGGCTGGTACCAAAAAAGCGCTGATCAGGGAAATGCAGAGGCGGCCTACAATGTAGGTGACATGTACCTATACGGAGATGGTCTCACCAAAAACCTTGAGCAATCTCTTGCCTGGGTTCGTAAATCTGCTGAAAAAGGCTATGCTCAGGCTCAAAACCGCTTAGGCATTTTCTATCGGGATGGCATTGGTGTCAGTGCTGATCCTGTTGAAGCTTATGCATGGTTTACTGTTGCAGAAGCGAACGGGTATAAAGATGCCACAAAAAATCGAACTGAACTTGAGAAAACATTAACACCTGCTCAATTGATTCAGGCTCAGGAACTGGGTACCAGTTATACGAGTAAATACCCTAAAAAATAGGTGTCAACGGTTCTCCTTCGAAGCATGAGCACAGGATTCAAGCGCCTGGCGTGCTTCGAGACGGGGTTTTCATCAGTCGCCGTCTCAAAGCATGCTTTTCTTACCTTTCCGATTAAAAAATCTATCCTTAATTACCCATAAATCCCTTTAAAATATCCATTTGATAAGATGTTGGTTTAACGCGTAAATTATAACCGCCCCAACCATGCCCTGTGGACCAAATCGTCCAGCCCGCGAAGCCATAATCTTTGTTTTTACTGCTATTATCCTGGAGATATTGCATAAACTGCATAAGTGGTTGTGTGCAACTGCCTATATCCTGACCTGCACCAAATTCCGTTACGATAGCGTGTAATTTGTTTTCCTGGAGGTAATCTACAAACGCATTAAGATTAAACCCATTCTCACCTATAGTGGTTAAATCTTGCAGGCAATTTTGATGTGTACCGCTATAGTCGCTATCAAGGTATTGATGCACATTAATTAATACTTTGGAGAGATCAGTAATCCCCGCTTTTTCAAAATTTTTGCGGGTAAACAAACTCGCGTTACTGTAAGTTTGCCCGTCACGGCCAGTCCATTGATAAGTTGTCCATGAATGCAGTCCAGACCAGGTGTTGCCCTCGACTAAAATATAGCCTTTAAATTGTTTGCCACGCAGCATTTTTATCAACGCTGCTTGAATGGTGAATACTTTATCATCAGGAATTCCTACCGGTTCGTTAACCAAATCCAGTAGCAGGTATTCCTTGTCAATCATGGGATCCTTGAGCATTAAATCAACTAATTGCCCCCAGACAGATTCATACGCTTTCTCATCCAAAATTAGAGCACCATCAGGACAAGGCCCCTCACTTCCACAACCAGAATATTGCTCACCAAATTTTGAATAGCGCATATAAGCATGCAAATCGACAATTGTGTGTACCTTGGCATGGGTTAAGCTTTGTAATAAAGGACTAATATAATTGCTATAGTAAGCGTCGTTGATTTTCCCTTTGCCAGCACCCTCTAATTGCAAATAACCCCAGCTAACCGGAACGCGCACGGTATTTACACCATTATTAATGAATGCTTGTGTATCGTTTAAATCAGAGCCTGATGCTGCTTCATCTTCTTTAGACAAGTTCGGTACGACAAATGGATCAATTACTTTACCGAATTCAAGACCCGACAAATTGATGCCGGCAAACTGCCAGGGTAGTGGGTTTTGAGGAGAGGAAAGCGTCAGGTTTGGTTGTATTAAGGTGTAGTTAATTTCACCGCCGACACTATTATTTGTAACGGTTGGATTGGTATAAGCAATATGCACCCCTTGCGGAGGACTATAGCTCTGCACGCTGTTGTTGCCGGACTTGCTCCAACTAAAACCCACATAGCCTAAATAAGAATCATTGGGGTTACATCCCCCAAAGCGTAAAGCGGCACCCACGTAATATTGATTGCCTGATGCGACATTAGCATCTCCGGATTTACCAGGAGCAAGTGCTAATGTGACCTGACCTGCCTGATTTTGAATGCAAATATAAGGTTTAGTCGAACCATCAGGTCCCACGCCCTTAATATCATTCGTCATTGAAGCACTAAAAGCCAAGGTTGGCAGGATAGCTACAAGAGGTGTCAATTTTAACATGGTTGCATCCCCGGTGAATTTATTTTAAATACAATGTATAGTAACGGCGCAACTAATCATTTAAAACCTGACTTTATTGTCAGGTTATGCGACTAAATTAAGGTGAGTTTGGCATAAGAAAGATAAGGCTATTAAAATGAATGCAATCATAGAGGAGATGGCGCGAGCTGAATCCTTATGTCAGTTAAATTCAATCTTGAGTACCTACTTTGCCCATCAAGGTATATCAAGCCTGGCTTTAACCTATTACAACCGTCATACCAAAAGTGGTAATAAACTAATTTATGATTGGGTGAGCCCGCCATTAAAGGCCTGGCATCAGCATTACCTTGACGAAAATTACGCGGATATCGATAGAACGCTTGAATCATCCGAACAATCAGTAATGCCCATATATTGGAATGTTTTCGAACAATTATTGCAGGCTAAAAATAAACGCGAACAGCGAATACGTCAAGAATCTATCGAATTCGGCATCGCAGAGGGGTTATGTATACCCGTTTATGGCCCACAAGGGCACTTTATTCTTTTAGTCTTGCATCAACGCCGTAATGAACACGGCTTGAAAAACTGGCAGGAAAAGCAATTTACCTGGCTCTCGTTGACCGTCGCCTATTTTCACCATTTGCGCCGTCATTTAATAAATGTTACGTCCAGTGAGCTCATCAAATTAACCAAACGTGAGCAACAGTGCCTCAAGTTGACCGCAAGTGGTTTGCGAATTGAAGCGATTGCAAAAGCACTCGAGCTATCATTACGAACGGTGAATTTTCATTTACAAAACGCCAATAAAAAATTAGGCGTCAGTAACAAATACTTAGCGGCCATGCGTTGGCAGAACCTGGAATGAAATTGATACTTGCCCTCCTTTAATGTCTTCGGTACAGTGCAGACTCTAATCTCTTTTCTGGAGCTCTGGCGATATGCATTCGCGTTTTGTTCATTTACGTCTACATACTGAATTTTCCATCGTGGATGGGTTGGTGCGTGTCAAGCCACTCATGAAGGCGATTAGTAATCGAGGGATGAATGCGGTTGCTATTACTGATTTTTGTAATTTATTCGCTACCGTAAAAGTATTTAAGGCCGCTTTAGAGGCCGGTATAAAACCTGTGTTGGGGGGTGAGTTACCCTGTCATTATGCCGGAAAAGAAGAGCACCTGAGTTCATTAGTTTTGCTTTGTCAAAATGATGTGGGCTATCGCAATTTGACTTGTTTGATTTCAAAAGCCTACCAGGAAGGGCAATATCATGGCCAGCCGCGCGTTCATTATGAATGGATACCCGAATATGCTGACGGCTTGATTGCGCTTTCTGGTGGGCGTTCTGGCGCCATTGGCAGAGCTATAATAGCAGGGGACGAGGCGGCAGCTTTTTCTCTGGCAGGTCATTTTGCGGCAATGTTTCCCGAGCGTTTTTATCTCGAAATTCAGCGAACAGGTCGTAAAGAAGAAACGCTTTATAATCAAAAAATCATTCAAATTGCAGAAAAGTTAAGATTGCCATTAGTCGCTACAAATGATGTACGGTTTATTGATAAAGCTGACTTTGATGCACATGAAGCGCGTGTTTGCATTAACCAGGGCTATACCTTGGCAGATCCCAGACGCGCTCAAGAGTATAGTGCGGAACAATATTTGCGATCAGCCGATGAAATGGTCGAACTCTTTAAAGATTTGCCACAGGCTATTGAAAATACGGTCAAAATTACTCAACGCTGCACCGTAAATCTTGATTTGGGGAACAACTATTTGCCCAATTTCCCCATTCCTGACAACTCCGGTGTTGATGGTTACTTGTCAAAATTATCCAGAGAAGGGTTACAAGAGCGTCTGGATTTGATTTTTAGGGGTGAGTCAGCGGATGTACTTGCGGCCAAGCGCCTGCCTTATGATCAGCGCCTGCAAATTGAGTTGGATGTTATTAATAATATGGGATTTGCAGGCTACTTCCTGATTGTTGCAGACTTCATCCAATGGGCAAAAAGCAATGGGGTGCCAGTCGGTCCAGGAAGAGGTTCAGGCGCGGGTTCCCTTGTTGCTTATGCGTTAAAAATTACCGATCTTGACCCATTACTTTATGAGTTATTATTCGAGCGGTTCCTAAATCCTGAGCGGGTATCCATGCCTGACTTTGATATCGATTTTTGCATGGAAGGGCGAGACAGGGTTATTGAATATGTGGCGGAAAAATACGGCCGTCAGAGTGTTTCCCAGATTATTACATTCGGCACTATGGCCGCTAAGGCGGTTATACGGGATGTGGGGCGCGTTCTTGGTCACCCTTATGGCTTTGTCGATAAAATAGCCAAATTAATTCCTTTTGAAATTGGTATCACTTTAAAAAAAGCGCTGGAAGATGAGGAGGAATTAAGACGCCGCTATCAGGATGAAGAAGAAGTTAAAGAGCTTTTTGATCTGGCATTAAAACTTGAAGGTATAACCCGTAACGCCGGAAAGCATGCAGGCGGCGTGGTTATCGCGCCATCACGATTAACTGATTTTACCGCGGTCTACTGTGAGGAAGGCTCCACTCAAATAGTCAGTCAATTTGATAAAGATGACGTAGAAGCCGTAGGTTTAGTGAAGTTTGACTTTTTAGGTCTTCGTACCCTGACTATTATCGACTGGGCACTCGCGACCATTAATCAGCAGAAAAAGACAAACAACGAAGCCCCCATAGATATCGCTCTTATACCCACCGATGATAAATCAACATTTGACCTTCTTAAAGCCTGCAAGACCACGGCTGTGTTCCAGTTAGAGTCGCGCGGTATGAAAGAGTTAATCAATCGATTGCAACCTGATTGTTTTGAAGAAATCATCGCGTTGGTTGCGCTCTTTCGACCAGGACCATTGCAATCGGGCATGGTTGACGATTTTATTGATAGAAAACACGGGCGCGCGAAAGTGGAATACCCGCACCCTGATCTTGAGCCGATTTTAAAACCAACTTATGGGGTAATTCTTTATCAAGAGCAGGTAATGCAAATCGCCCAGGTACTGGCGAATTACACTCTCGGGGCTGCTGATATGTTACGGCGCGCGATGGGGAAGAAAAAACCGGAAGAAATGGCAATGCAGCGCACCATTTTTACAGAGGGTGCGGCGGCTCGGGGTGTTGATACAGAAGTTGCCACTCATATTTTTGATTTGATGGAAAAATTTGCAGGCTATGGGTTTAACAAGTCTCATTCCGCGGCATATGCATTGGTCGCCTATCAGACGGCCTGGTTGAAGGCCCATTACCCGGCGGCGTTTATGGCAGCTGTTATGTCCTCTGATATGGATAATACCGACAAAGTCGTTACGTTCATCAATGAAAGTAAACAGATGGCGTTAAATGTTTTGCCGCCTTCCGTCAATTACTCAAACCTGTTTTTCACGGTCTCTGATGAACAAACTATTTTTTACGGTTTGGGCGCTATTAAGGGCGTGGGTGAATCAGCGATTAATGGTATTGTCGCTGAGCGCAAACTAAATGGGCCTTTCACCGGGCTTTTTGATTTTTGTCAGCGCCTTGATTTACGAAAAGTTAATCGACGCGTACTCGAAGCCTTAATTAAAAGCGGGGCGATGGATGATTGGCAAGTCGAGCGTTCTGCGCTCGTTGCGTCGCTTGAGCGCGCGTTGAAAATTGCGGAGAAAGCTCAACAAAATCAAAATAGCGGTCAGCATGATATGTTTAGTCTTTTTGATGAAGTAGTGAGTCAGGAGGATTATAGTGTTTGTAAACCCTGGCCGCAATTACAGCGCCTGGATGGTGAAAAAGAAACCTTGGGCTTATATTTAACAGGACACCCATCTTCCCAGTATACGGAAGAGTTTAAAAATTACACCACTCCGATTACCCGCTTAAACCCGGCTATCGCCAAAAAGGCGTGGGTATGTGGACTGGTTACCAGTTTAAGGCGGATTTTGACCAAACGTGGGAAAAAGCTCACTATTGTGACTATGGAAGATGCGACCGGTAAAATTGATATTGTTGTTTTTTCCGAGATTTATGATGCCCTGACGATTACAGTCCAAACAGGGCAAATATTAGTGGCGGAAGGTGAGATTAGTCATGATGATTTTAATGGTGGCATTAAAATGACGGCCACTCAGCTTTACACCCTGGAAGATGCCAGAACGCGTTTTGCGAAATGTTTGATGGTGGTTTTGACACCTGAACAAGAGGGCCTGCTTCCCTCTTTAAAATCCTTACTGTCCTCTCATAAAGGTAATTGTGTCACTCAGATAAAATATTCAAACGACAAAGCGCGTGCGCTACTTAGTTTACCGACGCAATGGAGTGTCACACCGCATGATGATTTAATAGGGTTATTAAGCGATATTTTAGGTGAGGGTAAAGCCTGGATTAATTATGGATAAGCATTATTCTCTTTTTTTGTCGACGTGCATCGGCTACCATGTCTTAATTGTCGCTAATGGATTGTTATTATGAAGATTAGTTGTCGCAAAGGGATTTTTTTTGTCTTGGGTTTGTTGCTGTTGCAAAGTGCCATTGCCGAAAAACCACGCGAGGTTTTTCATCGAAGCTTTTGGCAGCCTTATTATCACGGCGAGCGACTGGCTTATTGTGCGCTTGATGGAAAGTGCGGTACGCCTGTAGCAACCCGTTATTGTCAAATGATGGGGTATGCGCGTGCTGATCAGCAAATTATTGCTAATAATGTAGGCCTCACTAATTACCTGGCTGTCAATGTCCCGTGTAAAAGACCCATTCTCATGCAGTGTAAGGGCTGGCGTTGTAACGGATTCAAAACCATACGTTGTGCGGGTCATATAACGCACAAGCCGCCTAAAACTTATCACTATCGATTAAGGCGTTTTGTATTTCCTCGTTACAATCACTACCGTGTTGACTGGTGTTATGACGGTAAGAGTCGTTGTGGTAGACGCGCTGCCTATTCATTTTGCCGCCGTCTGGGATATATGGATGTGCGAAGTTATGTTATTCAAAAGCAGGTGAAAGCCACCCAGGCAATTGGAAATCAAAAGTTATGTTTTGGCAGTGAATGTAACGCGTTTGCCGAGATTAACTGTTTTCGTTGATAGTTAGGGTCTAGCTCAGACCCTAATGAATATTTTATGCAATTGAAAAGAACATGCCCATTAAGGGCGTGAAAAATCTATTTTTTGGTGGTTTTATCTGGCGCACCTGGGGGCGGTACCTCCTCCGGACTCACTGAAGGTGGAGGGGGTGGTGGCGGTGTGTCTGATGAGGTGACATCGCCAGGTGTTCCGACATTTTCTTCAGCTCGTTTCTTTTTATATTCTTCCACTATTTCACAAACACTATTTTTCATGTCGTTGAAAAATTTGCCGGTGATTTTTGTTAATTCCTGAAAATCAGGTAATTTTGATTTAAAATCGCTCATAGTACACTCCGAGCTAGTGAATATAATATTAAGTATACATAACTCTGGAAAAATTGTCTTTCCAGGCTACGATATTTAATGCATTACTGCTTCCATCAAGATATGTATAACTCGCGCGCTCCTATCCTGTCGTCCCGGAATTTAGAGAGACTTAACGAGTGTACGAGTTTAGTTTCTCTTAATGTCCGGGATCTATTTTCAGGCTGGTACGGGCTATTAATTTTGAGATTATGACAAGTATTCTGCCTGGCAAGGTGCACGAAGGGAATGGATCCCGGACTCTACAAATTCCTCACGCCCATGGGTGCAAAACCTTCATTGCAGGCTTAAAGAGTTTGCTTGCCATTGATTGTTTGCAATGCCGTGTAATTTTATAGGCATTATAGTCACTCATTTTTTCAATCAGATAATCATCACTCGTTTTTAATGAGTCGACCAGTTTTAAATCAAACGCATCTACCGCCAACCAGTGCTCACCGGTTGATACTTCATCAATATCCAATTGTTTACGATGGATAAAAACGTAATCACGAAAAGCCTGATGAATTTTTTCCAGATCTTCCTGAAATTTTTTACGCCCTTTGTCAGTATTTTCGCCTAAAAATGTCAATGTTCGTTTATATTCTCCCGCAGTTATTAACTCAACATCGATATTATTTTTCTTAAGCCATCGGTGAAAATTGGGAAGCTGCGCTACGACGCCGATAGAGCCAATAATGGAAAAGGGGGCGGCTACTATTTTATTTGCTACACAAGACATCAAGTAGCCGCCACTTGCGGCAATTTTATCAATGCAAACAGTGAGTGGAATATTTTTGTCACGAATCCGCTGTAATTGGGAAGCAGCTAATCCATAACCATTGACCGCACCACCAGGGCTTTCAAGCCTTATTACCACTTCATCCTGTTGCTGGGCTACGGCGAGAACGGCGGTAATCTCATCACGCAATTGCTCTACTTGAGACGCTTTAATATCGCCCTGAAAATCAATGACATAAAGCGAGGGCCTTTCTTTGAGAATTTTTTTGTCTTTTTTCGAGCGTTTGACTTTAGGGAGTTTATTGCCCTTAACTTCAAGGCTCATGCGCTGCTTGATATCATCATACTGTTTATTTAGCGATAGAATTTCCAGCTTCGGTTTTGGTTTTTTACCGATAGCAAAAAATCCGACAAAAAGCAGCAGGATTGCTATGACCAAAGTGAGTGATTTTAAAAGAAACAAACCATATTGTGCGAGGAAGTCCATTGGCCGCCCTAATTTATTGAAAAGAGGGCAAGATTATCACCTCGACTGTACTTTGGCGCAAGTCCTACATTGCTCTGACCCATTGCTAAAATGAAGAATTAATTATAGTCTGGCCGTTTTGAATCAAACATAAATTCATGCTTCAAATAAATTCTCTCGCTTTTGATTATCATGACACACCGCTTCTCCGAGGAGTGCAGTTCTCTTTGCAAGGTGGAGAGCTTCTCCATTTGCGTGGGGGAAATGGGGCAGGTAAAACCACTTTGCTCAGGTTACTGGCAGGACTTTTGCAACCTCTGGAAGGTGATATTCTCTGGGATGATCATTCGATTCATAATGACTTGCCGTCGTATCAACGGAATGTTTGCTACATTGGCCATAAAACAGGCCTAAGTCCTGAGCTAACTGTTAAGGAAAATTGTTGCCTGGATTTACACGCGCCTGGGCGCATTACGTCTTTTTCAACATTGCTTGAGCAGTTTAATTTGGCAGGCCTGGCTCACAAACCCTGTTATCAACTTTCACAAGGTCAGCGTCGCCGCGTGGCTTTACTGCGCGTCGCAATTACGCGCGCTCGCTTATGGTTGCTGGATGAGCCATTAGTCGCACTGGATAATGCGGCCATTATTTCTTTCACCGATTGCCTTAAACAGCATCTATTCGACGGTGGCTTGATTATCATGACCTCTCATCAAAATTTGCCTGCAAATTTTGTTAATTACGCGGAATACTCATTATGATGCCGCCACTCTCTTGTTTTTTTCGGCAATTTCATCGGGAGTTTCTGGTTAACATCCGCCAACCGCGATTGCTCATTAATTCAGCCCTTTTCTTTGTAATGATAACGGTATTTTTTCCCCTGACCTTGCCTGCCAATCCTCTCATCATCAGACAAGTAGCCCCTGGTATAATCTGGATCGCTGTTTTATTGGCGATGCTATTAGCATCCGAGCGTTTGTTTCAGCAGGATTATGATGAAGGTATTATTGAGCAGTGGCTAACATCCGGTTATTCTGTGAGCCTTATTGTCAGCGCAAAATTATTGCTACATTGGTTATTAACCATCGTTCCCTTGCTACTGTTCTCTCCATTTTTGGCCATTTTGTTTGGATTTTCCTCTCGTGAGGTAATAATTTTGATGGCAAGTTTACTCGCGGGCACGCCTGCCATTCTTTATTTATGTGCATTGGCCGCGGCATTTGGTACGAGCATGCAGCACAAGGGTGTATTTATGGCGCTTATTTTACTGCCGCTAACCGTTCCGGTTATGATATTTGGCAGTAGCCTCTTGAGTACTGCTATTGGCAATCAGCAGGTTCTGGGGCATTTAGCGTTATTATTGGCTTTCTCCCTGATTTCAGTCAGCTTTTTGCCCTTTGCAATTGCTTCAATTATTCGCATTAGCCTTGCTGACTAATGCATGATAAAATTTTACTTTTTTCTGGTCGATAAATTCCCTATGTGGAAATTTTTATATCAAATGGCGTCGCCGCGGTCTTTTTTTCGCTTAACGCAATCCTGGTTACCCTGGATAGGCTATGCTGCCTTTTTCTTTTTGGTAACAGGTCTTGTCTGGGGGTTGGTGTTTGCACCAGCGGATTATCAACAAGGCGATGCGTTTCGCATTATTTATGTACATGTACCCGCGGCATTTATGTCCATGGCTTTATACGCAGTCATGGCTTTTTGCGCCTTATTGTTACTTGTCTGGCAAATTAAGCTTGCAGGCTTGATGCTTACGTTTTTCGCAGAGACAGGCGCTTGTATGGCGTTGCTTGCGCTCATTACGGGTAGCATTTGGGGCAAACCCATGTGGGGAACCTGGTGGGTGTGGGATGCGCGCCTTACCTCTGAATTAATTTTACTCCTTTTGTATGCCGCCATTTTGGCAATGAGTAGCGCTTTTAGTAACCGCGAGCAGAGTGACAAATTGATAGCCATTTTAACATTGGTAGGGGTTGTTGATTTACCAGTGATTCATTACTCCGTCTACTGGTGGAATACTTTGCATCAAGGTTCAACACTTTCCGTATTTTCCAAACCTAAAATAGCGGCTCCCATGCTTTATCCTTTACTCTTAAGCCTTGTCGGGTTTTCGCTTTATTGTCTTTGGGTGATTTTGCATAAAGCGGGAAATGAGGTTTTACTGCGCGAAAGAAAGCAAAAATGGGTAAAAAAACTCTTTGAAGAGGGACTTGTATGAGCCAATTGGTAAACTGGTTATCCATGGGCGGTTATTCTTCCTACGTTTGGTCTGCATACTTTTTGGCCGGTCTTGTTCTTACGGTCAATTTTTTTGGAATGAAAAGACAGAGTCTTCGAACTAAAAAGAAATTGCACCACTGGTTTAAGAGTCAATAATTTATGAACCCCGTTAGAAAAAGAAAATTATTAATGTTGTTGTTTATCATATCCGTGTTATTCATGGTGACATTGCTTGTGATGTATGCGCTTCGTCAAAATATCAGTTTATTTTACACGCCCACTCAGGTCGCGAGAGGCGAGGCGTCTCATCAAGAGAAGATAAGGCTTGGCGGAATGGTTGTAAAAAATAGCGTCATTCGCGCCTCTCATGATTTATCCGTGCAATTTAAATTAACCGATCTTAACGAGACGATTACGGTAAATTATCGCGGTATTTTGCCTGACCTTTTCAGAGAGGGGCAAGGTATTGTCGCGACTGGGGCGATGATTGATAATCAGCACTTTAATGCAGTGGAAGTATTAGCTAAACATGATGAGAATTATATGCCGCCGGAAGTGAAGGATGCTCTGGCAAAGGCTTCCCAATCAAAAGGCGGGAGAGGCCTATGATCGCTGAAATTGGATTATTTTCGCTGGTGCTGGCTTTATTTTTCGCAGCTCTCCTAGTGGTAATACCTACCTTGGGGCTACGAGGAAACAGGGAAGACTGGATAGCTGCGGCTCCATTTTATGTGGCGGGGCAATTTATTTTTGTCGCTTTATCTTATGCCTGTTTAACCCTTTGTTTTCTTCAAAGTGACTTTAGTGTTATCTATGTAGTCACTAATTCCAGTATTTCCTTGCCCTGGTTTTATAAGTTGTGCGCCGTCTGGGGTGGGCATGAAGGGTCGATGTTGTTATGGGTTGCTATTTTAAGCCTTTGGATGATTGCGGTAACGTGGTTTAGTAAAAATCTCGACGCGCATTTTCGAGCTCGCGTTTTGGTAGTATTGGGTGCTTTGAGTGTGGGGTTTATTCTCTTTCTCTTATCCACGTCGAATCCTTTTTTGCGTCAATTTCAGCAGCTTTTGACGGAAGGGCGCGATCTCAATCCTTTATTGCAAGATCCCGGATTTTTATTTCATCCTCCCATGCTTTATATGGGATATGTAGGTTTTTCTGTCGCCTTTGCTTTTGCCATTGCAGCCCTTTGGATGGGGCGTCTTGAGCCCGCCTGGGCTAAATGGACAAGACCCTGGACATTAGCCGCCTGGTGTTGTCTTACCGCAGGTATTACGTTAGGAAGCTGGTGGGCATATCGAGAGCTTGGCTGGGGCGGGTGGTGGTTTTGGGATCCTGTTGAAAATGCTTCGTTTATGCCCTGGCTTGTTGGCACGGCATTGATACATTCTTTAGCCGTGAGCGAGAAGCGTCAACAATTTATGGCCTGGACATTGCTGCTCGCTATTTCTGCTTTTTCACTAAGTCTTGTGGGTACTTTTCTGGTTCGTTCAGGCGTTCTTACATCCGTTCATGCTTTTGCTGTGGATCCAGAGCGTGGTGCCTATATTTTAGGGTTTTTACTGGTCGTGATTGGCGGTTCATTAGTGCTTTTTGCACTGCGTGCCCATTCGTTGCAAAGCCAGGAAAATCCAGCTCCTCTATCTCGCGAGAGCGCTTTGCTTTTGAATAATGTCTTTCTCGCAGTCATCATGTTAACGGTTTTGATGGGGACGGTTTATCCCCTGTTAATTGATGGCTTAGGCTTAGGTAAATTATCCGTAGGCGCTCCTTATTTTAACTCAGTATTTGTGCCATTAATGATCCCTTTATTAATACTGATGGGAGTGGGAGTGCATTTAAACTGGCAGCGCGATAATTTGCAAAAAATAAGTGCACGATTGGCGCCGGTATTAATAATGAGCATTATTGTGCCTTTATTTCTCCTTTTTACGTTGACCGATCATATCAACATCTACACCTTACTGGGATTAACACTTGCAACCTGGGTTATATTGAGTACGGTAAAATTAGTGCATATGCGAGCAAAACTTCGTGGTTTTAGATCATTAGGACAAGCATTTTGGGGAATGGTTGCGGCTCATGTTGGCGTTGCGGTGACAGTTATTGGTGTAGCCGTATCTACAGGATATGGTATTCAGGACGATGTGAAAATGGTGCCAGGCGAGAGTGCTAAACTTGCCGGTTATAGCATCACATTTCTGAGCGAGTCACCGCTGGTTGGTCCTAATTATCAGGGTACGCAAGCCCGTTTTATCATTAAAAAGGGAAGTAGCGTATCGGTTATTTTTCCTGAAAAGCGAATTTATAATGTTGGCAAAATGGCAATGACGGATTCTGCCATTGATGTTAATCCTTTCAGAGATATTTATATTGCACTAGGCGAGCCATTAGGTGAATCTGCTTGGGCAGTTCGCTTATACTTTAAGCCGTTTGTGCGCTGGATTTGGGGTGGAGGATTTTTAATTCTCCTTGGAGGGTTGCTTGCTTTAAGTGACAGGCGGTATTTTCACGTGTCGGCAGCAGCAAGACATTGCCATCAAGTTAAGGAATTTGCAATCAAATTGTAGGTTGGGCCTCCTGGCCCAACAAACGGTCGGGCGATGCGCCCGACCTACATTTGATTCAAACATTTATTAAAAAAAGAGATACAACATGAAACTAAGTATTTGGCGTCTTTTGCCGGTAGTAGTATTTGCAATGTTAGCCATTTTTTTATGGCGTGGCTTGTCTTTGGATCCGCAAAAATTACCTTCTGTGCAAGTAGGCCACCCTTTACCGGCCTTTAATTTACCGGTATTAGGGGATACCCAACACCAATTTAATCCGGCAATTTTACAGGGCAAAGTCCTACTCCTCAATGTATGGGCCAGTTGGTGCGAAGCCTGTGTTGAAGAGCAACTGTTTTTGATGCAACTCAAAGAGAAAGGCATTCCTCTTTATGGATTAAATTATAAAGATGATGCTCAGAATGCAGCACAATGGTTGACCGAGTGGGGTAATCCTTATCAACTTATTGGCGAGGATAAGGATGGAAAAGTGGCGATAGATTTAGGGGTGTATGGCGCGCCCGAGACTTTTCTCATTGATAAAAAGGGGTTTATTCGTTTTCGTCATGTCGGTATTTTGGATGAAGAAAATTGGACTCGCGAGTTTTTACCGCGCATTCAACAGTTGCAAGGTGAAGCATGAGAGTTTGTTTATTATTGATAATGTCACTGATTTTCTCCAATGTTACCGCCAATACGTCGTATCCGTTGCCCACAAAGAAGCAAGAAGCGCAGTTTTCTCATTTGCTAAAAGAGCTTCGTTGCCTGGTTTGTCAAAACCAGGATTTGGCAGACTCCAGTGCAGGACTCGCTGAAGATTTGCGCAATCAGGTTTATGGGATGATTAAAGAGGGGAAGAGTGATGATGAAGTTATTAATTATCTCACTGCACGCTATGGCGATTTCATTTTGTTTAAGCCCCCTGTTAAAGCGTTAACGGCATTACTATGGTATGGACCGGGATTATTTCTTTTGCTGGGATTATTTATTTTTTGGCGTACCTGTTTAAAGCGAGCTGTAAATGAATGAATGGTGGTTGATTGCCTGTTTTTTAGTATTGATAAGTTTAGCGTTGTTAATCGCAGCTTATCCGCTTCGCAAAAATATACGTAAAGGATTCGTACTATTTCTGGCTTTATTTGTTATGGCAATAGTCTTAGGCTATCGGCAGTGGGGTGCGTGGCCTTTGTGGTCGCAATATACGGCGGAACAGGCAAAACAGGCAGAAGCTAGAGCCTTGCTCGCAACCGTTAAATCGCCTGAAGAATTAGTGGAAAAATTAAAGGCGAAACTGGATGATAGCCCACAAAGTGCGCGTGGCTGGTATTTATTAGGGCGCCTTTACGCCAGTCAAAACCAATGGCTGCTTGCGCGAGATGCCTTTTTGAAATCGCAACAATTAAATGTTAATGACGAGCAGGCGACTATTAACTACGCAGAAAGCTTATGGCAATTAAATCAACAGCAATTTAATCCGGAAATTCGGCGCGTTTTTAAAGAGTTATTGCAAAAAAATCCCAATCAGCCTGATGCGCTTGCTATGTTGGCTATGGATGCTTATACCCGCCATGAATATCCCCTGGCGGTAATATATTGGCAGAAATTGCTCAAAATTGCTCCACCGCAATCAGATGAGGCTAAAGCGATACGAAAAGCCATTGCCAAGGCACAAGAGCCGCAAGGTTAATCTTCTTTTGTTTTTTGATGCTATGCTTATAGTTGATAAAAAACGGATATGAGGTTGTCTTTCGTGCGTCAGCGAAGCAATCCCGTGACTTTTGATGTTTTCTAAGGCCGCTGGATTGCTTCGCCTACGGCTCGCAATGACGGGTAGTTGGCTCGCAATGACGGGTAGTAGTTAATTTACCCGCTAAGACGGTAAATTTAAAGGAATGAATTATTTACAAGGATGGATTATGAGCAATCGTGTGTATCAAGTTGTAGAGTTAGTAGGTACTTCCGAGGATGGTATTGAAGAGGCCATTAATAATGCTATCGCCAATGCGGCGAAAGTGCACGGAAAACTGGACTGGTATGAAGTGTTGGAAACGCGTGGATTTATCGAGGGAAACAAAACCAAATATTATCAAGTTCATTTGAAAATTGGTTGTCACGCGCATTGAATAGTGGCAAGTTGGGCTAAATGAAGCGCAGCCCAACAAAGGTTTAGCAAGCTATGAACCACCTCCCGGGCGGGGTGGTTCATAGGACGATGGGGCACTACTCGAAGAACTACCTCCCCCAAAAAAGCTGGAATCCCAGGATGATGGTCTCACCGGCATTTCATTGCTGGAAGGTTTTACGTGAATTTCTATCGGCGCTTTGCTTATCTTTTGTAGAAGGTCTTTTATTTGCTCGGCTGCTTCGAAAAGCTCTTGAGATTGACAATCATCTACCGTAAGCTCACGCCATCTATAGCGTGTTGCCATTTGACCATACTGGTCTGGTTTAATAATGGAATCCATGGTAAATGGATGTGTTGGTTCTTTTGCAACCTTAAACCAATGTAGCAATTCTTCTTTATCAGTTATATAACTTTGAACCGGAATAGGGTGCCAGGAATTGTCTCTGTAATACTGCTTTTCAAATAGAATAGGCGTGTTAATGACATCCCTAACAACATTTAGCTGATCGTCTAACGTTGATAAGTCTTCGTCTTTCAAAGCCTTTTGAACGTCTGCCAAATTTTTTGATAAATCTATATAACGTTCGGTTAATTGTCTAAGACTCTCAAGGTCATCATGCAATTTTTTTAAGGAAGCATTTGGTAGCGTGATAAATTTTTTAGCGGTTTTTAGCTCATGAGATGATAATTCAGATGTGAATAGAAGAGGTTCCGTACTCTCCATATCTGGAATTTCTGGCAGGCTTACTGGGGCTTCTTTTTCCTGCCCGCATTGGACTTCTTGCCATACCTCTTCATCAGCATTTTCTTCTTCAACAAGCGCTACCTCATGAACGGCAACTGCTTCAACAGGCGCTACTCTTTGAACCGCAATTTTATTTGCAGGAGGTTTAATTTCATAGAAAATTATTTCAAATAAAGAGTGATCTTCACACGTCAGAGAAAATCCGCTAAGAAAGCCTGCTTTGATACCTTTCCAGGCACTGTCCAAGAGTACAAAGGGGGTGAAAGCGCACAAAACTATCGCTAAAACAGGTAATGCAGCAATAGTTATAACGAAAAAGAGTAATGACGCGATTGGTATGAAAAGTATGGCAGCTCCTATTGAGAGCCTTTTGCTCATAAGTTCACCAGCCAGTAAAAAAGGGGCAACGAAGGTTAGTGCACCAAGTAGAATTGTTCCTATAACAATTCCACCCAAGGCCAGTATGCTGCCAAAAAAAAGCGCGCGCAGCGGAAAATACACCATACCTGCGAGCATTGCTGAAGCACGTAGAGAAATAAAACCTATAATGCGAAGAAATTTCTTCATGATGGGAAGCCCTTAACGTTGCATAGATAAATGGAAAAAAACATTCCATATAACATGGCCATCAAATATTCAGGAATGCGGATCAGATTACGAAGAAAGGTCACGTAGTACCCACCGCCATTGAACAATATGAGCGGATTGTACAAATAATCTTCAATTTAGTCAAGTTTACAATAGTTCCGCAAGGCTTTTAAAAAACGCAATCCATAATGATTTAACTTATGCTGACCCACACCTGATATATCAAGTAGCGCATCCAAATTTTCAGGCTTTTTATTGACCATTTCATGCAGGGTATTATCACTGAAAATCATGAACGGCGGTTTATTTTCCTCTTCAGCGATTTGTCTGCGCAAACTGCGTAAGATTTCAAATAAAGGATTGTCTTTTTGTTCCGATTTATATTTTTCTTTCACTTTGGTAGCTTCAGGGGCAAAATCGTTATTGGGCAGTGCGAGCATGACTTGCTCGGCGCCTTTTAATAAAGCAACAGCGTTATTAGATAAACGCATCACATTAAAATGAGCGATATCCTGGTAACAAAACCCGCGATGGATTAATTGCCAGGCTAATTGCCGCCAATACTTGACGGATTTATCACTGCCAATGCCAAAAGTACTGAGCGTATGATGACCGGCGTTTTTTATCTTGTCTGAATTAGCCCCTCGTAATACATCAATGACGTACAACATCCCATAATTTTGTTTAAGCCGATAAACACAAGATAAGAATTTTTGAGCGTCTTCGGTCGCATCCCTTGTTATTGGCGGGTTATCGCACACATCGCAGTAACTGCATATTGTTTCACATACCTCGTCAAAATAGCGAAGCAGAATCTGACGACGGCAGTGGCTTGCTTCTGCAAAGGCCACCATGTGATTGAGTTTATTATTTTCTATCCGTTGCTTTTCAAGGTCGTCAATAGCACTAACCCAACTTCGTAATCGCGCGCTGTCTGCGGGGTCGTAGAGCAGCAGGGCTTGCGCAGGCAGACCATCGCGACCGGCGCGACCTGTTTCTTGATAATAGCTTTCTATGGTTTTTGGCAAATCATAATGAACCACAAAGCGCACATTTGGTTTATCAATACCCATGCCAAAAGCAATGGTTGCGACCACAATATCAATCCGATCGTGTCGAAATAAAGATTGCACCTCGCGCCGTTCATTATGAGAAAGACCTGCATGATATCCGCGTGCCTCAAAACCTTGTTCCTGAAGTTTGGCAGTGACTTTATCAACCGCATTGCGGGTGCCGCAGTAGATAATACCGGCATTTGATTTTTGAGTTTGTAAGAAACGGCTAAGTTGCTTGCCCGGGTTATCTTTGACCATCACACGATAATGAATATTGGGGCGATTAAAGGATGCCAGAAATACTTTCGGTTGGTAATTTAATTTGGCGACAATATCCTGGCGGGTCTGATTGTCAGCGGTTGCCGTTAACGCAATGACAGGAATATCAGGAAAAGTGGATTTTAATTTGCCAAGCGCTGCATATTCAGGCCGAAAATCATGCCCCCATTGCGAAATACAATGCGCCTCGTCAATTGCAAATAGCGAGAGGTTACAGTCTTGCAGGCGCTCAAGAAAAGCAGGACTTACGAGCCGTTCCGGTGCAATATAAAGTAAATCCAGTTGCTCATTATGCAAAGCGGCGAGCACTTGGCGCGATTCATCACTATTTAATGATGAATTGTAATAGGCCGCCCGAATGCCCTGTAGTTTAAGTGCAGCCACTTGATCTTCCATTAAGGCGATTAACGGCGATACGACAATAGCTACCCCGTTTTTAACGAGTGCGGGTATTTGATAACATAAGGATTTACCCCCACCAGTCGGCATGAGAACCAGTAAATCTTTACCGGCAAGAAGATCATCAATAATATCTTCTTGCAGACCTCTATAAGCATCATAGCCAAAATATTTTTTTAAAACAGAGGTTGTTTTAGAACAATCTACAGGTTGAGAAATGACGGTTTCCATGGGTGTTTTTCTTTCTTATTATTTCATGTGCCCCTAAAGTCGGCATAATAGCATTTTTATTAGCGCCATCATAAAGAAATAGATATAGTACTCCTTTCTTTTTGCTGAAGGCTTACCAATAATTAATGCTATAGTGGTCAGCCAAAACATAGGGACAGGTTATGGACTTTCAATTCAGTGAAGAACATCTCGCTTTTCGTGAAATGGCAGGTGAGTTTGCGCGTAACAAACTCGCGCCAATGGCGGCATCCTGGGATGAAAACAGCTATTTCCCAACGGATATTTTACGTGAAGCCGCCCAATTGGGCATGGGTGGGATTGTCGCTTCTGACGATATTGGCGGGGCGAATCTCACGCGCCTGGACGCCGCGCTCATTTATGAGCAACTGGCAACCGGTTGTATTACTACCAGTGCTTATCTGTCCATTCATAATATGGTTACAACTCTCGTGGACAAGTATGCAACAGAGCCGCTTCGTACCTATTGGGGCTCACGCCTGGCTTCTATGGAAGCTTTCGCCAGTTATTGTCTTACCGAGCCTGATTCTGGCTCAGATGCCGCTTCTTTAAAAACCCGCGCCACGGTTGAAGGTGGGGACTATATAATAAACGGTGCCAAGGCATTTATCTCTGGTGGCAGTGTCAGCGATGTTTATGTTTGTATGGTTCGTACGGGTGATGAATCCCATCTTGGTATTTCTTGCATATTAGTTGAAAAAGACCGCCCGGGAATAAGCTTTGGCAAATTGGAAAAGAAAATGGGCTGGAAAAGCCAGCCAACTTGCATGGTGTATTTTGAAAACTGTCGAGTGCCTGTCACTAATCTGATTGGCGAGGAGGGCATGGGTTTCAAGATTGCGTTAAATGCGCTCAATGGGGGGCGCGTGAGTGTTGCGTCCTGCTCGCTTGGGGGAGCGCTTGCCTGCCTTCGTTTAACTCAAACCTATTTAAAAGAACGCAAGCAATTTGGCAAGCCATTGACACAGATGCAGGCACTTCGTTTTTATTATGCGGATATGTTAACTGATTTTGAAGCAGCGCGTTTAATGGTTTATCGTGCGGCTGATGCTTTGGACAAAAAAGATAAAAATGCCCCCATGTACTGTGCTATGGCCAAACGTCTCGCCACCGATGTGGCGTTTCGAATTAGTGATAAAGCTATGCAGTTGCATGGCGGGTATGGGTATTTGCATGATTATCAGATTGAGCGTATTTTCCGCGATTTAAGGGTTCATCAGATTCTTGAGGGAACGAATGAAATTATGCGTGAAATCATTGCCAAAAGCAGTCTGGATGATGACTATTTTATTGATTAAGTAACAGGAGCAAGGAATGAATGTGATTGAACACAATTTGGATGATCATGGCATATTGACCATTACCCTGAATCGTCCGGAAAAACTCAATGCCTTAAACGATGATGTATTACGCACACTTGCCCAAATTTTTGATAATGCTAAAAAAAATCCTGAGGTAAAAGCGCTCTTGATAACAGGTTCGGGTAAAGCCTTTTGTGCCGGCGCTGATATTTCCCGTCTGGCTGATTGTAACGCTCAAAGTGGCTATCAATTTGCGTGTGAGGGACAAGATGTTTTCCGCCAGTTAGAAACATTAGGCAAACCCTCACTTGCGGCTATCAATGGGTTTGCGTTTGGCGGGGGTTGTGAGCTTGCCATGTCAGCAACGTTACGCATCGCATCTCCTAACGCCCAATTTGGTCAACCGGAAGTTAAGTTAGGGGTAATCCCTGGATACGGGGGCACCCAACGCCTGGCAAGATTGGTTGGGAAAGGACGTGCACTGGATTTATGTTTAACTGGGCGCTTTATCAATGCAGAAACAGCTCTTGATTGGGGGCTGGTTACAGAAGTAGTCGAGCTTGATGCACTGCTTGGGAAAGGTCGGCAAATCCTGACCACCATTTTATCCATGGCGCCTCTTGCGATTACAAGTGTGATGGACGTAATTGACCGCGGCTTTGATATGCCCTTGCCGGACGCTCTTCATCTCGAGGCTATTCACTTTGCCAACGTTTGCGCGAGTCAGGATAAAAATGAAGGCGTGGCCGCCTTTTTAGCCAAACGTCCCGCTGCATTTCGAGGAGCCTGATGAATGAGCAATGCTATTGTATTTGAACGCCAGCATCATATAGGGGTAATCACTTTAGCGCGCCCCGAAGCACTTAATGCCATTGATTTACCGATGATTAAAGCCTTGCAGCAACAATTACAGCAGTGGCAAGATGATGGAGATATTCATGCGGTGGTTGTGCAAGCATCCCCAGGCAAAGCATTTTGTGCTGGAGGTGATGTTCGCTGGTTGTATGAGCGGGGACTTCAGAATGACCCGGAACAGTTGCAGTTTTTCTGGCATGAATATCATTTGAATTATTTCATTCATCAGTTTAAAAAGCCCTATATCGCCTTAATGGATGGAATTACCATGGGCGGTGGGGTCGGTATTTCCTTGCATGGTTCTCATCCAGTAGCAGGATCGCGCTTTGTTTTTTCCATGCCAGAAACAGGGATTGGTTTATTTCCTGATATTGGGGCGAGCTATTTATTGTCACGCTGCCCCGGGCATGTGGGGCTTTATCTGGCGCTTACTGGTAATCGATTAGGTGCTGAAGATGCTCGTGCCATGAAACTTGTTAAGTATACTGTTGATACAGAAAATTTTGCAGAAATTTTGCCAAGCCTGCATAAACTGAATTTATCGCAAAACGCAGCTTTACAAGTCAGTGCTTATCTTAAGTCAGTAGCCTGCGAGAAAGAGGCACCAATACAACAGGATCTTGAGAAAATAAATCATTATTTTTCCCGCCGTAGTTTGAAAGACATTATGAGTGGATTAGAAACGAGTGACGACGCCTGGGCTGCGACTACTTTTACTAACTTACAACAAAAATCACCGCTGAGTCTTGCCGTAACCTTCGAACAGATGCATAAAGCTAAATCCCTGTCGTTGGCAGAGTGCCTGAAACTGGATTACTGTCTTGTTGGTCATTTTATGGCGGGTAAAGATTTCTATGAGGGAATCAGAGCGTTGTTGATTGATAAAGACAAAAATCCTCGCTGGCAGCCAAGCATCCTAAAAAATGTGACTAACGCCGATATTGCTAATTATTTTGAATGTGAGGAGTCATTCTTAATGTAGCAGACTTATCTCTTTGCACAGGACAATTTTAAATCTCGGAAAAAATGCCGTCTTTGCGAACAAAGTGAAGCAATCCAGTGGCTTTGGAAAAGCTTATTAGCGCATCTATTGTTCATAAAGGTCACTGGATTGCTTCACTTTGTTCGCAAAGACGAGTTATTTACCTGCATTTAAAAATTGTCCTGTGCAAAGAGACTTATCTCACAATTTTCTTTAATTAATGTTTTCTTAAGTTTATACCGTTAAAATACGCCTCAATAATAAAAATAATCTAAAAATAGTCATTATGTATAATTTTGTTGATGAAAATAATTTGGCAATAAAAGTAATAACTGATCAAATACAGTTGGATCAAATTTATAATAAGGAAAATATTATAAAAAGATACTGTTTGCAAAAGAATATTCCATTAAAAACCCCATACTTAACCCCTGAGCTTGCTAAGCGTTACTTAATTTCAATTAATGAAGAAGATGGGGCATTTTTAGATAGTAACAGAATGGCTTTAGATGATGGTTCATATTTGGTTATTATGACTGGTGAGTATAATTCGGTCGACTCCTCCTTGGGAAAAGTAGCGATATATGCCTCAAGAGATAAAACCAATGATTCAGATGACTGCGTCTTTACATCTGTGCCCTCTAATCTTCCCTGGGTTGTTAATCACTCTAATTTCATCCAGGGTGCGCCTGTTGTATTTTCGGGATATATGACGTTCTTTGAGGGACGTGTTGAATCAATAACCAATAACAGTGGTCACTACAAACCCAAAATGAGTCAAATACTTCCTGCGTTGAGGCATATTTTACTAACTACTAAGTCTGAAGTTATCATATATGATGATTTTGTGGAGCAAACGCGATATGAAATTTCCTCTGATAAAAATTTTAAAAACATTTCTGTATTGAAACAAGAGAATTCTGAAGAATATCAGTCGGAGAGTGAATATGAAGACCCTCGTGATTGTAGTCCACGCCAATCTACAATGGATGAATCACCTTTAGTTTTTGATGGTTATAAAAGCTCACCATCTTCAACGTCTCGTTTCAATGCTCGACCTATGACACTTAGAGATCTTTTTTTAAATCCGAATGAAATATCAGATAAACAATTTCGAGAATTGAAAGAAATCTTTGCTCAATTAAATTTAGTACCATTTAATATTTATGAAAAAGAGCGAAAATTAACGCATAGCACCAAAAAAAATGAAATTCTCAAGCGTTTTGAGCGAGCTCTAAATAATTGCCACACAGTTAAAGACGTACTACGGGAACAAGAGCGATTCAGTACAGACTATAAACAGTTAAATTCTCACCGTTTTAGCATTTGGAGTAAGACTAAACCACGCTCGGCTACGGTGTTTGATAAGCTGGTTGCGGAAAGTAAAGAGCAAATGAAATTTGGTTAGAAGTACATAACAAAATGTAGTTAATTTGGAGAGAGTTATGGCGATTGAACAAAAACGAATGGTTGCATTATTAGATGTTGATGATACGCTAATTTTAGAAGGTGATTCCCTTGTCTATAGGGCTAATTCCACTAGTTATAATGATAATTTGATTAATGCGTTACTTGAAAATAATATTAAAGATGTCTACTTGTTTAGTTCAATGAGTTTAAAAAAGCATACTGTTGATGAGCGAGTTGTATTAATTGATTATTTACAGTCAAAAGGATTAGTGGTGCACGGCGCCGTGTGCGCTTCTGACCTTATCTGGAAGAAAGATGAGGGGTTAATTAAAGAATTTTATGATGCAATGTTCCAGACTAGTACTGATGAAGAAATTTTCCAATTATTGCAGCAAGAAAAATTCCAATCGTTGACGCATTTCAATGATGCGGTTCCCGGCGAAGCTTTTGCAGCGGTAAAAGGTGGGGTTCATGATTGGAGTGGTGAAAAAGCAGCAATATATCAGACTACTGTTTCTGCTATAAGAAAAGCTCTTTTAGACCGTCCAAACAATGCAAAAAACGATGCGGAAGACGATGCAGAAAACGATGCAAAAAATGATGCAAAAAATGATGCAAAAATAGCGAAAAGTGAAAAGTCTTATTGCTACCAAATGTTTGTAAATAACAAGCCTGCCTGGGCTGGTGATGTGATTTTTGTGGATGATGGAATTAAAAATATTGAGGCAATTACAGGCATGCATAACAAATTAAAACCGGCACATAACTTATTAACGGTTTATAATGAAAGAAAGATAAAACATCCTCAAAGTTTTTATCAGGCGTTTATAAAGCCCTTCATGGCCTTGTTCAATGAGCTAAATCGGTATGCATCTGCGCGAAAATTAACGCATAGTACAATAAAAAATGACATTCTCAAGAATTTTGAACAAGCATTAAAAAATTGTAACACGGTTAAAGAAGTGTTAGAGAAAAAAAATCAATTTAACGAAGACTACCAGCAATTAAATACTCACCGCTTCAGCTTCTGGAGTAAGGCTAAAACGCGCTCGGCCACCATATTTGATAATATGGTCACAGAACGTGAAAAACACCTTAATTTGAGCATTCTGAAGTAAAAAAATCAAACGTAGCCCGGATTAGCGCCAGCGTAATCCGGGAAATGCATTAGTCCGGAGCATCGAAACCCGGATTACGCTATCGCTAATCCGGGCTACAAAGGTACAATAGGTATAATTAACTTCCTGATTTTTAACCCCATAAATCTGTTTGCTCTTCATCCTTGCACAGACCTGCACATTGCTTAAGCCCCAAGGTCCATTCTCGTGTTGGTATAAAAAAAACCAACGTAGCCGGGATTAGCGCCAGCGTAATCCGGGAAATGCATTATGATGGAGCGTCGAAACCCGGATTACGCTGGCGCTAATCCGGGCTACAATGGCTACAATTTGCTAGGTCGCGAGTTGAATTTTGTAACTATTTAAACAATGGGTATAATTAACTTCCGGATTTTTAACCCCATAAATATGTTCGCTCTCCATCCTTGCACAGACCTGTTCATTGCTTAAAGACTCAAGGCATTGGGCAAGATCCATTCCCGAACATGACGGAAAAATACTATTCTGAGATGATCCAATGGCCTGATAATGATCCTCATTCCATTGGTTATCAATGGCTGTGTAATACGTCGTGAAATTCTTCAGGCGAAAATCGTTCGTCAAGGAAAACATTTTCATCCCTGAATTATTATAATGACTGCGACTTATTGAGGGCGTTGCATAACTAAAAACGTGCTTATTATTATCCAATGTTATTTTTCTTAATTCATCATAGTGGCTATGAGCTGTTAATAAAGAGATCTGCTGATTTTTACCCTGAGCACTGTTAAGTATCTGAATAAAACGTTGTAAGAAAAGAGGATTCCATACAGGGTTATTTTGATAATCTACACCAGGCTCTTCATGCATGGCGATTAATAACTGCCTGGCTTGATGTTGTTTTAATTGCTCTGAAAGCCAGCCTAGTTGACGAGTAGCATCATCTTCTCGCTCTGGATAAGCGTCTCTTGGAAACCAGTAAGGAACATTGATAAACTGTGTGGTATTTAACACAATTAAAATAACATCTTTAGATGCTTTTGAAACATAGGTTGAATAATAACCCTCGGAGCGCATGTTGGCATCATCAATGAGAAGCCCATCACAATTGGCGCAGGCACCATTCCAATCAAGAGCATTATCCAGTGGTGATTTTTCATTTTGGGAAAAAGCGAGATAATTGCCAGTCAGCGGATCATTATTTCCCGACACATAAAAGAGCGGTTTTTTTGTTATATCAGCCTCAAACAGATCATGAAAAATTTTGGCTTCATAATCTGATTTTTCTGCCGAATTTTTTGTAAAATGCGAAGGCAAATCGCCGAGCATAATAATAAAATCTGCCTTGGTCGTTAATTGTTTAAACTTCGCTAAGGTAGACAACCATAAAATGTCGTTCGTGTCATTGCCATTCCCCGATATATTTCTCGCGCCATAATGCAAATCTGACAAGGTTAAAAAATTAGTGGCGGCAAGAAGGTGCCCGCAAAAAATAAACAAAATACCAATGAGTAGCTTTCGAAGCATAAGAAGCCCCACTGCAATTACGTCTGAATTGCCACTTATTATACACAAATGAAAAATTGCGATAAGAGTGATTAGTAATAAATTGTTTGTTGCCGTTATTTCCCTTAAAATTAGCGCTTTTGGTTTATCAGGTTATCTATGTCCGATTTTTACGAGGATTTTAAAAAAAGGCGAACTTTTGCCATTATTTCTCACCCAGACGCCGGTAAAACGACCGTTACTGAAAAATTGTTGCTTTTCGGGGGTGCTATTCAGCTCGCCGGAACGGTTAAAGGGCGAAAAGCTGACCGGCATGCCACCTCTGACTGGATGGAGATGGAAAAAGAACGGGGTATTTCTATTACAACATCCGTCATGCAGTTTGTTCATAATGGCCATGTAATGAACTTGCTCGATACCCCGGGGCATGAAGATTTTTCTGAGGATACTTACCGGACGTTAACCGCTGTGGATTCTGCCTTAATGGTGATTGATGTCGCGAAAGGCGTTGAGGACAGAACCGTTAAGTTAATGGAGGTGTGCCGTTTGCGTGATACACCCATTATGACTTTTATTAATAAACTTGACCGTGAGGGACGTGAGCCTATTTCCTTGCTGGATGAAGTCGAGACGGTGTTGGGTATTCAATGCGCACCTGTTACCTGGCCTGTTGGTATGGGTAAACGGTTCAAGGGTATATACCATCTTTATCAGGATATTATTTATCTTTACCAAACAGGTAAAAATGCCCAAAAACAGGAAGCGTTACAAATTGCAGGATTACATAACGCTCAACTGGATGAGTTGCTAGGAGACGCCGCGCAAGAGTTACGCGAGGAGATTGAGTTAGTCAAAGGTGCTTCCCACGAATTTAATCTTGACGATTATTTGGCTGGTAAAATGACGCCGGTCTATTTTGGCTCCGCTATTAATAATTTTGGTATTAAAGAACTGCTGGATGATTTTGCCCAATATGCGCCCGCTCCTATGGCGCGAGCTGCAGTTGAGAGGTTGGTAAAACCTGAAGAAGAGCCCTTTAGCGGGTTCGTGTTTAAAATTCAGGCGAATATGGACCCCAAGCATCGGGACAGAATTGCATTTATGCGGATTTGTTCAGGAAAATTTACCAAAGGAATGAAATTAAGCCACCTTCGCTTGGGCAAAGATATACAAATCAGTAACGCGCTAACTTTTATGGCGGGCGAAAGAGCGCATGCCGATCTCGCCGTAGCGGGGGATATCATCGGTTTGCACAATCACGGAACAATTCGAATAGGAGACACCTTTACCCAAGGTGAAACGCTCAAATTTACCGGAATTCCCAATTTTGCGCCGGAATTATATCGCCTGGTTCGCTTAAGAGATCCTTTGAAAAGCAAAGCTTTGCTAAAAGGCTTGATTGAATTATCTGAAGAGGGAGCTACCCAAATATTCAGGCCGCTTAATAGTAATCAGTTAATACTGGGCGCTGTGGGGGTCTTGCAGTTTGATGTAGTGGCGCATCGTTTACGGCATGAGTATAAAGTGGATTGCGTTTATGAATCGGTTAGTGTGAGTTGTGCGCGTTGGGTGTATGCTGAAGATGAGAAGGCAATGGCTGAGTTTAGGGCGAAAGCGTTTGATTACCTCGCACTTGATGGTAGCGATACGCTAATGTACCTGGCTCCCACGCGGGTTAATTTGACGATGGCGCAAGAGCGCTATCCTAAAATCACCTTCTCGGCAACGCGTGAGCATTAAAAGGTGAATCTAATAGAGGCGAGAAAAATCCGATGCGCTACTTACTCTTAAGGAGTAATCAGAGATGAAGTTTACCTATTCTATTGAAGGGATGCATTGTTCGTCTTGTATTGAAAAAATTAAAGCGGCCTTGTCATCGCACGTTAAATTAATTGATATAAGCTTAAACCCGCCTCTACTGCAAATTGAGGCGGACAAAACGCCTCTGCTCAATGAGCTCAACACCCATATTGCAACGGCCGGGAAGTATCGATTACAGCTTGTTTTGGATGCGACAGGTGCATCCCCAGAAGAAGAAAAAGCAACCGGATTTCGCGCCTATTTTCCTATATTTCTGATTGCCGCATATATTATTGGTGTTGCTTCTCTCAATAATTTTCACGCAGAAGGAGCCGATTGGCATCGGTGGATGAATCAATTCATGGCAGGATTTTTCCTGGTATTCTCAGCCTTTAAATTTTTGGACATTCGCGGATTTGCCGATGGATATGCCACTTATGATTTGTTAGCCAAACGTTGGTATTACTATGGGTTTATTTACCCGTTCCTGGAATTAAGTTTAGGTATTCTTTATTTACAAGAATGGTTACCTTTTGCCACCCAGCTCTTAACGATCGTTATCATGGGGTTTTCAAGCCTCGGGGTGATAAATAGCATGCTAAAAAAACAGAAGCTCAAGTGCGCATGTCTTGGCACAATACTTAACGTTCCTTTATCGAGTATTACGTTAATTGAGGATTTAACAATGGTAGGATTAGCCGCTCTTGCTCTTGTTATTACATAAATAGGGAAAGTCCTTTTCCCTAATAATACTATTGTCTTATGTTCTGCATAAAGCTTTGAGTGAATGCGCGCCTGTATTTGTCATTTCAACTTTTGCGGCTGATTTTGCGCTTAAAGTGAAGGTATCATTATTTTTAACAACCAGATCAAGTTCGTCACCCGCATTAATATCTTTACCATTAATGGATCCTGAACGATTAAGAGCTTTGACATGAATAATATTGCTCTCATCCTGGCTTTTCACCGTACAAGTAGCATTAACAGTAAAAATGGTATAGTTGGTGAAAACTTCAGGTACATTAGCGTTGAGCTCATATTCTATGCTAACCCGAGGGGCGAGCTCGTGTGTCATTGCGATTGTAGTTGTGCTAAATAATGCGCCTGCACACAATAAACCATAACTAATTTTTCTTAACATAGCAGATCCTTAGTGTTATAACAAAAGCGCTAAGATACCTTTATTTTTCTACTATGGCAAATTAGAAGACAAGAACGAAGGCTTAAGTCTTACAATAATATTGGTTTCGACTAGCCAGGGGATTGAGTATAAATACTCATAATCTCATCTTCTATTTCTTTTCCAAAGTCTCCTTTTTTACATGTGGCAATCTTGTTTTGCATTAAAATGAATTCATCTGGCTGAAGCCTGCCTTTTTCTCTTATTACAGGAAGAGGAGATTTGACAGCAAGGGGAAACCCATCATTTCCTATCTCAGTTTCTCTTTTCCTGAATGCAGCAATTTTTTCTTCTCTCCATGCCTTTATTTTTGCATTTCTTTTTGCAAAAAGTTTATTGCAATTTTCATCTGGATTGTGCCAGGATTTCAATCTAGGCTTGTCATGGGATGCATGAGATGGCGGTTTTTCAATAGCAACTTCTTTGGGAGCCAAGGTTTGACGTACATTCTCAATAGGAAATACTCCTGAATCACAAAGGCTCCATTGTTTCCCATCTGGATCGGGTTCTTTTATGATGCCGCTGTAATAACATACCTCACTGTACTCAGGTTGAATTAACATGGACTGAAATTGTTGAGCCATAGATTGATTTTTTTCGGCATGTCCACAGCAATAGAGATGTATTGTGCTAATTTTAGGGATTATTGGAGAAAAATTTTCTTCAAAACGTTCTACTAACGTGGGAATATCAATATTGCTGCCTTTTTTATTTACTTGATTGAATAATGAAAATTGGCCTTCAATAAAATTGCCATGCGCGCAAATATAAATTTCATTTTTTTCTTCCAATAGGGTCATATCAAAATTGTCTTGATATTTAACAATCGTAATATTATCGCGCGAATTCTCTTGCCATTTCTGTAGGCGGGGTAATAAATCACCAATTTCATGAGCGGCAAATGGGAGGTAGAGAATAATCATTTTAGGTTCTATTGAAATTAATGAGTATTAATTAATCTAGCGTAAAAAAAACATAAAGTCATGTTTTTTATCGTTTTTTATATTTCTGCCAACGCTTTTGCAATGGATTCGGTCATTATTTTAGCATCGCCAAAAAGCATATAGGTGTTGTCTCTGTAAAAGAGGTCATTTTCAACGCCGGCATAGCCTGAGGCGAGGCTTCGTTTTACAAAGAGAACGGTTTTTGCATTCTCGACTTCAAGCACAGGCATCCCATAAATGGGTGAGGCGGGGTCGGTTTTGGCAGCGGGATTGGTAATATCATTAGCACCTATTACGAAAGCAACATCACAAGCGGTAAAATCTTGATTGATTTCACTTTGTTCAAACACACGGTCATAAGGAATATTGGCTTCTGCGAGCAGCACATTCATATGTCCTGGCATACGCCCGGCGACCGGGTGAATGGCAAAACGTACGCGTGTATTATTTTTTTCAAGCGCATTAACCAACTCTTTTACCGCGTGTTGCGCATGCGCAACCGCCATACCGTAACCCGGAACAATAATGACATCTTTGGCATTGCTTAATAAGAAGGCCGCATCCTCGCCATTAGCTTGATGTACTTGTTGATTATCACGTTGAATAAGGTTTTCGGCGGCTGCATTGCTATTTTGGAACCCACCAAAAATAACATTAATAATTGAGCGATTCATGCCCACGCACATTATGTAACTTAATATGGCTCCACTGGCGCCGACTAAAGCGCCTGTAATGACCAGTAAATGATTGCTAAGCGTAAAGCCAATGCCAGCCGCGGCCCACCCTGAGTATGAATTGAGCATGGAAATAACCACGGGCATATCAGCGCCACCAATAGGAACTATCAATAAAATTCCAATTAAAAACGAGAGAGCTGCAAGCGCTCCGAATATGGCCAGCGACTGCTCTGTGATAAATGCACCGAGTAAAGTGACTATCGCGACTGCAAGTAATAGATTGACCAGGCTCTGACTTTTGAAACGAAGCGGTTGCCCAGACATTATCCCCTGGAGTTTCAGAAAGGCAATAATGGAGCCAGAAAAGGTAATTGCCCCGATAATTAACCCAAGGCTCATCTCAACCAAGCTGGCGGGCTCAATGGCGCCTGGCTCACCAATATGAAATGCCATGGGTGCTAAAAATGCACAAAATGCGACAAGAACTGCGGCAAGCCCCACTAACGAATGAAAAGCCGCTACCAATTGTGGAATAGCGGTCATGTTAATTTTAAGGGCAATAAGCGTCCCGACAAGACCGCCTGTAATAATTAGCGTAATAAGTAGCCAGTGGTGATTAACGGAAGGCATCAAGAGTGTCGAGGCAATGGCGATGAACATGCCAAAAATGCCAAGCCAATTGCCTCTTCTTGAGGTGGCAGGGCTTGCGAGGCCTTTTAGCGCCAAAATAAAACACACAGCCGCTATCAGGTAGAAAAATGAAACCATTGTCGTCATGACCATGCTATCCTCGTTGGGTTATTTTTTATACATGCGCAACATGCGTTGAGTGACCACAAAGCCACCAAAAATATTAATGGACGTGATAAAAATCCCTAAACCGCCGAGAATAGTCAAATTTCCTGTAAATTGACTGCCCGCGGCAATTATTGCCCCAAGAATGATGATACTTGAAATGGCGTTGGTGACAGACATTAAGGGAGTGTGCAGGGCGGGTGTTACTTTCCAGACAACATAGTAGCCAACAAAACAGGCAAGCACAAAGATAGTAAGAATAGCAATGTAGGCATTGCTTAGTGAGCCCATGTTCATGCTGGTGCATCCTTGTTCTTTTGAAAGGGAAGGTAGTGGCCATTATGGCAGAGCATGGCTTGTTTTATTATCTCGTCTTCAGGGTTAAAAACGAGCGAAGCAGGAGGTAAAACAAGCAAGCGCATCAAATTTACAAGATTTCCACTGTACAATTCACTGGCGGTGGCGGGAACAAATCCTGCGATATTGCTAAATCCTACAATAGTTACACCCTCGTGTTTGATAATTTTATCACGTGCGCTTAATTCGCAGTTTCCACCGCGAGAAGTTGCTAAATCAACAATAACAGATCCGGCTTTCATTTCATCAACGGTTTTTTGGGTAATTAATACAGGGGCTTTTCTTCCAGGGATGAGGGCGGTACAGATTATAATATCCGCGAGTTTTGCGTATTGGTGAACAAGCTCGGCCTGAAGGGCTTTGTATTCTTCACTGAGCTCGCTCGCATAACCGCCGCTTGTTTCATTATCCTCAGCGCTTACTTCGATAAATTCAGCGCCCAGGCTTTCTACTTGCTCTTTCGCCGCACGCCTCACATCAAAGGCATAAACGACAGCACCCAGACGTTTTGCTGTCGCAATTGCTTGTAGGCCCGCGACACCCGCACCCAAAATAAGAATCTTGGCGGGCTGAATCATGCCGGCTGCGGTCATCATCATGGGGATGACGCGATTAAAATGGCTTACTCCTTCAAGAACGGCGCGATAGCCCGCAAGATTGGCTTGGGATGAGAGGCTGTCCATGCTTTGCGCCCGGCTAATACGGGGAATAAGGTTCATTGAAAAAAGACTTATCTTGTGATCGCAAGCCCATTTCACCAAAGCACCTTCCGGTTCATTTTCAATAGGGCCAATTACTAATGCATTAGCGGACAACTCAGCCAAATCGGAAGGTTCAGGCTCATGAACACAAACCAGGACATTAGCATCTTGTAAAAATTTTTTGCGACTGTTAAAAATTTTTGCCCCACTAAGCTGATAGTCCCCATCAGAAAAGCCCGCGGCCGCGCCTGCATTTTTTTCACAATATACCTCAAAGCCGAGCGTTAAATAATGTTTGATAGCATTGGGCGTAATGGCTACACGCGAATCATTGGGGCTTTCGTTTAAAGCGGCAATAATCATGAGTAATATTCCTCTTCCCTAAGTCATTCTATCGTAGAGTAATCTGTTTGATATTACTACTATTTACGGTTTTAACGTGAGAGGAGAGTGTAGTCAGCTCACGCGCTTATAATAACTTCCGATGGAGAGTTGGTTCTGGTTAAATTAATTGATAAATAACGCTTTTAGCTTGAGTATCTTATACTGTGAATAGGATAGTTAAGTAAGATCTATAAAAATCGAGATTGCCATGAGCACTCCTTTTAATAAGATGTTAAAGCTTTATCTCGCGGGATTTCGCCAAACCACTGAGGCGACATGTGGCCCTGCGTCTGTAATTCTTGCGACGCAGAGTTTAGGTCTTGATATAAAACAAGAGTGTGAGTGGAGAAATAGTGAATTTAAACCCTGGATGCCTGTTGATCAATTCATGGAGCGCGGTATGGCATTGCATGAGCTTGAATTTATTTCCGAACTCATTTTTGTGAAACAAATTGATGTAAAGGCAACGCGCGCCTATCCTGAAAATTTCCCTGTTTTTTTAAAGGATATAAAAACATCATTTAATAAAGAAAACTCGGTTGTTATCGTCAATTACAGACAAACTGATTTTATCAAACATCAGGGAGTGGATGAAAATCCTCATTATTCTCCCCTCGTTGCCTGGGATAAAGACGCTCAGAAAATTTGCGTGGCGGATGTTGACCCATTGGTGAAAGAGCCCTATTGGGTAAGTATTGATGATATGTTTCAATCCATGAGCCATTCCAATTTTTTATACCATCTGCCACGCGGCTGGTTGGTTCTTTATCGTCGCAAATCAAATTTAGTTTGCCCTGGCCATAGCCCGGATTAGCGTCAGCGTAATCCGGGGAAATGCATGTGCGAAAGGCATTTTAGGACAATCCAACGAATAAATAAAATTGAGTGTAAGTGATCATTAGTATAAAGTAGCGCTCAAATGTAAGTCCAACAGACCATTATGGAAATTCTCTGCTTTTTTGCAGGGGTGGTGTTTGCCTATAGTAAATCACTTTACCCGCTGTTATTTATTGCTATCGCGCTTTTTTTAAGGGCTAATCGCGTAATTATTTTGTGGTTTTTAGTGGCGATGGTCTGGGCCTATGTTCATCAATGGTGGGTTGCCGATAGCGGAATGCCGAATACGGCCGTGATTCAAAAAGCGCTTGTGCGGGGATGGATTATTTCCATTCCCATGAGTAATTCGGACAAGACTCAATTTCAGTTTTCCTTAAATCGTCTCAATGACACACCGGTTAAGGCATCGGCATTATTATCCTGTTATGAGCATTGTCCTTCATTTGAGGTAGGTCAGGAGTGGCAATTACCCGTAAAATTAAAATTGCCTGAAAATTTGGGAAATCCCGGCAGTTTTGATTACAAAAGCAATTTGCGAGCGCGCCACATTACATGGACGGGCTACATTAAACGGGGCAAAATTAGCTTGCTAAAGGAACCTCGTAGCAGTATTTTATCCGTACGAGAACATCTATCAGTAAGTCTTCAACAAAGTATCCCCGATGCCAACACCCTCGGTATTGTGCAAGCGCTAACGCTTGGCATTACCAATAACATCGATAAATCCTTATGGGATTTGTTCCGCCGCACTGGCACGACTCATCTAATGGTCATTTCAGGATCTCATATCTGCCTTGTCGCGGGGATTTTTTATTGGCTAGTGCGTCGACTATGGTCTCGGTCAGCTCGCCTATGTCTTTACCGCCCGGCAGTACAAATGGCTGCCGTCGGCGGCTTGAGCATGGCATTTTTTTACTCACTCCTTGCAGGCTTTGCGGTTCCTGCACAGCGCGCTGTCGTTGCCTCTATTTTTTTATCATTGCGTCATTTTCAGAGTCGCCGCTATACCGCTTGGCAGGCATGGCGTTTTGCCTTGCTGGCGGTGCTAATTTTTGAGCCGCACGCGGTGCTTCTTCCCGGGTTTTATCTTTCTTTTTTGGCAGTGGCTACGTTAATGGCGGCCAGTCAGCGGCTGCCTTATCGAGGTTTTAAAAAGGTATTGTGTTTGCAATTTGCCTGCTTGCTCGGGCTCATGCCTATTACATTGTACTGGTTTTCCTATGGTGCAATTAATGGCTTAATGGCTAATATGATTGCTATACCCTTGGTGGGTTATATCATTGTGCCATTGTCGCTTTTGGTATTGTTTTTAGGGCAAGTGGTAACACTGCCCTGGCTAATTTCATTTCTTGGTTCAATCATAAACGTGTTGCTAGTGTATTTAAGCTGGATTGATAAATTGGCCGGGGTTAATTTCAGTTTTCCGCTCCCCAATATTCTCGCACTGTTTGCACTAATGATAGCGATTATGATCATAATTTTTTTACCTCTTCGAGTATTTTTATTCGCGTCTTTAATCTTGTTAATTGCAGCACTTTTTCCTGACACGCTACGCTTAAAAAAGGGAGAAGCTCGCATTGATGTTTTAGATGTGGGGCAAGGTTTGGCAGTGGTTATTAATACAGCCAGTCACACCATGGTTTATGATACGGGGATGAAGTTTTATCAAGGCAGTGATATGGGCAAAATGGCTATTATTCCCTATCTCGCAACTCTTGGGATTAAAAAAATCGATAAAGTGGTGATAAGCCACCCTGATATGGATCATCGCGGTGGGTTGCCCTCATTGGAAGAGAAATATCCCATTGGTGAGTTGCTGGTTGATAACATAAAATTTTATCATCGCGGTAAGAACTGCCATCATTATCCTGCCTGGAGTTGGGATGGTATATCGTTTCGATTTATTGCCATCGAACAAACATTCAGAGACAAAAATAATTCTTCTTGCGTACTCCATATATCCAACCAGGCAGGCAGTGTATTATTACCAGGAGACATTGAAAAATTAGCAGAAAATTATTTAGTTAGCGCCCACAAAAAGGAATTGGCGGCCGATGTACTTATTGTGGCGCATCATGGCAGTAAAACCTCATCGACGCCCGCCTTTATCAAATACGTTTCACCTCAATTTGCGGTAATATCTGCAGGCTTTGATAATCGGTACCATTTTCCACATGCCCAGACGATGTCAATTCTTGCGACACAAGGCATTAAAGTATTTAATACAATTAATTGTGGCATGGTAACGTTTACACTTCCCGCTCATAAAAAAATGACTGAGCCTCGCTGTTATCATGTTCTTAATCGGTAAGTATTAATTGACAACAAAATATACACAATGTATCATCGGTCATCCTGTTTTTGCCAAGTGATAGCGATGCGTCTTGTTGGTTTTTTGATTGGTTTTTTGGTGTGTTTTATACAGGTGGCAGCACACGCTACTTCAGGAAATTGTGAACAACAACAATGCGTTGCCGTAGTCGATGTGGGAAGTACAGGCTCTCGTCTCCATATTTATTCCTATGATTTGGATAAAAATAATTCCCCGATTGCCATTACTGAGCGTTGGGCAAAAAAAATTAAGCCAGGTCTTGCAACACTGGACGCTTCAAAAGAATCAATCGACGCCTACCTTAGTATATTATTTGCAGATGCTCCAAAACACCATCTACCGGTATATTTCTACGCTACAGCCGGGATGCGTTTATTACCCCAGCCCAAACAACAGCAATTTCATGCGCTCGTCCAAGCGTGGTTTAATAATCAATCTGACTGGAAACTTGTCAGCTCTAAAACAATTACTGGTTCGGAAGAGGGGCTCTTTGGCTGGTTGTCTATTAATTATCAACTCGGAAATTTAACAAAGGACGATGCTTCTATCGGTGTGCTTGATATGGGGGGCGCCTCTGTGCAAGTAGTATTTCCTGTAAAAAACGATGCTGAAATCAGCGAACAGAATATCCAGAAAATCGACGTATACGGCCACCATTTTACGCTCTTTGTTCATAGCTTCTTAGGACTTGGACAAACAGAAGTTTCACATCAGTTTTTAGAGTCTGCAGCGTGTTTTATCACCAATTATGAAATGCCAACAGGCGAGCTTGCCGAGGGCGATGCTTACGTTTGTGAAAATGAAGTAGCATCATTAATGAATGCTGTACACCGCGTTAACAATGTCGTGCAACCTGCGCTAACTGTCAATCCAGTAGGTAACTGGTATGTCATGGGCGGGCTTCAAGACCTTGTTATAAGCCCGCCTTTCAATCTCACTAATGGTGAATTTACAAGTCAGGATTTATTAGAAAAAGCCAATGCTGACATTTGCCATCAACAATGGTCTACCTTAAATTCACAATACCCAACCAACGACTACCTCTACGGATACTGTCTTTTTCCCTCCTACTACTATGCATTAATCGTTGACGGCTACGGAATTCAACCACAAAAAACCATGAACTATATGGGCGCTAATCAAAGCAGTGATTGGACCATAGGCGTTATAATAAAAGAAAGCAGCAGTCTTGCATCGTAATATCAGCTAATCGGTGCTCCGTTGACGGCGTGCGAGGATAAGTTATATCTTAAGAAGAAAATGGAAGGGAGATACCATGGATAGGGTAATAGCTTTAGTACTTAGTAATTTTACGATAAGTCTCTTTGTTCTAAGCATTTTGATTGCAGGGATCGTTATAGCATTTAAAAGGCCATTAAAAAAATCAGAAGCCATTGACATCCTCTTTTCCTACTTTCTCCTGTTTAATGTGGGGATTAGTTATCTTATTAATTTCATCATGCACGTCTTTTTTGGCGATTTCATCGCCCAGTTCATCGGCTGGGCACAAAGCCCCTTCCAACTCGAAGTAGGCTTTGCAAGCTTGGGTTTTGCAGTGATTGGCATCATTAGTTTCTGGAGCAGGATCGGTTTTCGTGCCGCAACCATTATCGCCCCTGCAATGTTTTTATGGGGTGCTGCAGGCGGACATATCTATCAAATGATAATGGCTAATAATTATGCCCCCGGAAATATAGGCAGTGTTTTCTGGACTGACATTTTTATGCCAATCATAGGCTTCACTTTGCTTTGGCTGCAGTATAAGAACCCGAAAAAATATACCGGGTAGGTCTACACAAAGAATGAACGTAATTTTCCGGGAATTATGATGCGATTGGCCGCTGTAGCTCAGTTGGTAGAGCGATTGATTCGTAATCAATAGGTCGTGTGTTCGATTCACATCAACGGCACCAGTATTGGAAAGGGTTTTGAAGGATTGAGTTAAAATTGAAAATTTTCATGTAGAAGCAATGTAGCAAAGATAGCGGGATACCAAGGCCATTTTTTCTATGAAATGGCTTTTACGGGTTACTCGGGAACAAGGATGAAAGAATTTTATCAATTACCACCGTTGGCAGTTTTTCTGAGAAATTACCTACATTAGTATGTGCAATGATTCGCCAAAATAGTTTTAATTCAATTCTTGCTAGCCATTCATGCTGGCTTAATAACTTTGCCAAATTTTGATCAGAAAAAAAGGACTGATCATGGCAACGATCTAATTTAGCCGAATATTCAAGCCGATAGGGAAGTGGGTTTGATAGGTGCTCTATGCAATTAAGTGGCATTATGCGCTTTGGCTTTTTTATATGTGGTGCGAAAGAAAAACCCGTGCAAATTACCGTTTGCTTTCCTATATTTATACAAGAAATCCTGAGGTTTTCAGTCATATCAGGAATTAAAACGCCAACATCTGCATATACTTTCAATTTTGGCTTACTGTCTTTTGAACTAAGATATAGAGCTGTTATTACAGCGCCAACAGTACCTAGGGCAATAAAAATATTGGTGATCCCGTTTATCGCGGGCCCATAGTTTTGAAAAAATTCATTAATACCCATGCTGCTTTCCTTAAAATAAAAAAACTTAAGTTACGCAATGTAACATCCCACGCTAAATTGTACGATTTATCCGGTAATTGAAATGAAACGCTCATCAATAGACAAGAGTCATTTAGCAGCTGAAAATAACCACTTAACTAACTCAACCATAACAAACGTATCTTTTTTGCAATATTCAAGCATTGAGTTTCTAAGATGATTTTTTCTTTCCATAGAAATATCAGTTGCAATCAGGTCTTCAAATGCTCTTTGGGCATCATTACCATTAGCCACGGACATTCCACTATAACTGTGTGCCTCTCCAAGTAATGCAGGTGCAACATACTTCAAACTAAAGCTTCCGAAAAATTCAGTATCATATACGGCATTTTGCACAATCGGTAATGGGTCAACCAATCGCTCACGTATGCGTTGCAATTTGTCATGATGTTGAGGGGCATACGAGGCTAATGCGGTGATACACCGTGCTTCAAAGGCTGCATTGTAGGATGCGATTGAGCCATGATCGCCACAAGCTTCCAAGAGCGCCTCTATTAAGTATGGTCGTGGATCGTTTGCCTCATCATGTAAAAATTCTCGATGTAATAAATCCTCGTCAAATGCTGGCCAAATATGGGTGCTAAATTGAAATGGGATTTGTTCATATGGACGCGAGTCCAAATATCGTGGAATGGCTGGATTAATTGTTTCAAAATCCAAAAACACCAATGGAAATTTCCATGAGGTTAAAGCTTCTTTAATCGTTGAGGGATCTGCATAACGTTGCTTTGTCTTAAAACAATTGACTATACGTTCTTGCAGCATATTTAGGCCATAAATGCGGGGATCATCTAAATGCAAAGATACCATCTTGATAGAGTTCCCACTGCTTTTTTCCAATTCTAGGTAAATCAAAAACACTCAACTTAGGTATTTGTTTTTGTTGCCAGCAATTCTGTTTAAAAACACAATCATAAGGGGCTGTACAATGTGGCCCAATGTCTATATCTGGAGCTTCCTGTTCTTGCAGCGTGTTTTGTAATTTTTGAATTTGTGGGTGCAGCGTAGCTTGTTTTGCCATAATTTCTGATGTTACATCTACAACAGTGAACAAATCTTGTAACGCTGGATAACGATATTGATTATTCACGTGTACAATATTGACTTGATCGACTGATAATCCGCTTCCCGTTGCGATCCAAACTTGTAACCCGACATCTTCAAAATGTTTCGGTTTTACTTTGGTCGATGATTTTACTTCAAATACACGCCAGCAATTAGTTTCATGGTTATACTGAATAATATCTAAGCGTGCATAACAGCCTTGATGCTCAAAAGCCGCTTCATAAATTGTGGTCACTCCACTATCTATCAATTGACGAGTCTTAGCCAATGCACCGCTAAAATCCCACGGTTGGTTATCAATCAACACGCCTCCAGGATAATATTCACGAGCTTTGACACCGATTGCTGTACCTTGATCAAAGCGTGCTTGGTCTTCTAGAGAAATTGGATCTGCTAGTTCTGGATGATGCACGGTCAGGTAGAGACTTTTTAGACAACGCAAGCCATTTAATAGTTTTGTTTTAGATAACATAGTCATACTATTCTTTTATGCAGCATATCGTTTGACGACAGTATCTGCTAACTGTTGCTGTAATTGATTGGCCTCGGCGATATGGGCTTTCAATTGGTCGCAGAGAACCATTAGCTCTTCGATTTTAGCAACAATACGACTTTGTTCAGCAATTGGTGGTAAAGCTAAAATAGCGCTAGCAATACGGTGCAGGGCTAATTTTGGTTGAGCAAGTTGCTTCGTTTTATCTGCAAATTGTTTTTGTACTGATGAGCTTTTCAGAGCAAATTTGAACCATTCTTTATTTAAAAACTTAAAGACTATTTTTGCAGCATTCTCAGTTAGATTCATCCCACAAAAATATTCAGGCACAGAACCAACAGCACCAATCGTACCAGCTATAGTAATATAAAGATCTTTTGACGATATGGTGTATTGCTTTATCTGGTTATAAATTTTTTCATCAATATATTTCAAATTTTCTTGAATTATCGTGCCATCCTTCATATTTGTTACTTGAATATAAATATAAGGAGTTTCAGTCACTGAAAATGTTGTACTAGCAGGCAAACGCTTCCCTCCTTTAATTTCACATAAAGATCCCAAATTTATCCATATCCAGCCATTCGGTAGAATGCACTGTATATCCCTATCACTGATTGGTTGTAATGGCTTCACTTTTTTTATTTTACCATCAGCAATCAAGGCCGCTTTATCAATCTGTATTCGATTGAACAATTCACTAGCTGGCTCATCATTAAGATCCTGCGGTACAAGCTTTCCCATCACAGCTAATTGCAGCAAGGTTTGTTTAAGAGCGTCTACGCTAGCTTCTGTCGTGAATAAGGTATCGAAATGCTTGGCAATACGCTGCCAACTATCATTAAATTCAGCAGAATTTTTCGACTGAGTTAAGGTATCAAGTAAATGGGTGACAAGCTTTGCATGGGCTTCAGTGGCGTTTATATGCTGGGCTTCCATTTGGTCGCATAGTAGCATCAGTTCATTGACCTTGGTAACAATACGATATTGTTCAGCTAGTGGAGGAAGTCCTATTACTTCTAGTAAAAGGTTTTTAGTATCAAGATGAGGGATTGCCGCACCTCTCATCGCTGAGTTCAGACGCTCGTAACCATGTTTAAAAATCAATTTAACAAAAGACTGAATATAAGTTGGTGTATCAATAAGTGCCAGAGTAGAACCAATTATTCCATCTTTCCCATTAAGTACAAAACCACTTCGTGAACCATCACATACAACTAAAATATCATTATCAGTTGATTGAGGACATTTATCATCATCTGAGTATCTTTGAATAATGCCTCTATCGAGAGCATCAATATCAAGATATGGCAAACCAGTTTTATTTTCACTTAAATTTTTAGGGAGTCGTCCTTTTCTTAAGCTAAATAGAAGGCCATTTCTAACCCATTCCCATCCCTTGGGTAAATTAAAGGGTGTGTCTACATTATTTATTGGGGGTAGAGATTTATCTTTCTTAATTTTACCATCGGCGATCAACCGATCTTTTTCAGACTGAATCCGCTTCAATAATCCGCTGGCAGGCTCATCATTCGGATCTTGTGGTACAAGCTTACCTCGCATGGCCAAATCAAGTATTAGCTCACGTAGTTTATTAACCCCATAAACACTCGCCGAATTGCTTGAATTACGACCACGCCCTGATTTTTTTGAATTATCAGCCGCTGTCCAAATATCGATATGATCTGTTATCAATTGATGAATGGTGCTCATGATTTTTTACTCTGTTTCTTCATTTGCGAAGAGACCAGCGCCATCCCTAAAATACCTTTCAATTTTTCTTGGAGTGCGCCTATGTCAGCCTGCATGGCAGAGTATTGCTCTAATAAAAGGTCTGGATCTTGAATATCCTGCTCACCAACATGCGGATTTTTGCAATCAAGGCTATAGTTGCGATCTTTAATGTCTTCAACGGTAACTCGCCATGCAAATTCATTTTCAACACGGTGTTTAAAGCCATCTGCATCATTACCCCACCAAGAAGTCAGTGTTTCAAACTCTTCTATCTTCATTGGTTTAGTTTTATTGTAGCTTTTTACCCCAGGTGGGTATGGGTGCTCATAGAACCAAATGTGTTTAGTGGGTGTTCCTTTAGTAAAGAACAAAAGATTAGTTTTAATCCCAGTATAAGGGCTGAATACACCATTGGGTAATCGAACAATTGTATGCAGATTGCACTCTTCCAATAGCTTTTCTTTGATACGAGTTTTAATACCTTCGCCAAATAAGAAACCATCTGGTAATACAACCGCAGCACGGCCACCGGTTTTTAACAATTGCATGATAAGTGTTAAAAATAAATCAGCCGTTTCTCTGGTGCGAAAAGCAGCAGGAAAATTAGTTTCTATGCCGTCTTCTTCCATTCCGCCAAAGGGTGGATTAGTAATAATCACATCTACACGTTCTTTAGGTGTCCAGCTTATCAATGGTCGAGAGAGTGTGTTGTCATGACGTATATTGATTGGCACATCGATGCCATGCAGAATCATGTTTGTTGTGCATAACAAATGAGGAAGTGGTTTTTTTTCGATGCCAAAAATATTTGCTTGTAGTCGTGCTTCATCATCTGCCGTTTTAACATCTTGTTTACGAATATGATTTATCGCACATGAGAGAAAGCCTCCAGTTCCACAAGCAGGATCCATTACTTTTTCACCGAGCTTTGGATTTGTCATGCGTACCATAAATTCAGTTACTGCACGTGGTGTATAAAATTCACCAGCTTTGCCCGCATCTTGTAAGTCACGTAACAATTGCTCGTATATATCGCCGAACAGATGGCGCTCGTGAGCCTTATTAAAATCAATACCATCTTGAAGCTTGTTGATTACTTGGCGGATTAGTTGGCCAGACTTCATGTAATTGTATGTGCCATTAAAGACAGATCGGATTACAAATGCCCGCTGATCATTACCTGTTGCTTCCAGCTGTTGTAAAGCAGGGAACATTTCATTATCAAGAAACTGTTTTAATGCGTCCCCAGTCATACCTTCCGAATCAGCAGCCCAGTTGCGCCATCTATATTTTTCAGGAAGTGGTGATCGATAATCATCTTGCAACAATTCCCACTCGCTTTCGCGATCATCAAAGATTTTTAGAAACAACATCCACACCAGCTGGCTTAAGCGCTGCGCGTCACCATCGATGCCAGTATCTTTGCGCATGATGTCTTGTATGGTTTTTATAGTATTAGATATGCTCATATTTTAGTTATCGGCTGATTTTGGAATAAATTAAGTTTTTTAGTTCACGTACTGCATGAATAAAATGTTGTTTGCCACCAAAGGCAGAGACTAATTCATTGGCAGTGCCAAGATTTCGGAAAGGATCGACTGTGAGCACCTTAATATCTTCAATGTGTTCGATACCGGTGTCTGCGTATTTATCTAACAATGCTTCCAATACTTTTCGGGCTGGTTCGCTGTATTTTGTGAAATAATTTCGTTTTTTTACTTGCTCAACTCGTTCACGGCGGGTAAGAGGTGGTTGATCAAAAGCAACGTGGCAAATGAGGTCAAACGCATCGAAACCTTTTCCGACTTCTTCTGCCAATGGTTCTAACAATACGCCATATTCTTCCAGTTCTTTTAATATCACTGCCTTTCGATCAGCGGTTGTCCATCGGCGTAAAAATTGATCAAGTGACTGATAATCTTTTTTGATAGTTTTTCGGGTGTAGTCTTTTAATGATTCTGTAATTAATTTGCCATCTGGGCCATAAAATTGAACGCGCTCAGCAAGAACATAAACGGGAACATCCCCTATAAAATATTTAACGCGACCAGTACCTTCATCATCTAGCGAATCATCATAATCAAATATGGATTCGTTACTGTCCACATCTTCGAATAGAGGGTTGCCGTGTTCATCATAACTAAGGTTATCTTCTTCAGGAGGAACAGGCGATTGATCGTATTTAGGTTCATAAATCACGACTGGCTCACCATCAAAAGCAGGGTCAGCAAACAATTCAGTTGCTTTCTTAAAGTCCATTATGGTGAACCAAAACTTGCCATAATCTTCATTAATACGGGTGCCACGACCAATGATTTGCTTAAACTCTGTCATTGATTTGATATGTTGATCCAGTACAACTAACTTACAGGTTTGTGCATCAACACCCGTTGTCATTAGTTTGGAGGTAGTCGCAATGACAGGGTAAGGTTTCTCTGGATCGATAAAGTTCTCTAGTTCCGCTTTGCCTTCACGTTCATCACCGGTAATTCGCATCACGTACTTTCGATTTTCTTTAATGCGCTCAGGATTTAGATTAACTAATGCTTGACGCATACGCTCAGCGTGATCGACATCATCACAAAATACGATAGTTTTTGCATAAGGATCGGTTGCCGTTAAAAATTCAGTGATCTTCTTGGCTACTAAATTTGTTCGACCTTCCAAGACAAGCGTGCGATCCATGTCAGTTTGATTGTAAATACGGTCTTCAATAACTAAGCCATTTTTATCCGTTTGGCCTTTGTTAGGACGCCAGCCTTGCACGTCTTTATCTATATCGATTCGTACTACTTTGTAAGGCGCTAAGAATCCATCTTCGATTCCTTGCTTCAGCGTATAGGTATAAATCGGATCACCAAAATAATAACTGCTTGAAACATTTTTTGTTTCTTTGGGGGTGGCTGTTAAGCCGATATGTGTTGCAGACGAAAAATAAGTTAAAATATCACGCCATGCGGAATCTTCTGCTGCACTACCACGATGGCATTCATCAATTACAATTAAATCGAAAAAATCCTTTGAGAATTGTTTGTAAATGTTATGTTCTTCTTCAGCGCCGGTGACTGCCTGATATAGGGATAAATATATCTCATAACTCTTATCGATTTGGCGTTTTCCGATTTTGGTCATTGTAGAGCCAAACGGCTTAAAATCGTTGTTTTTCGTTTGGTCGACTAAAATATTGCGATCGGCAAGAAATAAAATTCGCTTTTTAGTACCTGATTTCCAAAGTCGCCAAATAATTTGGAATGCGGTATAAGTTTTGCCAGTTCCCGTGGCCATAACAAGTAAAATACGTTGTTGCTCTTTTGCTACAGCTTCAACAGTATTGTTGATGGCGTTCGCTTGATAATAACGGGGTGATCGACCTGAGCCATCATCGTAATATGGCGTTTCTATGGTATTTAGTGAGCTAGCGCTCTCTAGCCCTTTCCATTGACAGTAACGTTGCCAGAGTTTGCTAGGGGAGGGAAATGCATTCAAAGCTAATTCTTGTTCAGTCTTGTCATTTAACCCAGTACGGTCATGCAATAAGAATGCGTCACCATTGGAGCTAAATACAAAAGGTACACCAAGAATTTCAGCATAGTTTAGCGCTTGCTGCATACCCGAGCCGACACTGTGATTATTATCTTTTGCTTCAATAACCGCCAGAGGGATATTTGATTTGTAATATAATATATAGTCAGCACGTTTCTGTTCACCGCGACTATGTAATTTACCGCGCACGATAATACGGCCTTTAGTAAAGCTAACTTCTTCGCGGATTTGCGTGTGCAAATCCCATCCTGCATCAATGATGGCAGGAGTAATATATTTAGAGCATATATCACGTTCTGATAGGCTTTTCTTATGAGCCATAAATAGCAATAACCTCCTTAAAATCATTGTTGCATTAGCATAAGCGCAACAAATAAGGTGGCAATCGGTAGCTTTCTTGATTAGATTTTTATTATTATTTTGTAATGTCAGAAGACAAAACAAGAATGGGCAATCGACAGCAATGGGTGCATATATTACTTGATTTACATATTTGGATCAAATTAGACAAAAAATAGCCATTTTACAATAGGTTAAGCTAAAGAAAAAAAAGTATGGTAAGCATTACAGGTTATGAATAACCAGCTGATTCTTGAAAAATTAGATAATATTAAGCCTCATGTCGAACCTAGAAAAATCAATTACGCGCCAGTGACTAATTACTGGGTCTAGGTGCACGCATTATTTGCGCATATATTTTTGCTGCTTCATTGGATCGGTTACCCCCTTTAGTGAACGAGTTGGTTGAGGTGCTGCAGTTTCAATTGTAATTGGGTTTAATCCATGCACTTTTGTTATTATTGGCCATATTCTGCATAATTATTTAACGTTATAAAATGAACTGTCGACAATTTGTCGACAACTGAAAATCTCTATTGGATAAGTTGTACGAAAAAAGCGTACAACTGATAATTGCAATCAATTAATTCTTACGGGCAATTGATTTAAAACAGCACGCTCACGTTCCAACTCACGACGTAGCTCTTCTTCAGTTGGTAAGTAATGTAAATACTTCGAAGCAAAAAGCTGTTTGCTGTCCTTGAGAACAGAATATTTTGCAATGGTTTCATTTTTTTCTGAGCAAAGAATTAAGCCAATGGTTGGATTATCATCAGAGCTTTTGCGATGCTCATCATAAATTCTGACATATGTATCAATTTGTCCTACATCTTGATGGGTTAATTTGCCTATTTTTAAATCAATCAGTAAAAAGGCATTTGAGCTTGAAATTTTAGAAAACAAGATCAATATAAAAATCCTGATCTTCTGTAGCAATCCGTTGTTGACGTTCAACAAATGCAAATCCTTTACCAAGCTCCAGCAAAAACTGTTGAAGGTTATTTATAAGGCCTTGTTCAAGTTCAGTTTCAACTACTGGTTGATAAGGTAAATTTAAAAAATCCAGGATATAGGGATCGCGCAGGTAATTTTTAGCGTCAATTTGTAACGGTTTTGTGTGGGCTTCTGCCTCTTGAATGACTGGAGCTTTATCTTTACTCATTAGTAAACGTTCGTAATATAATTTATCAACTTGGCGTTCTAATGCTCTTGAACTCCAACTGTGCTCTATACTTTCTTGAATATACCAGTCACGTGCTTGGGGATTTTCAACTTGTAATAGAATGCGATAATGCGTCCAACTCAATTCGGACCGCACTGCGGTCCAAATTGGATAAGCTTGATAGAAGCATGTGCTTTCGCAATGCCAATGATGTAGATAGCGGTTAATTCAATGATATCATTGACGCTTTCATAATAATGGTATTGCTCTGCACGTTTAATAGCGGACTCAAGCTTGCCAATATCAGTGACTGATGCGCCAGATAATATCTCGCTTTGGATAAATATTACATCGTCTACAGTTAAAAAAATAATTCCATTATTTATCCGCTAAAGCTTTAATGGTTGCAGCATGTCGCTCTTTTAGTCTGGAAATTGCTTGAGCACGTTTGTTATGCTTTGCTTCCTCGAGCTGGGTATCAGTGGGGGTGCCAACTTTTCCTATAATAAAGGGTTTTTGGCCTTTACGAGTAAAGCAAATTTGTTCACCATTGGCTATTTTCTCCATGATTTCACATAAATGCTCGCGCATATGGGTGTAAGATACTGTTTGCATAATTCTCTCCACTATACTGTACATGTACAGTATAGTGGATTTTTATGATTAGCTCAAACAAACGAGATCTTTAGGCTAGAGTTTAATGGCAATCTAGTGGCACGAGATGGTAAGAAAACATGTTTTCGAGTCTCTAAGGTAAGTTTGATTTTAAATCTTGTTATTCTTTTGGTATATGGGTGTTTTCATAGCGTTTGTTCTATAAAAATGAACTGTAGACAATTTGTCGACAGTTCAAATTGAGTTGGATTTTTGCGTTGAGAATTTTTAGGCGGATAAAAAATTAAGCGCGTTATATTCAATATTAAATCCAAGTGCCTTAGCAATAGGTCTTGAATTTTTACCACTTTTTTTAAATTCAATAATTCCATAACGCTCCATGGTTCTTAGTGTTCGACTAAGATTACCAGGTTGCCGATGTGTGATCTCTGCCAACTCTTTTATTGAAGAAGGTTTTTCTTCATCAATAATACGCAGTAATCGCAGATTATTTTCACTGAGAACTTCGCCTAACGACTTAATAGAAGAAAACCAAATTTTGGGTTCTTTTTTCTTTGGTATATAGCGTCCAGAAGCAATCTCAATCAATCGTTTTTGAAAATGATCTCGTGGCATAATACCAACTTTTATAATTTTCATTTTAAATACCTCCGTTATTCAATTTACTTAAAATTGAATTCACTTCATTTAAAAAATCAGTAAGCAATTGCCGTGCATTTTCAAATTCATAAGGAACGCCTTTGTCTTTAATAGAACGGTGTACATGATCGAAAGAGACAATGATTCCTGTATAGTAGCCTTGTATAATATTACGGCTCTCTAACAAAATATATATCCAAATAGAGCTTATACTTGTTAAATGCTAAGCATGAATTTAGAGAAAATCAAATGAATACAGTGGCAGCGTTAGAATATTTACAACAGTTATTTGAAACTGTCCCTGATGTAGGAAGCAATTATAATGCAGATGAGAAAAGAAGTGCTTTAGAAAAGGCTAAGGAAAGCATAGAATTATTTAGAGAGCATGATAATTTATTAACTGTCGACACCGTTAAGCTTCTGAAAGAAGCTAGTTTAAAAGGACCCGTGATTTTTACAAAATTACCTATACAGGTAGCAAAAGGAATTATTAGGATTCACGCATTAGGTCCAAACTTAAGTTTACAAAGAATTTTAAACGTTGTAGATATTTGTATTGCGTCCACTAACACTAGACCATCTTCAAATTTAAATGATTTTATAAGTAAACTACAAGAGTTACGAGATTTTGATGTAGCTCTTATTACAAATAGTAACCTGGATAAATTAATTCATCAGTATCCTTTGGGGCGTATTAGGGATGCAATAGATGAATTAATTAATGAGCGACCTCGTTCACCCTTATGTTTTTTTGGACCATTGAAAACAATTGATATTGGAGTAGTAAAGCCACTTAAAGATACAAAAAAAACTGAAGTCTTAGTAGCTATAAAAAAGTTCAACGATTATACAGAATTAAAAAAAATAAAAGATATAAAAAGATTAGTTATTTTATTTCCTGAACTAGAGACAGTAGTTTCTAAGGTCGATAACACAACAACCTCATTACAATATTTTTTAAACAATTACCCTGCAGATTCAATATGGCGGTTCTTTATAGATGCTGATAGAAAGGATATAACCCCCAAAATTTTTGATACAACTGAACCTGGATATATAGTTTCATGCATGAGAGCATTTTTTAATTTATTTTCAGATTTAGATACAATGGTTACACCAGATTTTGTAAAGCAGATCCATAAGGACGCGACGAAGGATGTTGGTGTTTTTCTTACCAGTGGTGTTTTCAGAACAGGGACTCCGCATAAATTCGGGTTCGGTTTAGATGTGTCCTCCTTAGGAGTAAGTGAGCTTGAAAATATGAAGGAGGAGTTGAATTACACCTTGATTAAAGATGATAGCTTCCCTTACGGTCATAAGAATCATTATCGTGTCATATGTGGGGAAGTTGATGAAAGTTTCATTTCAAGTAAAGTCGAAATTATTACCAAAGCTTATGAAGATAGATTAAAGGAGATACCAGATGAAATTTTCCCGGGAAATCCTGAAGATGCTATAAAATTAAACTTTTTTCTACGTTTAGAAAATACAGTTCTCATGATTCAAAAACTAGAGAGACTTCATCCTTTTTCAGAGGGGAATTGTAGGACATTTTGTATGTTATTACTAAACAGGGAGCTCATTAGAAATAGGTTACCGCCATGTCTGTTAACCAATCCAAATGATTTTGATGGATTAAGTCAAAACGAAATGATTAATGAAGTTTTAGCGGGTCAAAATAGATATTTAGCATTATGTAATGGATCGAAGTCATTGAGGTACGGAGGAACAGCTATATGCAATTCATTTGAGATGAGCTGTGAATTAGATTTCGAAACACATAAAGACTCGTTATCGTTGGCATTAGAGGCCGCTGAGGGAAGCCATGATAGTGTAATCAAAGGTGAGGTTCTTGAAAAAATTAATAGTGATCTATCCGCAAGTTTACAGGGACTGGAAATTTCATCTTCTAAATAGAGAGAAGAGTTCATTTTGGGATACAAAGAAACAGCGTCAAATCATAATTCATATCAGGAGATTGCGATAGTTCGCAGGAGACAATCCTGATGCGGGGATCCCGAGTTACGCCTAATTAAAGAAGGTAGTGGCTGTAAAGCCCGGCATGTCTGGGGTTTTTCAGGCGTCTTGCTTGTGGGAGAAACCCGTGTAAGAATCTAGTTTAGTTGGTACATTAGAAGCTACTACCCAGATATGGATATCCGGAAAAATAAAAGGCCCTTTCCTGAGAATATAAAACGGTTCGCGCTTAAAGCGACAGCATCTGCGATCATTGCTCTTAATGCTGAATCGGTGGAGGCTGTTTCCTGCCCTATATTTATTACGGATACGAGTTTAGCGGGTGTAGTATGTGACTTTGATGCTACCTCAAGTGTTACAGTGGAAAATGGTGGGGAAGTAGGTGGTATCAATATGGCTGCTTATACTCCGGGACCGCCATCGTTCATTGCCATAAATGCTGGAGGGTTGGTCAATAATACTACCGGTATTGGTATTAATATCAGTGCCTCTTCGCTTTCAAATGGCATTTCGAATGATGGTACGATAACGACTAGTTCTTCAGGTATAGTCATTGCTAATACAAGCATTGTCAGTGGTGGGATATCTAATGGTGGGGCAATAAGTAGTACCAGTGGTACTAGTATACTCATTAGCAATGGAAGCACAGTCAGTGGTGGTATCTCTAATAGTGGGACAATTCAAGCTAGTAACGTTTTCGTTGGCATAACCCTTACTAACAACTCCATAATTAATGGTGATATCACTAATAGCGGTTTGATTGCAGCAGAGACGGGTAATGGTATTCTTCTGCGTAGTAATAGCATTATCAATGGAAATATCTCTAATAGTGGTACCATTAGCAGTGTCGCCAATACAGGTATAAGCGTCCTTAATTCATCAGCTATTCAAGGTAATATTTCCAATAATGGCCTCATTACTGGGGGTAATCTGGGCATATCAATCCATAATGCGAGCACGGTGGGTGGAAACATAGTTAATAATGGCACGATTAGCGGTGGTCAAGATGGAATATCGATTTTCTCTGCTACAACTATCAGCGGTAGTATCTCCAATAATGGAACGATTAGTGGCGGTCAAGATGGGTTATCGATTGCATCTAGCGCAACAATTAGTGGTGGCATCTCTAATAGTGGGATTATTCAAGGCGCCACCAATGCGATTACTATAGATTCTAGTAGCAATGTAAGTAATATTGATATTCTTGGACAAAGCGCACGGATTATCGGGGCAGTTGAGGCAACTAATACAACAGTTAATATTACGAGTGGTGCGATATTCACCAGTGAAGGCACTTACAATGTAAACAATTTTAATATTGCCTCCAATGCACTTTTTAACATGGCAAACACGATTACAGCCCAAACGGTTAACAATGCAGGCACATTAGCCATTACCAATACACTGCAAACCATCGTAGGAGACTTCACGCAACAGGTGGGGGGGCTATTTCAAACAGGCGTTACCAGTACAAGTAATTATGGCCAGTTATTGGTAACTGGAGCGGTTGATTTATCACAAAATGGTGATATTTATGTACAGGTAAGTTCAACTGCTTTGCTGCGTAGTGGGGATGTTTTCTCCAATGTTATCAGTGGAAATACCCTCACCTCACCAGCCAGTGGGTTTAATATCAGTGACAATAGTTATATTTGGAGATTTATTCCCACCCTCAATAACACCAACAATGGCCTTAATCTGACGGTTGGGATTAATCCAGATGCTTACAATGTGTGCCAAGGCACTTATTGTCAGGGTGCTGCAACGGCTATTCTTGGGCAAGTTGCTGCAGGTAATTCAACATTTAGTCGTTACGCGACACTATCTACGGCTAGCGCACTTCGTGATGCCGCTAGTCAGGCAACACCTGAGTTAACCAATGAAAATATTCAAGTGACTCAATTGATAACGCGAGCTGTTATGGATGTTGCCCCCATGTGGGGTACCTTGCGTGGTAGATCATCAGGAGATGCGTTGCTTTATCAACCGGGGAAAATATGGGTTAAACCCTATGGTGCCTCCATGGTTCAAAATGAGCGTAACACTGTGCCGGGATTCAACGCTACAGCTTACGGGGCCGTTATTGGAAAAGATATACAATTGTCGAATGATTGGTTATTGGGCGGCGGATTTGCAGCAGGCGGCGATAATATGCATGGGAAAGCCGTACTCAGTGGTCAATCGATCAATAGTCAAGCATATCAGGGTATGTTGTATGGTGCGAAGCGATTTCCCAACCATGTTTACTTTGCAGGACAAGGGTTGGTTGGATTAGGAAGTAATGATACCACTCGGTCGATACCTTTATATACGAGTACGGCACAAGGGTCATTCGATAATTGGTTTACTAACATCCGAGCAGAAACAGGATGGAGTACGTATGCATTAACTCCAAACTTCATCTTCACACCATCAGTAGATGCAAGTTATCTTTTTATTAACCAAAAAGGTTATCAAGAATTTGGATCTCCCATGGATTTACTGGTTGCATCTAACAATAATTCTTCGTTGGTTTTGGGCGCTTATACTAATGGCGCTTACCATCTGACAAGCCTCCACGATCAACAGGATCTGACGCTAACAGGATACGTAGGTCTTGCAGGTGATGTGCTGAATGGTCAACCACAAGTTACGTCTACTTTCGTGGCTAGCGGTTCAACGTTTTCGACATTTGGTGTGCAATTTAATGGCGTCGTATTTCGAGGGGGTGCTGGTGTAATGCTGACAAACCCAACGAGTCCACTCACTGTTGAACTCAACTATGATCTGCAAGCAGGCAACAATGCTTATAGCAGTGTAGGTGCTGCAACAATAAAATATAAGACCTAATTTGTGACAAAATTATTTATCCTGCTAACGTGCTTATATTTATCTGGATGTGCGTTACACACATCGGTGATATCCCCCGAAGTGCGCACCATGCAAGCTGCCTCTCTTGCGAAAAGAGCAGGGTGGCATGAACAAATGATTTATACTACCCAGTTTACATTGAAAACGTACCGAATGCCTGCACCAAAAAAAGCTACTACCTTAACCATTTATATTGAAGGGGATGGCCTAGCTTGGCTTTCGGAGGAAATGCCCTCTACTAATCCTACGCCTATGGCTGCTATTGGCCTTCGCATGGCTATTCATGATCAAAAAAATAATCCAGTAGTTTATTTAGCGCGGCCTTGTCAGTTTGTAGGGAAAGAGGAATTGGCAGGTTGCCGACCAGCCTATTGGACTCATTCACGCTTTTCACCTGACGTTATCAACGCCATGAATCAAGCAGTGGGGCAGTTAAAAAATGACTATCATGCCAAACATCTTATTTTGATAGGATACTCAGGTGGCGGCACGATTGCGGCACTGATTGCTGCCAGGCGTACGGATGTGGTCCAATTAACCACCGTTGCAGCCATACTAGATACAGATTTCTGGGTACGTAAGGAAAGCCTAACGCCATTATACGGTTCGTTAAATCCAGCGGATGCATGGAAAAATTTAATAGCCATTCCTCAAATACATTGGGTAGGAGGCAAAGATGCCCTAGTTCCTAAAGAAGTTGCTCTTGCATTTGCCAAACGTTTCCAGGCAACAAAAAAACCAACCATTAGAGTAATCCCGGCTTTTAATCATGTATGTTGTTGGGCAACGGATTGGCACCCATAGCTTCTGTTATTTCATCGGTTGATTTAACACGTGGATAAGTGGGGAAAGCTCACGTTCATATCGGCGCCATCGTTCAATAGATGAGGTGTAAACCGGTTGACGTACTTGGGCAAAACTGGCGGTTCGCACTTGGCGTTTCGATTGATAAAAAGTAAGGCAAGCTTCTTCCCAAGGTAAACCACAAAAATCAATGAGTCGTGTCACTTCTTCGTCAAAATGATTCACCATCGTTTCATATTTTATATCCAGCCAGGCATTGGAGGGTAGGATATGACGCCAATGATCCATAATTCGCTCATAACACTGATAATATTGTCCAAGTTCTGTTAAATCATAGGAATACAATTGTCCTTGAGTAAATAATTTTGTATAGCACGACAAACACGTATCAATGGGGTGGCGTTCCACATGAATAATTTTAGCATTGGGAAATAATGCATGAATCAAGCCGATAGCAATAAAGTTATATGGCATTTTATCCGTAATACGTAGTGCCAGAGGAGAAGAGCGCTGCAAATGAGATATATAATTATCTGCGATGGCATGGCCTATTTCAGGCGAAAAGTGCTGAATATTTTCAGGATAATACAAGGTCGTTTGGTGATATTTAACAGGCTGTTGAATTAAATTATTCAAATACTTTAGTTCTCCAGCACCATACACATGAGAATGACTAGATAAAATATGTTCAACAAGTGTCGTGCCCGAACGCGGCATGCCAACTATAAATATAGGTAATGCAGACGGGTTAGCAAACCTCTGCAAATAGGCTATGGTTTGTTGCGTAAAACATTGAATGAGTTTATTGGTAAATTCAATCTGCTCTGCAATATCATAAGTAATGCGTGTACGTTTTATCTGACACGCCAAGGAAAAATACTCAAAAGCTTTCGACCATTCGCCCATATCGTCATGGCATTTACCTAAAGCGAAATAAGCGTATTCCAACTTACTGGGAGAGACGGCTTGACCATGATTAATTATGGATAGTAAGTTATTTAAGCTCGCATTATCTGGCTTAACCTTTCGTAATTGCACTAACGAGTAATGTGCAAGTACTTGAGTATCAATAATTGGGTCGGTAGCACTTTTTAAAAATTGCTCTTCTGCTTTGATTATCTCCCCCATCTCCATCAACACGTGTCCCTTGCTAAGATAGGAGCTCGCGCGGGTTGAATCTATCTGCAGCGCGTGATCCACATAGAGCAATGCTTGTTTATAATTACTTTGCTCTTGATATATCGCTGCTAATAGCTGATAAAATTCCACCTGCTGTGGATTAATTGCGATTGCTTTACGAAGAGCAGATTCTGACGCTAAAAAATGATGCTGATGTAAGTGCGCTTTTGCAATACCATAATAAGCTTCTGTATAATCCGGTTTTAATTGCAATGCTTTTTCAAAATGAAGCAAGGCATTATCATATTGCTCTAAACCCAGTAAGGTTAAACCCATATTACAGTGCGCATCAGCAAAAGTCGGCGCTAATATAATTGCTTGGCTCAAATATTTCGATGCTTGTCTAAACTCTTGCTGCAAGAGAAGCAAAGCCCCTACATTATTTAAGGGATCAACAAACTGTGGTGAACTAGCGATTGCGGCTTGATAAAATATAATCGCTTCTTCTGTTTTATTATAAGCTTTATAAATACTTCCCATGTTATTGAGCGAGGGGCTTAATTTGGGATTGATAGCAAGCGCACGCTTGTGACAATCTTCTGCTTGCGTATAGTCTTTCGCATCATAATAAGCCACACCTAAATTAGATAAGGCGGTTGCAGAGTGGGGATCAAGGGCAACGGCTTGTTGACCATATCGAATACTCAATGGTATGGCATTTAATTTGCGGTGCATTTCACCTAAGTTGCTATAAAATAAAGCTACATGCGGATTACTCTGAATCGCACGTTCGATGAATTGAATGCTCAAGCTAATCTTGTCGACTTGATAGGCGATGACCCCCAACAAATGCAAGGCATCAGCATGGGCAGGATACATTTCCAATAGACGATTTAAGAGCGTTTCTGCGTGCCCCAATTGCCCCGTCTGTTGTAATTGCATAGCAATGTGCATTGTTTCCTCGACGGACATCATGCGCTAATTCCTTTTTTATTACGATAAGGATTAACCCTGTTTAATAAGGGTTGCAACTCTTCGGCAAACTGTTGCCAGCGCTTTACCGAGGTTTTATAGATGGGTTTTCTAACTTGCATTAAGCTCGCTGTTTTTACGATACGATTATTTTTATAGAAATTAAGGCAATTCGGATCCCAAGGTAGTCCTATATAGTCTAAGAGCTGTTTAGTAAGTGCTTCATGCTGATTAACCATTTGTTCATAAGGTAAATCAAATATCCGTGTTGACGGTAAAACCTTATGCCAGTGCTCCATCGTTTGCGCATATAATAGATAGTAATCAGCTAGTGCGTTGAGATCATAAGCAAATAACATACTGGTCTTGAATAAATGGGTAAAACACGAAAAACAGGAATCCATAGGATCACGAATGGCATGAATGATTTTAGCGGTAGGTAACATACGATGAATCATACCAATATAAAAACAATTGCTTGGCATTTTATCGATGATAAACGTTTTGTCTGGCGCTAATGCCCAGGTTTTATCCAGGTATTTTTTGCCTAAAGTGGCAACATCATGATCTGTTAATTGAGTGACCCACGTCATGAATGGCAAACCTGCAGCATTAGAGGCGTCTTGAATCACTTCATCTAAAATACTTAATTCACCTGCTCCATAAATCTGTTCATGGCTACACAATATCTGCTCAATTAATGTTGTTCCGGCTCGCGGCATGCCCACAATAAAAATAGGACAACGTGTTTCGTGGCGTTGTGTTGGTCGGTTTAAAAAAGAAGCGGTGAATACCTTAGGTAGGTGCTCAACGAAGTTATGTAATATTGTTTTATTCCAAGGCTTTTCGAGATAATGCAAACGATTCCCTTGTGCGTAGGCTTGAAATGCTCGCTTATACTGTTGTGTATCATCCAGTGCTTTTCCCAATGCAAAATAATAATGGATACGAGCCTGGATAGAGTAATGCTCTATTTTCTTTGCGATGGCTTCTAAAAACGCCAAATGTGGATCATTAAGTGTATATACTTTTACCAAAGATAGATTGTGATGCGCCTCAATAAAATCTGATTTTGCTGCAATGGCTGCTTCAAAATGCGTACGAGCTTCATCTATTCGGCCTTCCTCACTGTAAATAGCACCCAGATTATTTTGTGCTTCTGCATGGTTGGGATTTAAACGAATGGCCGTTGCGTAGGCACTCTTAGCTTGGTATTTATCACCCATGCGTTCAAGCGATGCACCCAGATTATTCCATGCCAAACCGTAATCTTGATTATAAGATAATGCGATACGGTAATGTTGAATAGCCAACTGAAATTGGCGATTGTTATTATAGGCTAACGCTAATAGAAAATGATTTTCAGGGTTGTCAGGTTCCATGCGGATAGCAATGTGATGAGATGCAATGGCTGCTTCCAATTGCCCTGCTCGACACAATAATTCCCCCACATTACGCCTATATACCATTAAGTCAGGAGCTATTTCTGCAGCCAATTGCATAAACTGAATGGCATCTGCCATATGGTTGGCTTGAAGTGCTGCCATAGCAATGCCAAGAGCCGCGCTATGGCATCCTGGGTTGTTTATCAAAATCTGTCGATAACTTTGTCCTGCTTCAAACAATAATCCGCGTTGTAGTTGTTGGTGAGCCTTTTGGAGTGACAGCTCGATATTCAGCGCCTCTTTAACAGGTGGAAATGTTGCTAATGCTTTTTTTATACGCGCCAAGGGAATATGCCAATCTCCAAGCGCTTCTTGTCGAAAAAGTTTGACACCAGAGTACCAAGGGCTATCATCTCGTTGTAGCAACCAACGCCAATCCGCACTAAAGGGTAATAAAATCCACACCTCTTTACCCATAGCAGCTGCTAAATGAGCTATAGACGTATCCACCGTAATAACTAAATCCAAACAGGCAATGAGGGCGGCAGTCCCTACCATCGTGCTTAATTCCAAACCAGGGTAGACAATGTTGTGTTGCTCAAGTTCTTTTTTTTCTTCTAAGTACACATCTTTTTGTAAGCAAATAAAATCCAGATTTGCTTGATGTAAGGTAAGCAAAGAGGGCAAGGCAAGAGAGCGTTGTGAATTCATTGTATTAAAGGTACTGCCTCGCCAAGCAATGCCAATGCGCTTACGATCAGAATGCCCTAAGGTAGCTTTGCACATTTCCAGTGCATGTATGTTTGGAAACACATAAGGAATCGAGCTAGGAATCGTATGTATTTCCGTTTTAAAGAGCCTGGCTAAACTCATTGCTGGGCAGTGATAATCACACGCAGGTAAAGGAGAGCCTATGGCAATAAAACGAATCGTATGCTGCCATTCATAAAATAAGGGAATTAAGGAGGGCTGCATTTCAAGATATACGCGAGCACCGAGCTGCACTAATAGGGGGACATAGCGAAAAAATTGAATACTGTCCCCCAGCCCTTGCTCTGAGTGGATAAGGATCGATTTTCCATGCAGATCATGAGTGGCAGATTTCGGTACTATCCAAGGACGGTTTTTGTCTCGTAAGGAACAGAGCCAACGGTATTCGAAGTGCGCGAATCCCAGAGGCAGGTTGCCCATAGCAAGTAGACATAGAGAATAATTATAGTGAATCCAAGGATCTTGCTCATGACTGTAGGCCAACGCTTTTTGATACGCTTGGAGGGCTTCATCATAACGATTGACCTTTGTTAAACAAAGAGCGCGTTGTCCTATAGCAATATAATTGTTTGGTTCTTCAGCAATGATGCGCTCAAAACAGTCAAGAGCTTCAATATATTTCCCCATCTGATAAAGTGCTTTACCATAGATTGTTAAAATAGGGGGGCTAGGGTGAAGTTCTGTCGCATGTTGAGCGTACACGGTTGCTTCTGCCGGCCGATTTAAATTAATCAAAATCTCTGCACATTGACTCAACGCTTCTATATGGTTGGGTGCTAATAAAACCCCACCATTGAAACACAATAAGGCCTGCTGTTGCTGCTTTTGTTTAAGGTAATTATAGCCCTGTGCTAAAAGCCGCTCTAGCTGAGTTGCACGAATATCTAACAGCATCGGTTACTTCCTTATACCTGCTGATCGGGGGAATACGGATTGATTATAATACCTAGGATAAACAAAAATTACAGTAATGATGAACAGCCCAAGAACATAAAATTAAGCCATGACATTCACCTATAAGAATGTTGACTTTATTATTGCTCAACCTTAGCAACCATATTAAATAATATTTTATCGTAAGCTTACTTGCAGTTAGGGGACAGTAACGAAATTGGTGTCAAATGTCACTGCTGCATTTCGTGCCAACCGTTCCAGGAGGAAAACCGGTAACTGATGTTCCTGGAGATAGGCCTAAGTCGCCATTGATTATAGTGGGTCCTGTGTTCGTGATAGTTGTACCCGCTAAAGTACCGTAAGTAAACGTTGAGCCTAAGAGGCAGGTAAAAGAGGGAGAAGGAGGGCTAGGAGGTACGATACAACAACCTCTGCTTATCATGGGATTAGAGTTCTCCTGGACGGTTAAAACCCACATGCCACATACAAATGAGCATTTTCAATGGATAAATATTTATGTACATTTTGCAGGCATTGCGTTATCATTGGGCATTTTAAAGTCACCATGAGTTTTTAATGTCCATAAATACAGATGTACTGGTTATTGGGGCAGGTCCAATAGGTCTTATTAATGCTTGGGGAATGAAACATCTAAATCCACATCTGAATATCGTAGTGCTTGAAAAGTATGCCGAATATCAAAGAAGTCATACTTTAGTTATGCAACCCGCGCAGCTGGAAGCCATAATGAAGGCGACTCATAGCGAGCAAGATCCAACCCTTGTTAACCTACTCAATCAATTAAAAAAAGATCCTCATATTCGCACCAATGCTCTGCAACAAATTTTTACAGAGCTGGCGGAGAAAAGTGGTGTTGAAATTAAGACAAAACATGAGGTAGAAGTAGATACAATTAATCAGATAATAGATGATGAATACCCTAATGTTAAGCTAATTATTGGTGCTGATGGCACTCATAGTGTCGTAAGTGCTACTTTATTTCCTGAAGGTAATCAAGTAAAGCATGAATTTGATTTTGTATTACAGCTACGTTTCGATATTATTGGTGAGGAAAAAGCCCCAGGTATAAAGATATCGCATTTTTATCAACAAATGGCTAGAAAAGGCTTAATTGCTAATGAATATAACGGGCATTTTGACGAGGGTAAAACGCCTGTAACGATGCAAATGATGATTTCAAAAGAAGATTTTCTTTTATTGCAACAAGCAACGTCGAAAAATCCTCTAAAGCCTTATGTTAATAAGTCAGTTGAAGAGCTGCAAAATGAGCCTGTAATACCACGCCATCTGGATTCATTTCTGACTACTTACCTGCAATGTAAAATTGAAGATACAACTAAGGTAGGGCAACGACTCGATAAGGAGTCTGTCCGCATAAGTGTTAACGAGGCGCCTGCCACACATGCTAAAAAAGTAGTGACTAACCGAGGCCAGTGTTATGTGGTCGTTGAGGGTGATTCCGCCTTAGGTTTGTCTTATTTTAAAGGCTTAAATGCAGGGCTTGAAGCAAGTGCCAGATTTTTAACTACACTGTCCTCATCTATTGAAGACTCTTTCAATAATAAAGCGAAAATGGAAAAGGCGCTTGCAGCATATCAAGCGTGGTTCCTGAATGTCTTTTCTCCAAAAAAAGTCAAAGAAGTTGAGCAATACAGCTTTTGGCAGATTAGAAGTTTTATGCGAGCAATGCGTGTAGTAAGAGGCCTTAAAAATACATCAATGATGGAAGAAGATGAGGATAGAAATCCGGTAATTCTTGATTATTTTAAATATTATACCAAAGATCCTTTGGACAGAAGCTTTAATCATACATGGAGACCTTTTCCTCATCGGAAATATAATTTGGTTAAGTTCGGTCAATTAAATTATGTTCCATTAAATCATACCGCAAAAAAAATCACCAAAATTTTCGTGGATTATGTTAAACCTTATAAGAGTTATGCCCAAATCGTTCAGAACTTCAAACAGCTGTTTGAAGGAATTGCAAATTTTTTTGTAGGACTGGGGAAGCTCATAGCAGGTATTGTTACACTTAATTTCTGGCTTCTTGCTGATGGGCTTTTTAATATCTTAAGAGGCACTATTGAAATTGTAACAACCCTTTTGGCGTGGTCTATTAAACCGTTAACTCGGGGAATAGCAACGTTAGTTAATGGTGGGTTCAAAAAAATAGAAGAAAATACCGGCCTGCAAAATTTGGCAAAATATGGGCATGATTATTTGGATAAAACAGATACAGAGGAATTAAAGTCAGATAAAACGATTTATGAATTACTCGCCGTATGCAACGATATGCACCGAAAATTTAATAAGTCAGTTAGTCGTGGGCAGGCCACCGAATTGGGAGTAGAGGAATTAAGAAGCTATTCTGACATTCGTGCTGATAATGTCATTGATCCACAAAAGCTATGCCACTACTTCTCTTTATTCGCACCTGGCAAGAAACAGCCAGAGAAAGCCGATCTTATACCGGAGTTAAGTATAGAGGTTTCTTAACATTCAGATTGGGGGCATTTGTCGTATTAGGCAATGTCCCCGCAGGGATGATTAATAAAAGGAGATTTTATTAATCATGAATGCGCTATATTATGATTAATAAATCGCAAGGTTATTCATCATGAAATGGAATTGGCAATTTGAAAATTGGCCTGACTTTACTTGGGATGCCGATAAATTAGCCGGATATGAACGCTCTTTTATTGAGAGAGTAGGTATTATTATTGGCTAATCACAGCACATTTCCAAGGAGGGTAAGCAGGATTTACTTATCGAATTAATGTGCAGAGATGCTTTGGATAGCTCTGAGATTGAAGGAGAGCATTTAAGCCGAGGTAGTATTCAATCGTCTATTCAAAAAGAGTTGGGGTTATCCACTCAAGCACCAAAAGCTACGTTGACAGAACGTGGCATAGCTAAAATGATGGTTAATTTGTATCAAAACACCTCTAATCCTTTAACACATCAAATCTTATTTGAATGGCACCAGTCTTTAATGGGCAATAGTCACCATTTGGAAAATGTTGGCCAATACCGGGGGTAAGAGGGTCAAGCGGGGGTAAGAGGGTCAAGCCTTGCTTTTTGCCTTTGGATAGCAAAAAAACAAGGCTTGACCCCTTTGGCTGCTTATTGATATGTTCCGGGTATAAATTGATAAGAAAAAATCAAATTTTGCGACGCAATTGTTGATTGATTAAAATTAATGAACCTCCAGGGGCTTAATGGGATTGATGCAGTCAAATAATTAACATTAACTCTTAGGGGCTGTTGACAACTCAGCCCGCCTACGTGCCTCGGCTATAATCATTAATTTCATTAAAATGGTAATTAATATTTAAGGAAAATATGTTTTCTGTAATATCTCATCGTTTAAACGCACGGCTCAAACTATAAAAAACTTGATTAAAAAAATACAATATGGTAATATTTTGTCCTAATTGTCATTATTAATATTGAGGTTATGATGAGTTATACAGGTCAATTCTCAGGTATATATGAAAGAGCGTGCATTGCAGAACAAGAGGGCCTTATTTCGAAGGAAACTTTAAAGGCGCTTTTAGATGATATAAATCAAGCAGATGAGTCAAATCTTCATACCAACGCCCAATGCACTACTCCTCTTTATTTTGCTGCACATAATGGACATTCAAGCGTCGTTAAATACTTGTTGGACATTGCGAAAGTGAATGCTTCAATTAGAACTTCCAAAAAAAAGGGTGAATTCAGTGAGGGTCTTACTGCATTTCATGTGGCAGTGGCTCAAGGTCATCATGAGACAGCTCTCGTTTTTTTAGAGAGAAAAACCATTGTTGATCGTTATTCATTAATGTTGGCAATAAAGTATAATCGTACTGAGCTGCTTAGAGTTTTATTGGAAAAAGTGTCTGATCCTTATATTCTTAAGGCAACGCATCACAATGGATCGTTTCAGGATTGTTGTTATTCTACCTTGCTTGATTACGCAATTGATACCCATCCCAAGAACAAAACCATGATATATCTTTTAATTGAAAAAGGAGTTCCCTTAAAGAGGAGAGAGTCTTTTTTTCTTAGGGCAGTAAGAACTGGTGATCTTCCTTTGGTACAACGTTTTGCGAATAATACAACTGACGCAACTGTGTTTCGGTCAGCCCTATTTTGTGCCATCCAGTTCAATAACCTTGAAATGACAGAATCTTTATTAGCAAGAAAAAACGATATATGCAATCAGATATGCAATTGTACTGACGAGAATAATAAAGCCCCGATTTATTATGCAGCAAGAAATGGTAATCTCGATTTAGTTAAAAAATTAATACAACATGGTGCTAAAACTCATTTTGTCGGCGATAGCCCACAAAACATCCCTCTTAATGTAGCTTTACATAAAGGTCATCACCATGTAGCAAAGTATTTGATTGAAATAAAATTAAATGAATATAAAGCAAAAAGACAAAATGAAGCTATTTATAAAACTACGTTTATGTTTTTTGGCCACACTCTCAATTTTGGTTATTCCAAAGATGAAAAAATTGCAGCTGCAACAGCTCTGCTAGAACAATTAAATGATCCAGATATGGTTATTGATGATAAACACATTGGTGCTTTAAAAAATGGAGAACTAGGGGATATTTATCAATCATTTTTACGATGTAATGTTAATTGCCGAACAGGGCTTACACCAGCAAATGCTCCCTGAGCATTTGCTGGATTTGTCCATATGGCCTAGCGCTCCGGAACTTGGGGTAAGAGGATCATGGGGTAAGAGGGGCAAGCCTTGCTTTTTGCCTTTGGATAGCAAAAAAACATGGCTTGACCCCTTTGGCTGTTGATATGTATTGGGTATAACTTTTTAAACAGGTTTGAAATTAATTTCTAGTAAATTTTACGTATTTTTTTAAGAAAGGCTTCTTTTTATACTGATATGGTCAATTTTATTGGCCATTATTTATAATTAAAGGGGCATAATCATGTTGTTTACTATTGTCAGATCGCCAATTTTTAAACCAAATTTACTTCTATCACTTGTAATAGGTCGTCGGGATTTAGTTAACCTGGATCAGGAAAAATTGATGCAGCTATTAAAAAATTACGAAACCATTTACTTAACCAGCTCATTGGAAGAAGCCAAAGAAATTGCTGACACGTTTTACCATGAAGATCGTTTTCCCAAAGTTAGCGGTTCATTCGGCTTAATCATACAAGTTCAGGTGAAAATCGCCGAGATTCCAGAGGAAATTGCGTTTAATTCATGCGAATTTTTTAATGAATGGATTAAACAGCAACCTTTAAATTACACAAAACACGAAGCTCAAAAAGAGATAATCGGTTATAAAATAGCGCCTGAGCAATTAACATGTATAGATGCAGCTATTGTTCCGGAGGCTATTTCATCTATGTATCCTGGGCTTCAAAGTGAAGAGTTTCAAGTATCTGTATCGAAATGCTCTATTATGTGATTGATAATCTACAGGGATGTGGATCGCACTTTCATTCCTTACCGAAATTTGATAAAATTTTAATCAATTTTCTTTGCTGATAAATAGTGTGCGGTTTTCATTAAATGATGTTGAGTTGAGTCCATTCTGGAAATTTCAGGCTAATGTTAATGAAATGTGCTCCCCTATTTTTCAGCAATTTGGAATTTCTTATTTTGATTACACGCGTTTTTATCCGGATAATACGTGTATATCTTTTTCAAGTGATCCGCATTATGTTCGCTATTTAGTTAATAATAACAATTATAGCTGCGCTGCCGGATTTTTACTTCCAGGCAAACATTTATGGCATCAATACATCGATACTGGTTTTATAGAGAGTACTCAGGATGATTTTGATTATTTCCATGGCATAACATACATCAGACATAGACGTGATTATATTGAAGAAATAAATTTCGGGGCTGCAAAAGCATCGACTACAATTCTTTCGTTATATTTTGAAAAAAGTGAGATTCTGGAGTATTTTACAACGCATTTTGTATACCTGTTGTCACAGTTTTTGGAAAAAAATCATAATTCAAAAATCATTTTACCTGATGATTTTATGAATAAAAATTTTCAGCAAACCGGAGGGGAGGAGTTCCTACAGTTTGTTGAATCTTTGCATAAGCAAAGTAATATAAGAAAAAATACTTATTTAATTCAGGTCAATGGCAAACCTTTAACCTTAACAGAAAGGGAAATAAACTGTTTGGCGTATTTGAAAAATGGATTATCAGCTAAACTGATTGCCAGAGAGATGAAGATTTCTCCTCGTACGGTTGAAATATTTCTTAATAATATTTTGCAAAAAACCGGCTCTATCTCTCGTATTCAATTACTATCAAGCCTTGATAATGAGGATACTGCTTTGATAGATAAGTTAGTCGCCTTACGTAAAAACAGGTCTTGACCATGGGCGATTAGTATTATTGCATCCTGCCCAACAGCGAGTTATTGATCTGGCAGAAATCCACCTACTTGTGCATCCCATAGGGTTTTGTACAGTCCTCCTTTCTTCAGTAGCTCAATATGAGTTCCATCTTCCACGATATGTCCTTTATCAAAGACTAAAATTCTGTCCATATGCAAGAGAGTTGATAGACGGTGGGCGATAACAATAGTTGTTTTTGCTTTCATCAGCTCCCATAAACTCTCTTGGATGTGAGCCTCGGTGATTGAATCCAATTGTGATGTCGCTTCATCAAGAATTAAAATTGGGGCATTTTTTAAAATAGCGCGCGCAATCGCTATTCGTTGCCGCTGACCACCGGAAAGCTTGATACCGCGCTCGCCAACCAGGGCTTCATACCCTTGTGGCAATTGACTGATAAACTCATGAGAATGGGCTCTTTGAGATGCAAGAATGACATCCTCATCTGGCGCATCTGTTTTTCCATAGCGGATATTATCCAATAAGCTTCGGTGAAAGAGCGTGGGGTCTTGGGGGATCATTGCAATTGCCTGACGCAAGCTCTCTTGACTCACATCTCGTATATCTTGACCATCAATGAGGATTTGGCCACCCGTAACGTCATATAACCTTAAAATAAGATTCACAAAAGTGGTTTTCCCACTACCTGAATAACCCACCAAACCCACTTTTTGACCCGGTTCAATAACTACAGATTTATTTTTAAAAAGTGTTTCTGTGCCGTGATAATGAAATTTAACGGTTGAAAATTCGATGCGCCCTTGAGTAATATTTAGTTCTTGTGCTTCATTTTTATCATTAATATCATGGGGCAATATCAATGCTCTCAAACTTTGCTTACATTTCCCCAAAGCTTGATTAAATTGATCGACTTGAAACATGGTGTACCACATCATATGCCCAAGCTCCATGGAAATTCCAAGTATTAGCGCAAAATCCCCAATGCTAATCAGGCCTTTCCCATATAAATGGATTAGCGTAAAGGCCGCCAATGCCATCATTAGCGCAATCATTGCACCTTGTATGCAACACAATACTATTATAAACAGCTCCTTCTTTTGAAATGCATGTTGTACTCTGTCAAAGAAATATTTCATCCGGTTAACTTCATAAATTCTTTGTGAAAAGATACGGATATTTGATTGGTTAGAAAGGCAATCTACTAACTGACCTGCGAGTAGGGATTCACAGCCAGCGTGCTCGTCAGATAAATGAACCAATCGTTTGGACATCCAAATGCTAAAAGATGCAAAAGCGATAAACCACAGTAACAAGATGTAAAAAAACAAAGCGTTAACGCTATAAGCCATAATAAACGAAACAACTAACAAGGACGATCCGCGGAGAAAATCCACAGAGACTCTGTGCAGAATAATCTCTATATTATCGGCGAGTATTGTAATTTGATCGGCAATGCGCCCTGATAAATTTTCCTGAAAAAATTGAGTTGAAGAGCCTAATATATAGTTAAAGGTTTGACTAATAATTTGATTTTTGATGACTGGTTCGAATTTATAATTTAAGAAGCCCAGTGTTCGCCAGGTAACGTTATCGAAAATGATAAAGTTAATTACTAATAATCCTGCGGTCCAATAGAGTTGGGTCATGACGTTTGCAGGCTTGGAAGCAAGGGTATCAATGAATGATTTGATCAAGAGACTGTTAAAAGGCCCCCAAAATCCGGCAAAAATTGCAAGCGAGATAAATAAAATTACTACTTTTCGGTAGGGTTTTAAAAAATGCCAAATAAAAGAGCTTAAATGGTTTGGCAATGATTTACCATTCATAATCGGTTACCTTATTTTGCGTCACTGAATCTTGCTGTTTTTTAAACATGTTGATATGTTATCCTTTAAAATCAATGCGCTTATCTAATCTTAATGGACAAGTAATTATATGCATAATACAGGGAAAAGTATTGCTTTCATTATGGGGTTAATAGCGATTGGTACACCTCTGGTGTCTAAGGCTGACGCACCTCGTGGTAATTTTAGTGGCTTTTATTTGGGTGGAAATATTGGAGTGGCCTCAGGGCATTCAAATTATCTGACAAATCCTGGTTGCGTCTCGCCTGCAGAGGGGGGTGTTTTTTGTGTAATGAGCCCAGATCCGTCATATATAAATGGCTTGGCAGTTTCAAACAGTGGTAGTGGAAAAATCTCATCCAGAGGGTTCACCGGTGGGGCAGAGGCGGGTCACAATTGGCAAATTGACCGCGTCGTTTTTGGTGGTGAGGCAGATTTTGGTGCATTAAATCTTAAAAAATCTGTTCACGCCAGTGGTATGTTTCCGTTTGCATTTTTAGGTAACAGTTATAGCTTGGGTGAATCCATGTCCACAAATTGGCTGGCGACAATACGTGGGCGCGTTGGCTTGTCTGTTCATCCTCAACTCTTATTGTACGGCACAAGTGGTGCTGCGTTCACCAGTTATCACGTTTCTTCAAGCTATAATGATAATGCGGTGAGTGCCGATTTCCCGGGTGGCTCGGGCTCTGGTCGCCTATCCCGTAATAGGACTGGATGGACGGCAGGTGGCGGAGCGGAGTGGCTGTTTACGGAGCATTTCTCTGTCAAAGCAGAATACCTTTATGTGGACTTTGGCTCGGTAAATGTATTAGTTCCCCTGAGTAATACCCCTGCATTTACGCAAACCATGCAGGTAAAAAGTGACTTGAGTACCAATATTGTTCGTTTGGGGTTGAACTATCAGTTTGATGGTATTACCAGTTACAGTGCTGTGAAATAGACTATCATTTAACTTGAACCCGATGTTTTCATACTGGATAATTGTGGAAAAAATACCCTATAAATCGATTCTTGATCAAGCTGATGATGTAGTCATTATAACCGGGATTGAGCCCCTGATAGAACCATTTGGTCCTAAAATACTTTATGTAAATCATTCATTTACAAAACTTACGGGTTACACAGCGAAAGAGGTTATCGGTAAAACACCACGAATTTTACAAGGGGAGAAAACGGATAAACAAACCTTGAAAAGCATTAGAGAGGCTCTGGAGAAAAAAGAAGCTATCCATGTTGAGTTATTAAACTATGCTAAGGATAAGTCTGAATATTGGCTTGATTTTACCATTATCCCTATTATGGATAGTACGGGTGAAATTAAATATTTTGCGGCAATTGAGCACGATATTACCGAGCGAAAAAAAATGGAGGAGGCCAAAGCCATGCTTTCGGCACTAGTGGAATTTTCTGCTGAAGCAATTATTGGAAAAAATTTGGAAGGTACCATCCTTAGCTGGAATAAAGCGGCTGAGAAACTTTATGGTTATACGGAAAAAGAAGCCATTGGTAAAAACATCAGAATGTTGTTTCCTAAAGAGAAACAAGAAGACTTTCCGAAAATTATTCAAAGAATTGCCAGTGGTGAACATATCAAATTCGCTGAGACATTGAGGGTGCATAAAGATGGACATGTTATACCTGTTACCATTGCGATAGCACCCATAAAGAATACTCATGGAGAGGTAATAGGTGCATCTACTACGGCTCGTGACATTACTCAGCAAATATTATTTGAAGAAAGGTTAAAACACCTTGCGGAACATGATCCACTGACAGGCTTGATAAATCGCCCTCTCTTCGAGGACAGGTTAATACAGGCACGTGCTCTTGCAAAAAGAGCGAACTGCATAATGGCGGTTTGTTTCTTAGATATGGATGGTTTTAAAGAAATTAATGATAACTATGGCCATCACATTGGCGATTTATTATTGTGCGCTGCGGCGCAATGCATGAAAAAATCAATACGAGAAGTTGATACGTTAGCACGGTTGAGTGGTGATGAATTTGCATTGATAATATCTAATCTTCATGAAGAAAGTGATGTTGTAAAAATAATTGAAAATTTGATTTATCAGTTTTCAAAAGGTTTTGTCATTGAAAATCATAAGCTTCAAGTTACTTTAAGTATTGGTATTTCATTGTACCCTAAAGATGGGGCGGACGATCTTCTTAAGAAAGCGGATGCTGCAATGTATTATACGAAAAAAAATGGCAAAAATAACTTTATTTTTTTCCACACAATAAAGGGTAAATAATTAATTTCATGGGTTAGTATAAATTCCTCATTCCCTAAATGTTAAGACGAATAAATGAATAATGAATATTGGCATCAAAAATGGCAAGCTAAAGAAATCGGGTTTAACCAATCACAGCCAAACAAGCTTATGCAGCGTTATTTTTCATCGTTAGAACTTAAGTCTGGTAGTCGTGTTTTCGTGCCCTTGTGCGGGCAAAGTATTGATATGCTTTGGCTTGCCAGTCAAGGTTATCACGTGGTAGGTGTTGAGCTTAGCCAAGTTGCTTGTTGTGCTTTTTTTAAAGAACACAAAATCCCGGTTACGATAGTGGAAATGAACGATTTTATTTCGTATGAGAGTGATGACATTACTATTTATGCGGGTGATTTTTTTAAACTCGATCGGAAAATTCCGGGTAAAATTGATGCCGTTTATGATCGCGCAGCTCTAGTAGCTTTGCCGGAAGCGACGCGAAAAGCTTATTCAAAACATCTAATCAAATTAATGCCTCGTGCAACGGCAATGTTTTTAATTACGACGTCGTATAACCAAAATGAGATGCAAGGGCCGCCGTTTTCAGTGGATGAAATGGCCGTAAATGAACTTTATAGCGCTCACTTTGTTATTAATCAGTTATATAGTAAGCAATTCGACGTACCAAGTCATCTTAGGCTAAAGGCTTGCTTAAAGCTACTGAGCAAGCGTATTTATTGATAAAAAAGTAGTTTCATCGCTGAGATTCATCAACGATAGCATTTGTTGAGTTATTAGCGTTAATACTCATCTGCGTGAGTTCAATTAAAAAATCATTCACTTATTTCTCTGTTGGTGTTTTAATACTATTACGACGCTAGAAGCGTAAGAATTACCGCTTATTATGGGTTTAGGATGCCAGATATTTTCAAATGGAGAATTGAATGAAGTCAAATAATAGAAGTAAAACCCTAAGCTATGCTGTGTCAACCGCAGGAGCTTTATTTGCTTTAATGAATGTTGGTGCACAAGCAGGCACTATGGGGCCTATCGAGCAAGTTGTGCCAGGCAAAGTCTATGTGGGCGTTTTTGGTGGTGCTGGTGCCTCCAACAGAGCGGATATTAGCATGTATGGAACCGCATTTTTCACTGAGGCTGAAGGTGGTCCTTTAGCAGTAAATGCGTTTGGTAGAACAAATAGCCGTCACGCAGGCCTCGTCGGCGGGCATATTGGTTACCAATGGCCTGAAATAATTAACTGGTTTAGTTCCAGTTGGAGCTTAACACCTGCTGTTGAATTGGAAGGTTACTACCTTGGAAAAGACAATTTTACAGGTCATGATATAAATAATGAAACAGTAAGACTTCCCGAGCACGACTTTTTAGTAAACTATCCAATGCATGCGGGTGTTTTTCTGGGCAATGCTATTTTAAACTTTAACCCGTCGCAAAGCATATGGCATCCATACGTAGGTGCGGGTATTGGTGCGGCAGTTGTATCTATCTCCAGCGCAAGCGCGCTCCAGGTTTCACCACCTGAAGTAGGCGTTAATCATTTTAATTCAAATACACGCGATAAAGAATCTACTTTTGCAGGTCAAATAAAAGCCGGTTTGAATTTTGATGTGAGCAAAAATGCCAGTATATTTGTTGAATATCGCGGACTTTATCTTGCTGACACAGACTATACCTTCGGTTCCACAGTTTATCCAGGCCATGCTCCAACAAGTAGCTGGAGAGTGAATCTTGATTCACAATATTACAATATGGGAGCTATCGGCGTTCATTATACTATTTAGTTTTAACAATTTTATTTGAATGCCTTCCTGAAGCGCGTTTCAGGAAGGCTTTTTGTTATATTATGCCGAGTTGTTCCTTCATGAAAATATTGCTATTGGTTTTGTTTTTTTTGGTAAAAACGGTCTATGGATGCCCTGTTTATTTTAATCATACCATACTGGATACGACGCTTAACGACCCTCTCTTTAAATTACTGGCTGATGCGAAAGAATGCCCTGCTTCTAGTAATGAATTACATGAGATTTTCAAGAAAAATGCATTTCATGAACAAATTAGCATGGTTGCTAATCGCGGTAGAAACAATCCCCGCAAAGGCAGTTTCAGTTTTTTTGAAGCAATTTATGATAATCGAATGGTAAATAAAGGCGATTTTTTTATAGGCTATTTTAGCAAAGAAAAAAATGGATATGTTGTACTTGATAATTCTCCACGCCAAAATAAATTATTAATTGAAGCTATCGCGTGGGATAGTAATAAAAAATTATTTAATTTTTATGAGTTAATCGGGCTGGATAATACACATAGTCGGTGGTTTTATCGCGGCGATTCTCTTGATGCACTGAACGACAATAAAAATCTATACCTTGGCAATGTTGATGATAAAAATCATTTTGGTCGGCGAATGCGTTGCTCAGCCTGTCATAATGCGGGTGAGCCAATCCTTAAAGAGCTAGCCACGCCACATAATGACTGGTGGCAACGCTCGCGTGAGCTTTCGTTCACACCAAATACACCCGATAAAGATGTCGCTGGGATTATTCAAAAAATCAGCGATGTGTCATCTTTCGCAAAATCAGTACAACAGGGCATGAGGAAGCTAAACCTTCAGCATGAATTAAGCCTGGCAGAGCAATTGCGGCCATTATTTTGTACGGTGGAGATAAATATAGAATCGGCTAAGCATTATCAAGAGGATAAAATTTCGATTCCTTCTGCATTTTGGCTTAATCCGGTGTTAGGCCAGATAGATGTTTCAATACCAACGCTTGCTTATCAACAGTTGCTGACAGATTTTGAATTAAATTTTCCAGAAACCACATTGTTGGATGCTGATAACCCTTGGCTTACTCCGGTTAAGAGTGCCAATGATATTGCGGCCATCAGAGCATTGATTGAGAGGAAAATTATTAACGCCTACTTTGTCGAAGCAGTATTAATGATAGATTTTAAACACCCGCTTTTTTCAAAGAAACGTTGCGATCTGTTAGCGTTAATTCCCAAAAATGCTGATAAATATTGGCAAGAGATTTTTATTATCAACTTAATCCAAAGCAATACTGATGCAGGGGAAGAGTTGGGGCGGACGCTGCAAATAAATAATCATTTAAAATTTGGAGAACAGCGTGAAGCTTACCGAAGAGAGTTAGTGAAAACGCTTATAAGTCCCGATGGCTTAAGAGAAATTTTTCAACAACTCCTGGATAATCGTCAGGCGGTTTTTGACGGTGAGATATCCAAAAATCCGCTAGGCCAAATATTGGAACCAGGCTTTAGAGTCATATTTCCCGTACAAAGGAAGGATCTTTAGCATTGAAAAAATTACTACCCCAAAGTAAAACCTGTGTAGCCCGGATTAGCGCCAGCGTAATCCGGGTTATCGATGTTCTGGCGTAACGCATTTCCCGGATTACGCTGGCGCTAATCCGGGCTACGTTCGATTTTTTTATAGCTTCCTGTCTGTGACGATATCAATACATTGGTGCTCAATAATACAGATTTATCTGGTATAATCTAAAATGAATATTTAATCAATAATCAGGTAGCAATATATCACCGCATAATGTTTAAGTGTATTGTAGCCCGGATTAGCGCCAGCGTAATCCGGGTTATCGATGTTCTGGCGTAACGCATTTCCCGGATTACGCTGGCGCTAATCCGGGCTACGTTCGATTTTTTTATA
>JAUXWR010000308.1 GCA_030680075.1 Legionella sp.
CGTCGCGGTGGCGACGCCGAAGGGCCTGGAGCGGGAGCGGGTAAGCGAGGCGCAGTTCCGCACCTTCGTCTCCGATTCGCTGCGCGAGCTGGGCACGCCCGTGGCGTCCACCACGACGGATTTCCGCAAGCTCCTCGAGACGCAGCCCATCGGCCGGGCCAGCCTGCTGGCGGAACTGAAGAAGGAGCCCAACCTGGTCTCCATCCTGCAGGGCGCTCGCCTGCCCAACGAGGGCGGCATGTTCAATCCGAAGCCGGTCTACATCCTGGCGACGACGACGCTGTTCCTGCTGCGCGGCAAGGCGCTGCAGCTCGCGGTCTATTCCGGCTACGACACGCCGGACGACGTCGGCTGGATCACCACCGTCACCGCGCGCTGGATCGAGGAACTGCAGCGCCTGAACCGGTAGTTGCGGTATTTGCGATAGTTACCGAGCCGCCCATGCCCTCATTCGACGCCGTCTCCCAGGTCGACCGCCAGGAAGTGAAGAACGCGATCGAGCAGGTCAACAAGGAAATCGGCAACCGCTTCGACTTCAAGGGTTCCGACGCCCGCGTGGAGCAGTCCGAGCTGGTGCTCACGGTCTTCGCCGACGACGCGTTCAAGCTGGGCCAGGTGCTCGACGTCATGCGCGGGCGCATGGCCAAGCGCAACATCGACGTGCGCAGCCTGGACCTGGGCGCGGTGGAGAAAATTTCCGGCGACAAGGTGAAGCAGGCGGTGACGGTGAAGACCGGCATCCCGGTCGACAAGGGCAAGCAGCTGCAGAAGCTGCTCAAGGACGCGAAATTGAAGGTGGCCGCCTCGATCCAGGGCGACGTACTGCGGGTCTCAGGGTCGAAGAAGGACGACCTGCAGGCGGCGATCCAGCTATTGCGCCGGTCGGTGACCGACCTGCCGATCCAGTTCACCAACTTCCGCGACTAGGAAAACGGGGACGCACCACGTTCTCCTGCCGCAGCGCCGGGACCGAAAACGTGGTGCGTCCCTGATTTTCCGCTAAAACGTGGTCTGTCCCTGATTTCAGCCCTTGGCCAGTCCCTCGGTCCACTTGTCGTAGACCCGGTCCGCGACCTTGTGCAGCGCCTCGACGCGCTGCTCGATGCGGCGCTCGATCTCGGACGGGGTTTGCACACCGGCGCTCGCCGCGCTCTTCTTGATCTCATCCGCGCCGCCTCGCAGCCAGCTTCGAATCATGTCTTCGGTCATCTCGACATGGCAT
>JAUXWR010000405.1 GCA_030680075.1 Legionella sp.
AGTACGGCGCCCTCGCCGCGGAACTGCCCCAGCGCGCGCTTGGCCCCTACGCGATCGCGTTCGCGCTGCTGGCCCTGCGCTGGGCGCCGCCCGCCGGCTGGCAGCGGGCCCTGACGCGCTCACACCTGCCCGCGCTTGCCGGCGGCCTGGCGTTGGTCGGGCTGGCCATCGTGTGGGGCCTCGCGATCCGCACGGACACCTTTTATCTCGCCGAAGGGGTCGCCCGTCGGTACGGCTCCGGGCTGGCCACGGCGCAGTATCCCGTGACGGCCGCGGCTCACCTGGCCGGGCAACCACCGGCCCGCGTCTTCGCGAACCTGGGTGCCAGTGGACTGCTTCTGGGAACGACGCGCTGCGAGGTGTACATCGACGGTCGCACCGAGGCCTATTCGGCGTCCCTCTGGCGCGAGAAGCTCGCGATCCGCGCCGGCGGCGAGCAGGCCCTGGCGCTGCTGGATGCGCGCCGCGTCGATGCGGTGTGCCTGGCGGGACCCGCGGGCCCGTTCGCGCGGCTGCTTCGCGACCTGCTGGAATCGCACCGCTGGCAGATCGTGACCGCCGAGGGCGCCGGCGTCCTGCTGCGCCGCGAGCACCTGCCGTTCGGTCCGGACTCCGCGCCGCGGCAGGAAGCCGCCAAGCTGGCCGAACTGCTGCGCGCGGCCACGGCCCAGGCGCAGGAGGCAGAAGGGCTCACGGACGCGCGCGCCGCGGATGCCCTGGTCGCCGCCGCCACGCTGCACGGGCTGGCCGGCGCACACGACGATGCGCGTTCGTGCCTCGAGCGCGCCGTCACGCGCTCGCCACGGCACGCCACAGCCCGGCACAACCTTGGCAACCGCTACCTCGCCGAAGGCCGTCACGAGGCGGCACTGGCCGAATTCACCGCCGCCAGCCGCGCCAACCGGCGCCTGGTGGCGCCCCGCCTGAACGCCGGCGTCTGCCTGATGCGCCTGGGACGCCCCGCCGACGCGGCGCGGCTGTTCAGCCAGGCCGCCCGCCTGAATGCCCGAGCGCTCGAACCCTGGGCCAACCTCGCGCTCGCGCGCCAGGCCGCCGGCGAC
>JAUXWR010000318.1 GCA_030680075.1 Legionella sp.
TGTTCGACTCTGTGATGAAAAGCGTCTTCCGGTCAGGTCCGCCGAACGCGACGTTCGTCGTGTGGTGCCCGCCGCACGCCTCGATCTGGTAGACAGGCCGCCCGAGACGATCCACGACCCAGACGACGCCGAGACCGACATGGGCGATGAACAGCCGTCCTTCGGAATCGAGCGCGAGGCCATCAGGACCGCCGCCGCCCGAGAGCTGTATGAAAGTGCCGACCTTGGTCGCGGTGCCGTCCTTCATCAGCGGTACTCGCCAGATCGCATTGGCGCGCGTGACCGCGACGAACACGATCGTCTCATCGAGATTCATGACCAGCCCGTTCGGGCTCGGGATTCCATCGAGAACACAGTCGAGCGTCCCGTTGACGCGCAGGCGATAAAGACGTCCACTTGGATCTTGCCAGCCGCTTAGCCCCTGGTCGGTGAAGTACATGTCGCCATTTGCCGCGAAAAACAGGTCGTTGACGGCCTTGAAGCGCTCGAGGCCGGCGCGCACCAGATAAGGTGCAATGCGGCCGCTGGCCGGATCGAGGATCATGATTCCGTGCTTGGCGTCGGTGATGAACACGCGCCCGTCGCGGTGGATCTTCAGCCCCGTCGGCCAGCCGTCGTACTGAATGACAACGGAGAAGACACCGTCGGGAGAAACCTTGAGTATCCGACCGTTGGGAATGTCGACGCACCAGAGGTTGCCGTCGCTGTCAAACGAAGGTCCCTCGAGCAGAGAACTGTGATGTCCGCCGCCGCCGGGCTGGGTGTTGACCCAATCATTATCGTGGCCGGCCGTGTGAAATTCCTTCGGATAGGAAGCAAACACGGTCGTCGCGATCGGTTTCGGCGGCGAAAAAAACATCTTCCTCTCCTGACGACCGTTAGTCTTTGGCGGCCCGAATGCGATTAGCCGCGTAGCGAAATGATCTGCTCGTAGTACGGATGAGGGTCGACGACCGCGTCCACGACCGCGGGGCCGTCGGCCGCGAGCGCAGCGGCGATGGCGCCGCGCAAATCCTCCGGCCGCTCCACCCGAAACCCGGCACAGCCGAAACCCTCGGCAAGTGAAGCGAAGTTGACGGGAGAAAGGTCAACGCCGGCATTGGCCATTTGCCGCCGGCGCTGCTTGGCCTCACTCAATGTGAGGCAGGAGTCGTTGAAGACGATGACAACAAGCTTGCACTTTCTCTGAACCGCCGTCGCAAGCTCTGCGAGACACATCAGCAGGCCGCCGTCTCCGGTGAACGCCACGACGGGACGCGTCGGGTCCACCAAGGCGGAGGCGATCGCCGCAGGTAGCG
>JAUXWR010000362.1 GCA_030680075.1 Legionella sp.
GGTCGCGTTAGACGGCCAGTGCTGCATCCGCGACACGTAGGTCTGCAGATGGGACGGGTAGTACTGATCGACCGGGCGATTGCCGACGACGTCGATGAAGGTCTGCCGACGCAAACGCAGATACGCGATCTCAGGGTGGTCGGCTCCATCGTTCTCAATGCGCATGTCGATGTACGCCTGCGACACCTGGCCGAAGGTCGGCTTCTCTGAGCCGCCGGGCGCTGCCGCCTGCGTCGGCGGCGGGTTGCCCGGCGTCATGGTGGTGACAGAAGGGGCGATGTCCGATGTCGTGGACAAGATTTCGAGCGCGCGTTTGGGATCAGACGGGTGAGCGAGAACGTCCTTGAGTGCGTGACGCGTGAGCGCCGCGGCATTGTCGACGACGGCGCGGGCACCGTGTTCGCCCTTGCCGATTTCAGTCTGCACCAACCGCAGTGAGGTGAGCGCGGCGTCGAGGCCGTGCGCGAGCCCAAGCGCCTGCGAGGGCTGTGCCACGGCCTTTTTGATGGCGTTCTGACACGCGGCGACGACCTGTTCGGCGAGTTCGTTGTCGTGGTTGCCGTGAGATTGGGTATCCATGGTGCGGTCTTCCTTCGTTGCTGCGGCGAGCGCGAAGATGGTCCGGCAGAGCGCGGCGCAGTGTTGCGCCAGACGCCGAGCCTCACCGCGGCCGCGCGGGCCTAGGGTCACACGAATGATAGGAACGGCTCCGGCAAGTCGGAAATCGTCGCCGAAGAGGTTTGCGGGAAGGCGAATCTGGAAGCGCCAGCCGGCCGGCCCGCCGATCAGATAAGGCGGCGGCTTTACGCCGGACGTGATCGTGCGGCGGCTCTCGACCGCTGGCCCATCGGCGGGTGCGCCCGGTGATACCTTGAGTGGTACATTGGGTGGTACATCGGAGGGTACAGGCATGCGTGTCGGCCTCTGTTGAGGCGTCGACACGTGCGAAACGGCCTGATTAAGCGGGCCTTAGGCCGGAAATAGGGAACGAGGAACTGGCGGAGAGGGAGGGATTCGCCACGGAAGCGGCCTGCTCTGCGACGCCGCCGAATTGTTGTCGTGCCGCGCGGCGAGGCGCGCGT
>JAUXWR010000366.1 GCA_030680075.1 Legionella sp.
CGCTGCCCGCGTGCAACAGGATACGGGGCTGCTGGCGCATGCCAATCCCGGCACCATGACGGCGGCGGAGCTGAGATTGCTGCGCACCGCCAGCGTGTCGCAAGGCATGATGCTGGAAAGTGTCTCGCCTCATCTTGCGGCCAAGGGCGGCGCGCATTATGGCGCGCCGGACAAGGCGCCGGCGGCGCGCATCTCAACACTGGTCGAAGCGGGCAAGCTCGCCGTGCCTTTCACGACGGGTATTCTCATCGGCATCGGCGAAACGCGGCTGGAGCGCATTCAGTCGCTGCTGACCATCAAGGCCATTCACGCGCGCTACGGTCACATTCAGGAAGTCATCGTTCAGAACTTCGTCGCCAAGCCCGGCACGCGCATGAGCGCGGCGGACAACGCGGCCTTTGACGACCTGTTGTGGACGACGGCCGTGGCGCGTCTCATCCTCGGCCCTGCGATGCATATTCAGGTGCCGCCTAACTTGAGCTTTGCGCGGTTTCCGGAAGTGCTGAACGCCGGCATCGACGACTGGGGCGGCGTCTCGCCAGTGACGCCGGATCACGTCAACCCCGAAGCGCCGTGGCCGCAGATTGAGCAATTAAGGGCGGCGACCGAGAAATTCGGCGGCCGTTTGGTGGCGAGATTGCCGATCTATCCCGACTATCTGAAGAAGCCGAAGCGCTGGCTCGATGCCAAAGTCGCGACGGTGGCGTTGCGTGCCAGCGACTCCGAAGGCTGGGCGCGCGCCGACGCGTGGAGCCCCGGCGCGGCGGCGATGGTCATTCAGGCACCGCCGGCGGTGATCGAACGGGCGCGGCCGGACTTTGACGATGTTCTTCACGCCGCGACACAAGGCACGCGGTTGTCACCGGCTGAAGTCGGGCAGTTGTTCGAAGCCCGCGGCAGTGAGATCAATCTGATCGCGCAGGCCGCCAACGATCTTCGCCAACGCGTCAACGGCGACACGGTGACCTATGTCGTTAATCGCAATATCAATTACACCAATATTTGCGGTTACAAATGCGGCTTCTGCGCCTTCTCCAAAGGCAAGACCTCGGACAATCTGCGTGGCACGCCTTATCTGTTGTCGCTCGACGAAGTCGCGCGCCGTGCGGTGGAAGCCTGGGATCGCGGCGCGACTGAAGTCTGCATGCAGGGCGGCAGTCATCCGACCTTCACCGGCCAGACCTATCTCGACATCGTCCGCACGGTGAAGAACGCCGTGCCGGGCATGCATGTGCATGCGTTCTCGCCACTTGAAGTGACGCATGGCGCGCAGACGCTCGGCATTGCCATTCCTGATTTCCTCGCCATGTTGCGCGACGAGGGCCTCGGTACATTGCCCGGCACGGCCGCCGAAATTCTTCACGACGATGTCCGGCGCGTCATCTGTCCCGATAAGCTCGATACGCAGCAATGGCTCGGCGTCATCGAAGCGGCGCACCGCGTTGGCCTGAGAACAACGGCCACGATCATGTTCGGGCATGTCGACAATGCCGGGCATTGGGCCGCGCATCTGCTGCATATCCGCGATTTGCAGGAGCGCACCGGCGGCTTCACCGAATTCGTGCCGCTGCCTTTCGTTCATATGGAGTCGCCGCTGTACTTCAAGGGTGGCGCTAGGCGCGGCCCGACCTCGCGCGAAACGCTGCTGATGCATGCGGTCGCGCGCCTTGTACTGCACCCGGTCATCGGCAATATCCAGACCTCGTGGGTGAAGCTGGGCGAAGAGGGCGTTGCCATGATGCTGGCCTCCGGAGTCAACGACCTTGGTGGAACGCTTATGAACGAAAGCATTTCGCGCGCCGCCGGCACCGAGCATGGCCAGGAATGGCCGCCGCAGACCATGGACCGCGTGATCGCGGCTTCAGGCCGGCGGCCGAAACAGCGCACGACGCTGTATGGTGACGTGGTGGCTGAACAGCGCCAGCGTTCGTTCAACGCCGCACCGTTGGCGCCACTCGTGCTGACGGCCCCGGCCATGAAGCCGGCGCGCGCGGCCGCGACGGCGGAAGGCTGACATGCTCGCGCTCGCAGGGGGTGTTGGCGGCGCCAAACTGGCCGATGGCTTCGCGCAGATTGCCGGGGCGGCGCTCACCGTTATCGTCAACACCGCCGACGACTTCGAACATGTTGGCCTGCATGTGTCGCCGGACATCGACACCGTGGTCTATACGCTCGGCGGCATCGCCAATCCGGTGACCGGCTGGGGCGTTGTCGACGAATCCTGGCACATGATGGAGCAGATGAAGCGGCTCGGGGGACCGGACTGGTTCAGGCTCGGCGATCGTGATGTGGCGATGCATATTCTGCGCACGCAGCGATTGCGTCAGGGCGACAGTCTCTCCACGATCACCCGCGCGATGTGTGAACGGCTCGGCATCAAGAGCCATGTCGTGCCGATGAGCGACGATGCCGTGCGGACCATCGTGCTGACCGCCGATGGCGAGCTTGGCTTTCAGGATTATTTCGTCCGTCTGCAATGCAGTGTCTCGGTGTCCGGCTTCAGGTTCGACGGCATCGACACCGCGCGCCCGGGCGCGGGTTTCATTGCAGCGCTGGACGATACGCATGATTTCCTCGCCTTCTGTCCGTCGAATCCGTTCGTCAGCATCGATCCGATCCTGTCGTTGACCGGTATTCGCGACAGGCTCGCCGCGCGCAAGGTGCCGGCCATCGCGGTATCGCCCATCATCGGCGGAGCAGCCGTCAAAGGTCCGGCTGCGAAGATGATGAAAGAACTTGGCCTTGACGTTTCACCATTGTCGGTGGCGCGGCACTATCGCGGCCTGATCGATGGCTTCGTCATCGACACTGC
>JAUXWR010000372.1 GCA_030680075.1 Legionella sp.
GCGCGCCGTCGGTTGCGGCGGCGCGTCAGCGCGCCGTGAGTACATCGTAGAGACTGAGCAGCATACCCGCGGTCGCGCCCCAGATATAGCGATCCCCGTAGGGCATCGCGTAGTAGGCGCGCGGCACGCCGTTGGCGACCCGGCTGTGACGCTGGTGGTTGACCGGATCCAGGAAGAAGGACAGCGGAACCTCGAAAATCTCGGCCACCTCAAACGGATCGGCCTTCACGCGCAGCGGCGGCGCGATCACGCCGACGATGGGTGTGACTTCGTAGTTGGTGACCGTGATGTAGGGCGCAAGACGACCCAGGATTTCCACGGTCTCGCTCGCAAGGCCGATCTCCTCGCGGCTTTCGCGCAAGGCCGCGGCCACGACATCGACATCGTTTGGCTCGACCCGCCCGCCGGGAAAGGAAATCTGACCCGCGTGCGATTTGAGGTCGGCCGTGCGCTGGGTGAACAGAATCGTAAAGCCATCGTCATGTTCGATCAGGGGGACTAGAACCGCCGCGGGAACAGGCGCGCCGGTCAGCGCGCGCGGGGGCGCGCCCATGCCGATGGCGGCATAACGCTCCGGCGACAGCGGCGTCACGGCAGCATCGCCGGCAAGGCGCGCGGCGGTCGCGGTATCGCCAAACGGGCCACGCGCCGGACGCCCGGCGGCAAGTTGGGCGCGAATTTCGGCGCGCGTCAGGGGCGCGGGCGGCATTTCAAGGCGCGAGGGCGAACTCATACCGGGGAACCCAGCGCGAAGAACTGCCCCGCGCTCCAAACGCCAAACTCGCCCGCGCCGCGCGCGTCGGTGGTGGCCGGTCTAATTTCGCCCCGTTCAATCAGGTGGTAAAACACCGCCCGGGCGATCCGGGCCTCTAGGCCCTTGCGGACATGGATATAGGGGCGCGGTTCGCCCGTCTTCGCATCTTCTTCCACGCGCAAGGGGTGATTGGCGTCCAAAGTGACGATATCGTCGACATTCGTGCGAAATCGTATGACTTGGCTGGCCCCAACCCCTTCCGCTATAAGCTCTACAGCGATGAATGGGGCGTCTTCGACCTCGATCCGGCCGTTTTCGACCGGCGTAGTCAGCCAATGGGCGCCTTCCTCGTCGCGGCGCAGGACCGTCGAAAAGAGCTTCACCAACGCCGCGCGGCCAATGGGCGAGCCGCGGTAGTACCAGGTGCCGTTGCGGTCGATGCGCATGTTAAAATCGCCGCACAAATCTGGAAACGCGGCGGCTTTCCGATCCATCGAGTCCTGGGAGGCGCCAGGGACCGGTCCGAGGGGGGCCGGCCCAGAGGCGGAATCCGGCGCGATGGCTACTTTGTTAGGTATCGAGGGTTCCATAACGCCCGGCAGTCGGTAATCTACAACTTCCTTACTTAGCCTTACTTGGTGGAGTTCGCGTGTGGCTTCAACGATAACACAGCCGGAAAATCTCAGGGCGGAAAACGCCGTCGCGGATATGGAGCGCGTCGCGGACCTCGTCCAGAAGGCGCGCACCGCGATCGATCACGTGATCTACGGCCAGGACTCGGTGGTGGAGGAGAGCCTCATCACCCTGCTTGCGGGTGGCCACGTTCTGCTCATCGGCGTTCCGGGGCTTGCCAAGACCAAATTAGTCCATGCGCTCGGCGTCGTGCTGGGCCTTGATGATAAACGCGTCCAGTTCACGCCCGACCTCATGCCCGCCGACATACTTGGTACTGAAGTGCTGGAGGAAGACGGCAGCGGTAAACGCTTCTTCCGCTTCATCCAGGGCCCGGTGTTTTGCCAGCTCCTGATGGCCGACGAAATCAACCGCGCGAGCCCGCGTACACAGTCGGCGCTTTTGCAGGCCATGCAGGAAGGCCGCGTCTCCATCGCCGGCCAGTATCACGCCCTGCCGCAGCCGTTCCACGTGCTCGCGACGCAGAACCCCATCGAACAGGAAGGCACCTATCCACTTCCCGAAGCGCAACTCGACCGGTTCCTGATGCAGGTCGACATTTCCTATCCGTCGTTTGAAGCCGAGCGTCAGATCATCCTGCGCACCACC
>JAUXWR010000386.1 GCA_030680075.1 Legionella sp.
TCGCGCAGGGCATGCGCGAGCAGCGGACTGTCGGCCGAGAGCCCGGCGGCGGGAAGAAGACCGGGCGGCGCGCCGAACGTCGTACGCAGGCGAAAGCGGCCAGTGCTCTCGTCGTGCACGAGGAGGCAGGCGCGGCGCATATCGAACAGGATCGAGGCGGCGTCCAGGATCATCGCGTGCACCTCGTGCGGCGCGCGCTCCCGGGCAAAATCCGCCCCGATGGAGAGCAGCGAGGTGAGCAGTGCCGTGCGCGTGCGCTCCAGGGCGAGTTGACGGTCGGCGGTGAAGAGCGCCTTTGCGGTGAGCGTTGCCAGTTCGGCGGCGCGGGCGAGCAGGCGCGGGTTGCCGAGGGCCAGGCCGCCGACTGCCCGGCGCACGGCGTCTGCGGGCAGATCAAGCGCGCGGGTCAGGGCCTCGATGTCGTCGACATCGCCGGCCCGCTCGAGGATTCTGCCACCGAGCAGCGATCCGGCCGCGCGGCCCGCGACCCGCAACGGTGTCGCGAAACACTGCAGCCCGGCGTGGCAGCGGTAGAAGATCGTGCGATTCTCGGCCGCAGCCAGGTCGCGCTGGCGTCCGCACCACGCTGCGCAGCGCCGCCCACCCTCGGCGTCGGAACCGATGAGCCGACAGAGTTCGGGGACGCCGGTTGCGGCAAACTCCCTGCCGCCCGCGTCGAACGTCAACAGGGACAGCCCGGCGATGCGGCCGAGGGACTCCTGAATCGGCCCCCAGCCTTTGGGCATGGGGCCTTTATGCAAACCCTCCGCCCCCGGTCCCGGACTCCGCAACCTGACGGCTGCCGGGTTTGACCGCCGGCCCCTGCGCGCCGGACTTGCACAGCGGGCACTCGGCCGGATCCCACGACACGGCTTCGACGTCCGCGAGCGCGGTGAACGGCAGTCCCTCGGCCTCGAAGGGATTCTCACGGCCGGAGCGGTTGACGATCGAAGCGACGCCGATCGGCGTGCCGCCGTGCTGCTGGATCAGCGCGAGCACTTCGCGCG
>JAUXWR010000387.1 GCA_030680075.1 Legionella sp.
TGCGCCTTGGCCTTGTCGCTCTCGTCCTTGATGCCTTTGACTTCAAGGATCAGGTTCAGCGGCTCATCGCCATCGATATCGAGCCGGACGAGGAAGTCGGGAACGTAGCGCCGCATCACGCCGGCGTCGAGGTAGGGGACGTCGAACCCCATCGCCTGGTTCTTCGCATAGGCCAGCACGCGGGGATGATTTTCGAGGGTGAGCGCGAGCTGCTCTTCCCAGCTACTGTCGAGCACGACGTGGCTGATGTGGCACTTCGGCGGCTGCGCGCCGGTCTTCCATGCCGGCTTCGAGGTGATGAAGTTGACGAAGCGCGTCGAGCCCCGGGGGTTATAGGGATCGAGCACCGCCAACAGCCGTCCCTCGCTGCCGCGCGTCAGCGCGATGTCGATCTTTTCCGCGGCGCGGGCGAGTTGGTCCTGATACAGAATGGCGCCGATCGGCACGCCCCTGGTGACCAAATAGCCCTCGTCGAGCCATCGGCGCGCCAGACGCTGAATCTGCGGAAACAGATGCTGCTTGGGAAAACCCTCGTCGTCGCGGAATTGCGTGTAGAGCAGATGCTTGGCGAGGTTGAAGCTGATCTCCGAATGACGCAGTCGCTCCAGCACCTGCGGCGTGATGGTGACGCCGGCGCCGACGATGCCTTCCATCACCACCGAGGTGGGGCCGATGTCGGCGGGCGTGATCTCCAGCCGGCTGTCCGCTGTGAATTGAGCATCCAGTTTCTCGGACGGCAGGTCGCGGCGATAGCCGCTGACGCGCGGGAAGCGGATCTCGAACTCCGCTCGTTCCTTGATCGCATAGACGCGCGTGACCGGCTTCGGCGCGGTCGGCGTCGCCTTCTGCGGCGAGGAGGCGAAATCAAAGGGTATGCCCATGATGTCGGCATATTCGACGTCGAACAAACCGGTCTTCGGGTTGAGATCATAGGACTGGCGACGCAGGCCGCGGCCGACCACCTGTTCGCACAACAACTGGGTGCAGAACGCTCTGATGCCGAGGATGTGGGTCACGGTATTGGTGTCCCAGCCTTCGGTCAGCA
>JAUXWR010000411.1 GCA_030680075.1 Legionella sp.
GATCGGAGAGCGCGTGGCCGCGCACGCCAAAGCGGCCGCGGCGCGCGGCGTCACCCTGCGGCTGGATGTGGCGCCGGATACCGGCAGCGCGGAACTGGATCCGAAGGCGCTGCGGCGCATGCTCGATGCGCTCATCGACAACGCGATCAAATTCAATCGCGACGGTGGCGCGGCGGTTGTGAGCGCGCGGCGCGCCGGCGGCGCGCTCGAAATCGCGCTGGCGGACACGGGCATCGGCATCGCGCGCGAGGACCTTCCGAAGCTGTTCAGGCCGCTCGTCCAGCTCGATGCGGGCCTGGCGCGCCGGCACGGCGGTGTGGGCATGGGCCTCGCGCTTGCACGGCGCCTCGCCGAGCTGCACGGCGGCACCATCGAACTCGAAAGCGAACCCGGCCAAGGCAGCACCTTCACGCTGCGTTTGCCCCTGGAGGAGAAGAAACAATGAACGCAGTGAAAGAACCCGCGCGGATACTGGTTGTCGACGACGAGGACAGAAACCGCAGGCTGCTGGTGGCGATGCTCGAGGCCGAGGGCTATGCGGCGCTGGAGGCGGCCGGCGGCGCGCAGGCGCTCGAACTCGCGCGGCAGAGCCCGCCCGACATCATCCTGCTCGACAACATGATGCCCGGCATGGACGGCTACGAAGTGGCGCGCGCGCTCAAGGCGGACGCCGCGACCAAGGCGATCCCGGTGGTGATGGTGACCGCGCTGGATGACCGTGACTCGCGCCTGCGCGGACTGGAAGCGGGGGCCGAGGAATTCATCACCAAGCCGGTGGATCGCAACGAGTTGCGCATCCGCGTGAGAAACCTCCTGCGCCTGAAGGAATTCAGCGATTTCCTCGCCAACCACAACCGCATTCTCGACACGCAGGTGAAAGAGCGCACGCGCCAGCTTGCTGCGAGCTACCGTGAGACCATCGCCACCATGACGCGCGCCGCCTCCTACAAGGACGAGGAAACCGGCGCGCACGTGGCGCGCATCAGCTTTTACACCGTGGAGCTGGCGCGCTCGCTCGGCCTGGATGCGGAGTTCTGCGATGTCATTCACTACGCGAGCCCGATGCATGACGTGGGCAAGATCGC
>JAUXWR010000398.1 GCA_030680075.1 Legionella sp.
CCGCCTGGCGCACCGTCTCGATGCCCGCGGTCGCGGTGCCTGTCGCGGCGAGGGTGGTCGTGGCGGTCGGCGTCGGGGACGGCGTGGCCGCCTCGTTGCTTGCGCAGGCGCCGAGGAGCAGCGCGCCCGAGGCGACCAGCAGCCCGGCCCACCGGATTGGCGCGTGTCGCATCGCTGATCCTCTCGCGGCCCGTCGCGGTCGCCCGCGACACTGTTGCGCGCCCGCATCGATGTTCCTCGTGCGGCCGGAGGCGGTCAAACCAGCGTCGCGGCGCGGGGCGCTCCCGGGCGAGCGCGATACGATGGCAGCCCCAGCCGCCCACCCGGCCGCCCGTGCGAAGGACGCCCTCGCTTGACCGATCGCTGCGCGGAGTGCGACGCGCCGGTACCGCCGGACGCCCCGGCGTGCCCGGAGTGCGGCGCGATGCCCGACCTACCCCCGCCCGATGACGGCGCCGGGGCCCGCCCGATCGCGACCGCTTCCGCGCTCCCCGGCAACGTGGAGGCGTATCGCGCCCGCCTGCGCGAGGTCTTCGGCTACCCGGACTTCCGCGGCGGCCAGGAGCGCGTCCTCACCGCCCTCGCCCGTCACGACGTGGTCGCGGTCATGCCCACCGGCACCGGCAAGAGCCTCTGCTTCGTCCTCCCGGCGCTGGAGGTCGGGCGGACCGTCGTGGTCTCACCGCTCATCGCGCTGATGCAGGACCAGGTGGAAGGGCTCCAGACCGCCGGCGTGCCGGCGACCTTCATCAACTCCAACCTGGACCGCGCGGAACAGAACCGGCGCTACCTGGAGTTCGTGAGCGGACGCGTGAAACTGCTGTACGTCGCGCCCGAGCGTTTCCAGAACACGCGCTTCACGGACGGCCTCCGCGCGGCGGGCGTGAATCTGCTAGCCATCGACGAGGCGCATTGCATCTCCGAGTGGGGGCACAACTTCCGCCCCGATTACCTGCTGCTGGGCGGCGTGCGCGAACGCCTGGGCAACCCGCGCACGCTCGCCCTCACCGCGACCGCGAACCCGCGTGTCCGCCGCGACATCGCGCAGGGCCTCGGCATCACCGGCACCGCCGAGCAGATCGTTACGACGGTCGACCGCCCCAACCTCTCGTACGCCGTCGAATCGATCGTGGGCGTGGAGGACCGGACGCGCTGGCTGCTGGACTACGCCCGCTCGAAGGGTGACGCCTCCGGCATCGTCTACGCCGCCACGCGCGACGGCGTCGAGACGCTCGCGGCCCGCCTCGCGGCGGCGGGCGTGCGCGCGGAGCCGTACCACGCCGGGCTCGACCGGAACCTGAGGACGGCGACCCAGCGGCGCTTCACCCTCGGCGAGACCCCGGTCGTGGTCGCCACCGTCGCCTTCGGGATGGGCATCGACAAGCCCGATGTGCGTTATGTCGTTCATTTCAACCTCCCGCCCCGCCTCGAGGCGTACTACCAGGAGGCCGGCCGGGCGGGCCGAGACGGTGACCCGGCGGAGTGCGTGCTGCTGTTCGCGCCCGCGGACGTGAACATGCGACGGCGACACATCTTCCAGGCGCACCCCGGCGAGGACGCCGTGCGACGCACCTGGGAGCGCTGGGTGCAGGTCGCCGACCCGCAGGACGGCCGCCTCCCGCTGGCGATCGCGGACGACGAGCAGTACGCGATCGTCGTCT
>JAUXWR010000399.1 GCA_030680075.1 Legionella sp.
AAAACAGGACTCAAAGAATTAATTTCCTCCCTCGAAAAAGTCTTGCAGCAAAAGCCCGCACGGCAGGATCTCAACCGACCGCGCCTGCCGATTGACCGCGTCTTCAGCATGAGCGGTTTCGGCACTGTCGTGACAGGCACACTCAGCGACGGTCATCTCTCCATTGGTGAAGAAGTGGAGATTCTGCCGCAAGGTTTGAAGGGAAGGATCCGCGGGCTTCAAACCCATAAAAGAAAAGAGGAACGAGCCGTGCCGGGTTCGCGCACGGCGGTTAATATTTCAGGCGTGGACACAGAGTTGATCCGGCGCGGCGAAGTGGTGGCGCACCCGAATCAATACCAGCCTACGCGCAGGATGGACGCCCGCCTTCGTCTACTGAAAGATGTAACAGCATCCATCAAACACGGCGATGAGGTGAAATTCTTTGTCGGTGCAAGCGAGACAATCGCCACCCTGCGCCTGCTCGGAACGGAAGAACTCCATGCAGGCGAAGAAGCCTGGATCCAATTCGAATTGCGCGATCCACTTGTGGCCGTACGCGGCGACCGGTACATCCTGCGACGCCCATCGCCCAGTGAAACACTTGGCGGAGGCACGGTCATTGACCATCAACCCAGGGGCAGGCACAAACGTTTCGACGAAAACGTACTACAGTCGTTGGCATCGCTTGCGCAAGGTTCCCCTGCGGAGGTTTTGTTCGAGGCCGCACTGTCGTTTCATATCGCGCCGTTGAAGGAGATCGTCTCAAAATCCCGTTTAGATGCACCGGTAGCGGAAACAGCCTTGCAAGAATTGCTGGAAAGCGGGAAACTCATCGTTTTGGAGAACGGCGAACAGAATACCAATAGCGACTCGCTTGCCATTGCCATCCCCCATTTGAATGAATTGCAGGAAAGGATTTTCCAGTTCGTGGAGGCGAATCACGCGCAATACCCCCTGCGAAGGGGAATTCCACGCGAGGAGTTGAAAAGCAAATTAAAACTCACTGCAAAAATCTTCAACACCGTCATATCGCTGCTTGTCGCGCGTCAGACAATTCTCGATCTGCGCGGAGCGGTGTCAAAGCCCGGGCATGAGATCGAATTCACTGGACAGGAGCAGGCCAAGATCCGGGAACTGATGCGAAATTTCGAGAAAAGTCCCTACGCCACACC
>JAUXWR010000400.1 GCA_030680075.1 Legionella sp.
GCGCCGGCCAGCGCCTGTCCCGCGCCCAAGGTGGCGACCTGGCAGACACCTCCGGTCATCGCGCCGGCAACGCCGTTCCAGCTATCCGGCGTCAGCACCAGCGTGACCGTGACCAACACGCTGGATTGCAAGGGAGAACACGGTGGCGGGTCCGGCCAGCTTGAGGTCAAAAAGCTGGTGGTGAACACCGATCCGCTGCGTCTCACCTACAACGGATCGTTCAACATCAACGTAAGTTGCCAGCTCGGCATGAGCCCCGCGGCTCTTCACTCCGTCACCCTGGTGGACGGCGGTTCGCAGACGATCAGCAACGTCGCCCTCAACAGTCTATGCAAGGCGACCGAGCTCACGCCATTGCCGGTGCCGACAGGCAACTGTCCTATCGCAGGCCAGGTGCCGACCTGGACGATCGACTACCTGCCGCAGGACACCGCGACCATTGGCAATACCTTGAGCACGATCACCGTCCGCAATACGCTGTCGTGCAAGGAAGGCTCCGGCGACCAGTCCGGCAAGCTGGTGCTGACGAAGGTCGTCAACAATCCCTACAAGGCCTTTCTCACGACCGACAACCTCGTCTACCCAACCTCGGTAAGCTGTGCGACCGGTGGCAGCCCGGCCGTGGTGACGAATGTCGGTCTCTCGGAAGCCGGTCCGCAGACCGTGAGCAATATTGCGCTCAACAGCCAGTGCACCATCACCGAGACGCCGCCAACCGTCACTGGCCTCTGTCCGACGCCTGGCGACGTTCCGACCTGGTCGATGCCGCCGTTGATGAATCCGGCGTCGCCGGTGCCGGTCAACGGCACGACGGTCAACGTCACGGTGACCAATACTCTGGAGTGCAAACCCGCCGGCGGCTATCTGCTGGTGCAGAAGCTGATCGACCGTCCCAACAACGTGCCGCTCAGCGCGCTCAACGCACTGACCTTCCCCGTCGTTGTCACTTGCGACGGCAACGCCACGCCGTTGAACGTGCCCTTCGGCACCTCGGCGGTGCTTACCAATATTCCAATCAACCAGAGCTGCGGCGTGGTCGAGACCCTGCCGCCGCCGCCGAACGTGCCGAATGTCTGTCCGGCCGGTCAGTCGCTGGCCTGGACCGCTCTGCCTACCTATACGCCGGCGAGCGTCACGATCACTCCGGGACCGGGCAAGACCATCGTCGTGCGCAACACGCTGGGCTGCGCGCCGTCTATCGGCGACGGCGGGCTCGTTGTGACCAAGACCGTCGTCGACAACACCGGCGCCGCGGTCGCAGGGCTGACTTTTCCGGCAAACCTCAGTTGCTCCTCCGGTATGAGCCCGGCGGTGGTGACGCCCCTGACGGCGCTGTCGCATGGCAGCACACAGACCATCGGCAACATCGCTTTCGGCAGCACCTGCACCGTCAGCGAAACGCTGCCGGCGCCGCCCGGAGCCTGCGCGGACCAGACCAAAGTGCCAACCTGGACCACGACCTATACACCGCCAACCGCCAGCATCCCGACCGACACCAGCATCGCCGTGGTCAATACGCTGGACTGCAAGGCCAGTGGTGGCGGTGGCGGCAGCATGGGCGGTGGCCTGACCAGCCAGTTGATCCTGCAAAAGGTCGTCGTCA
>JAUXWR010000416.1 GCA_030680075.1 Legionella sp.
CCGCGAAAAATCCTCCTCCCATATGGCGACAGGCGTACCTTCAAACAAGGTTCGATAGCGCTGTTCGCTTTTATTAAGCCGTGCGGTATGGCTGTGGATCAGCCAGTACAAAAGGATGGATGTGACAATGATGAATCCCCAGCCTTTGTATATGCTGATCAGGACAAGCGAGGCGCTGTCAGTTGCAACCGCGGCGGCAAACCGGTCGGAGTACAGGATCCACAGCCATCCCACCAGTAGATAGATCCCGGTTATCCTTAAAGCGCTTTGGTCCCGTTTGAACAGCGTGATGATGCGGAAACGGTCCGTCATTTGCTACCTCCGTCCATAAAAGAACATCAAACCTGGTGACCCTCGATGCTTTGCCAGCCGGTTATGCAATGGGGTTAAGTATAGCATTTCCCCGTTGATAAATTTAGGCGCAAATACTTGCAAATGGGATACAAAAAAAGGATCCCCCGCCGGATGCCTCCCTCCTCTTTTCACTTAAGTGAAGCGGCTTTATGATACATAGTATAATGTCAACGAAATTTCCCTCGGAGGAAAAATGACCGATAAGAAGACCAGTCCTGAGCAAGATCGAAGGATACGTGTGCTCGTGGCAAAACCCGGTTTGGACGGACACGACCGCGGCGCAAAGGTGGTTGCCCGCGCCTTGCGCGATGCCGGCATGGAGGTCATTTACACCGGCCTGCGCCAGACCCCTGAAATGATCGCCGAAGCCGCGCTTCAGGAGGATGTGGATGTGGTCGGGCTCTCCATCCTCTCCGGCGCGCACATGGCCTTGACCCCGCGGGTGATGGAATTACTGAGAGCCAACGGGCAGACTCACGTGAAAGTCTTTATCGGAGGCATCATTCCGGATGAGGACCTGCATCGCTTAATCGAGATGGGAGTGGCCGGCGTCTTCGGTCCCGGCGCCTCCACCGAAGACATCGTCCGTGACGTGCGGATGGCAATGACAGGATGAAGTTTACAATAACACAGAGTGCAGCAGGCTCTGTGTTTTGTTCTTAATGTCAATGACATATTCTCAGGCAGTTCTCAACGGTGACCGTCTTGCATTGGCGCGCCTGCTCACGCAGGTGGAAAACAATGCGCCCGAAGGGCGCTCTGCATTGATCGAACTTTTTCCACACACCGGGAGGGCGCATCTTGTCGGCGTGACGGGCGCGCCGGGTACCGGCAAATCATCGCTTGTCAACCAGCTTGCCCTGCTGTACCGCAGAGCGGAGAACAGGCGTGTGGCGGTCGTTGCGGTGGATCCATCCAGCCCGTTCACAGGCGGGGCGGTGCTCGGTGACCGCGTACGCATGCGCGACCTTTCCGGCGACCCCGGCGTGTTCATCCGTTCCATGGCAACGCGCGGTTCACTGGGCGGGCTGGCCCAGGCAACTGCAAACATTGTGCAAGTTTTTGATGCGGCAGGTTTTGATATTATCATGATTGAAACTGTCGGCGCCGGGCAAAGCGAGGTGGATATAGCCCGCCTCGCGCATACCACGCTGGTCGTGGAGGCGCCCGGCCTCGGCGATGATATTCAAGCCATCAAAGCCGGCATTTTGGAAATTGCGGATATCCTTGTCATCAACAAGGCGGACAGGCCCGGCGT
>JAUXWR010000441.1 GCA_030680075.1 Legionella sp.
CAGGCACGCTGGCCAACGGCCATGCCGAGAGCAGCCGATCCATGAACTTCCGGGTCTCGGTGCGCAGGACAAGCACCCCCAACACCGGCCCCCCCTCCGTCCCCACCGGGACCACCAGATCGACGGGTGGAGCGTTGCTGGCGGAACTCCAGGGCAGATCCCGCAACACCGGCCGGCCCTGCTGCAGCACCTCGGCCACCCACTCCTGCTCGACGGATTCCAACCGGCCAGCCGTGGCCGGGAGAACGACGCGGACGCGCGCCGAGCGATCCACCAGGAGCACCGAGGAATACTCGGCGCCGTCCAGGAACGAAGCCAGCCAGCCCTCGACCTCCGGCTCCATCGCGCGGCCGGCCGCACCCGCACCCGGATCGGCAGCCGGGGAGTCGGGTACGGTGAGCAGGCTGGCCACCCCCGGCTGGAGCATGGCCTGGACGGCGAGGTAGCGGGCGTCCGCCAGACGCTCGTACCGCCACCATTCCAGGGTGGCGAGCTTAAGGTCGGCAATGGCCGCCAGTTCGCCCGCGATGACCGCGTACCGGCGGGCCTGGTGGGATCGGTAACTCACCCAGCCGGTCGCCGCCCCGAGGATCGCCGCCACCAGGGCCACGAGCATCAGAGGCCAAAGCCGCCGGCCGCCCCCCGGGGAGGCTCCCGCCGATGGACTATTGGACGACTCCGCGAGCATACATCAGCCACCGAACCGACGGCGCTAGCTCACCCGGTTTTCCGCCCCGGCGACAGCCCGAATTCAGAAAGTCGGCCCGCGGCATGGAACCTGCCCGGATCGCGGTCCAGGCGACGGCGAGATCCTCCCCCCACCGGCCCGGGGGACCGGCGAATCCGCTTGCTGACCGGACCGGCGGCTTGGCGAGCCCGCACCCGTCCCCTACCTTCCCGCTCCCGGTGCGCATCGCGTTCCTCACTCATGAGCCCTTCCATCCCGCGTCCGGCGGCGGCTCGGCGGCGGCACTTTACCTGGTCAGGGAACTGGTCCGCCGGGGCCACGCGGTCGAGGTGTTCGCCCCGCAACCCGGCGATCCCGGGGCCGTCGAGGCGCGCTTCGGCGTCCGGCTCCACCCCTTCAAGGGTTGGCCCATGGGACGGACCACGGCGCTCCGGACGGCGAAATACCTCGCCTACCCGTTCGCCCTCGCCCGGCAGGTTGCCCGGACCGTCGAGAGCGGGGAACCATTCGCCGTCTGCCTGGCCCAGCATTCCATCGCCGCGGTCGCCGCG
>JAUXWR010000443.1 GCA_030680075.1 Legionella sp.
GGCGTCGTGCCGGGGGCCGTGCTGGTGGTCGCGCCCGGTGCGGTGGACGTGCCACCGGTCGTCACCGACCCCGTCTCGCCCGAGTCCACGGGGGCGGCGGGGGCGAGCACCGTGACCGGGCCCTCGTCGCCGCGCAGCACCCAGCCTCCGACGAACCCGATCACCAGGCACGAGGCGACCAGCGCCACCGGACGGATCCAGCCGCCCTGCGGGGGCCCGGGCGGGACCATGTCGGTCTCGGGAGTCATGGGGTCCGTGTCACCGGGCGCGATGCTAGCGCCCGCCCCGGTCGTCAGGGATTGTGATGTGCGCCGGGACCGGTGATAGGGTTGCGGCCGGTCGCATCCCTCCGCGCTGCCGGCGAACGGGAGAAACGTCTCTCGCCGGCGATCAAACGAACGCGCGCGGATCGCGATCGCTGACGCGCCGGACATCAGACCCGGCTTGCGCCCGTGCCCTGGAGGTCGGCACGCGATGCCCGAAGGACCGCATCCCATGACCGAATCGCCCGCCACCGCGTCGCCCGGCGAGGACCTCGCCCGTGCGCTCGCCGACCCGTCGGCCGCCTGGCCCGACGTGGTGCTGCGCGAGCACCAGATCGAGGCCCTCGACGAGCTGGCCGGACGGCTGACGCACGGCACGATGAGGACCTGGGTCGACGCGCCGACCGGCTCGGGCAAGACCATCATGTTCCTGGCCCTCGCCCAGGCGCTCGGGGGCAGCACCCTCGTGCTGGTGCCACGGCGCAACCTGGCCGAGCAGACCGCGGCCGGCCTGGCGCGCCACTTCACCGCCGTCACCTCCAACCCCGAGGGGCCCGACGCCGTCGGCAAGCCCGGGGTGACGGTCTGCACCTACCAGGCGGCCCTGCGCCACCTGGACCGGATGGACTGGGACGCGGTGACGCTGCTGATCTGCGACGAGGCCCACGCCACCCTCGGGGCCCAGACGCGCAAGCTCCTCGACCGGGCGCGCAACGCCGTCGTGGTCGGCTTCACCGCGACCGGCGCCACC
>JAUXWR010000448.1 GCA_030680075.1 Legionella sp.
CGACCAGGCTGATGTCCTTCTCCGGCACGCCGACCGCCTCCAGCGCGCTCACGGCCGCGCGGGCATCGGCATGGGTGTCATAGATGCGGCTGACGGTCTTCATGGTCGAATCCCTTTGTGGTCCGGAGCGGAGGACGCGCGAGGAAGGCCGAGGTTAGTGCAAGAGAGCAGAGCGCGCACGATGGACTCGGCGATCCCACCCGCCAGCACCAGCGCAAAGGCATTGGCTGGCACGACGTACATATGGCTGGGAAGGCGAACGCTACCGCCCACGTCCGCCAGGGCCGCGCGCCGGCCGGTGGTCGCCGACCAGCCATTGAGCAACAGCGCATGGCTGGGATCGTCGGCCTGCGCCCGTTCGGATCGGCACCAGCTTTCCGTCTTCGCTGCCGCCGCCATCCCATCTCCCCTTTCGCTGTTGTGTAGCACGCGGCGTCCTGAGCTACTGTCTCGGATGCGCAACGACCGCCCCACCCTCGCCGCCATCCACCTCGCCGCCCTCATCCTGACGCTCTTCCTTGGCGCGCCGGCCAATGCCCAGGAGCCTCGGCACGACTGGACGGGCTTCTACGTCGGCGGCCACGCCGGGGCGATGTCGGGCCTGACCAATTTCACCGATCCCGACGGGCCGGGCCTGTTCGGCGGCAACGTCAACACGCCGGGTTTCCTGGCGGGCGTCCAGGTCGGCTACAACTGGCAGGTCCGCCCGCAACTGGTCCTGGGCGTGGAGGCCGACGCCAGCCTGGTGGCGGCGAGCGGCACCAACACCTGCCTGCAATCCTCCATCCAGACCGTGGGCTCGAGTTGCAAGGTGACGCCGCGCGAGATCGCGACGCTCACCGGCCGCTTCGGCGTCCTCACCGAGCCGCGCGGCCGCACCATGCTCTATGCCAAGGCCGGTGCCGCCTGGATGCGCTCCGACGTCGCCATCAACCAGAACAATGCCGTCAACAGCCTGGACCAGGGATTCCTCGACAATGGGATCACCTTCACCGACGTGCCCGACCAGGCAGGTCCGCAGAACGCCTCGATCAGCGCCTGGGGCGCGACGGTGGGTGCCGGCGTCGAATATGCGCTCTCGTCCGCATGGTCGCTCAAGATGGAATACGACTACCTCCGCTTCGGCGGCATGGGCATGGGCGC
>JAUXWR010000450.1 GCA_030680075.1 Legionella sp.
AGAAGTTTGTCGGCGGAAATTGCTTTGGGTCACCTACGATGATGGTCTGCCGTCCGCGCGCGATGGCGCCGACTGCGTCCCAAGTCGCGATTTGCGATGCTTCGTCGAAGATAACGACGTCGAATAATGGCTGGTTAGTCGGCAAGTATTGAGCAATCGACAGTGGAGACATTAGGACACAAGGTGCGAGCTTTCCGAAACTCGCCGGCATTGCGCCAATCATTTCACGGATAGAGGCGCTGGGTCGTTGCAGGCCCATTTGATGACGAAGGCGGCCCAATTCTGAATTTCTTGGCACAAGCTGCGCGGCCGGCAGTCCGTGGACGAGTGAGCTCACGACCTTCTGAGATGCGTGTGCTCGCACGAGATCATCGACTTCGCGGAAGTTGGTGATGATGTTCTCGTGCTGGAAACGTCGGAAGTTGCGCAGCTCAGCGCTTGCGTCGATGGCAAGAGGTAGCCACCAGCGGGCGTAACCTAGGCGGAAGGCGGAAAGGGTGGCATCAGGAGCGACAGCGCCCGCTTCGAGGTCTTGCACAAGGGGGGCAAGTCCGACTGCTATAGCCTTGGCCCGGACGGCGCACCATGAAGACCAGTCTCTGAAAAGGCTTCGAGATTGTTCGAGTGCCTCCATTTCGTCGCGAAGCTGGCCAAGAAACTGGTCAGACGGGCCTTCGTCGATCGGGTGAGCCGCAAGTTCTTCAAAGGCACTACGTGCATCTTTAAAGGTCTGATATGCGGTCAGGTAATTTTGGCAATCAGCCAATTGCGGTTGATTGATTTCGCCTTTGAGTGTTGCAACGATGCTGGCTGCGATAGATTTCACGTCGCCCGCGAATTCACCAAGCTGAATTAGGGATGTCCGTAGCTTCTCGGCATTTTGTAGATGGCCGCGCAGCTGGGTGCAATCAGTGTGCAGCCCCGAGAATGCCAAAGGGGTTTTGGACAGCGCATTGCCGGTGATCGACTGGTGATGTTCCTGCATAGCGCGGATCAGGGGCAGATCTTTAACAGGATCGGCGGCTTTTGCTCCTGCGTAGCTGCCTAGCAGTCGGCGCACGCGCCGGGCGCCAAGCCATGATTTCGGCCAGATGGCGGCATTTGCTTCTCGCCATTCCTGATCGAGAACATCGACGGGGATTCGCGCGACAGCGTCAGGTGTGTAAGGCTGCGAAAGCGCGGTCTCGCCGGTCCGATAAGCGGCGATGGAGTTCTCGAGTTGGTCAATCGACCGCCGCAGAGTTGCGAAATCTCTCTGAAGGATGATCGTGTTGTCGGTTCCAGACGTTGTAATGACATCATTCGCCAATGC
>JAUXWR010000451.1 GCA_030680075.1 Legionella sp.
TTGATAAAGAAAACTCCCCAGCCCCAGCTCCCGTCCCATGATCGCCCGCATCCTTATCACCACTCTCATCACCTGCTCGTTTGCCGCCGGGCTTGCCGCCTCGCCCGAGGAGGCGCAACAACGTCTGAAAACTGCGGTAAACGAGGTGCTCGGCGTGGCCGACCGCGTCGCGAACCGCGCCACCATGGCCGAGAGTCTGCGTCCGACGCTGCAGAAGCACATCAGCTTTGAGACGATGACGCGTCGCGCCGTCGGTCTTGGATGGAAAACATTCACATCGGCGCAGCAGAAGCAGGCCGTCCAGCTTTTCACCACGCTCATCATCCGCAGCTACAGCGGCAAGTTCACGCCAGGCGAGCATCCGGTCATCAACTACCAGAAGGCGCAGACGCCTGCCGCCGGTCGCGTCGATGTGCCTACCAGCATGGTTTACAAGGGCAGCCGTTACAGCGTGACCTACCGCATGGAGCAGGAATCCGGCTGGCGCATCGCCGATGTCGTCATCGAAGGCGTCAGCCTCGTCGCCAATTACCGCAGCCAGCTCGACGCCCAGTATAAAAAAGGTGGCGCAGAAGCTGTCTTAGGCTCTCTTTCGCAGTCCGTCTCCCGACCCCAATGAAAATCACCATCCTCCGCCTTATGCTTTCAGGTGCTGTTGCGTTAGCAGCGGCTTGTTCCACCCCCCGGTCACCGAAGGTGGTGGCTGACAGCAAGCCTCAGGCCGCCAAGCCGGGCACCGCGAAGGCCGCTCCGGTGGCACAGACCGGCACGGATGAGCTGGACGACTACGCGGAGGCATCTGTCTCCGATCCGCTGGAGCCCTTCAACCGTGTCATGTTCAAGATGAACGACTGCCTCTACCTCGTCATCTTCCGCCCGGTTTCCAAAGGCTACGAGTTCGTGCTTCCCAAGCCGGTGCGCAAAGGCATCGACAACGCCTTCGAGAACGTGAAATACCCCATTCGTTTCGTGAACTGCGCCCTGCAGGGCAAGTTCAAGCGCGCCGGGCAGGAGACCGGCAAGTTCCTCATCAACACCCTGGGTGGTGTCGGCGGCATCTTCCGTGTGTCGGACAAGGTTCCTTCTCTCGTCAACATCCCCGCCGAGGATCTCGGCCAGACCCTCGCCAAGTGGGGCGTCGGCCACGGCCCGTTCATCGTGCTGCCGTTGATGGGGCCAAGCACCGCGCGTGAGACCGTTGGTCTCGCCGGAGATTATGTCCTCAACCCCGTCAATTGGGGGCTTTTCTGGCATGGCGGTGGCGACTGGGAGCACGACTGGACCATGATCCCGCCTGCCGCCAACACCCTGCGCTCCCTGCCGGAGCAGCTTGAGATCTACGACGCGGCCACGAAGGATGCCGTCGATCCTTACCTCTCCGCCCGCAGCGCATTCATTCAAAATCGTGCTGAAGCGACCAGGAAGTAATCCTTCCCTCTGAGCCTTTGAAGCCGTGGACGGATTTAAACCCTCCACGGCTTTTTCATGGGGTCACTTCGCCTTGTCTTTGCCCTTCTTGCCCTTGCCTTTGGCATTCGTCTTCGTGTCAGCGATGAACGGCTCATGCTCAAACGGCACC
>JAUXWR010000454.1 GCA_030680075.1 Legionella sp.
GGTGGAGCCGGTGCTGGTGGGGGAAAGCCCCGATGTTGCAGACTCGAAGAAACTGTCGGCACGGCTCGTCATCGCGGAGCGGTTTGCCTGGGTCCCCGAGACGCCGCGCGTGACCTCCTCCTCTCGCGGAATGGCGTTCGAGGTCGATGAATGATTCGGAGACGAAGCCCCCGCCAGTGCCCTAGCCGCGCCGCCGCACCGGGACGGCCTCGCTCAGCGCGAACAGCGCCGCCGCGGCCACGACCACCGATGGTCCCGCCGGAGTGTCCCAGCGCAGCGAGCCCCAGAGACCGATGCCGACGGCCGCGCAACCCAGCAGCGCGGCCGCGCCGGCCATCGCTTCCGGCGAGCGGGCGAACCGCCGCGCGGCGGCGGCGGGGATGATCAGCAGCGCGGTGATCAGGAGCATGCCGACGACCTTCATTAGCAGCGCCACGACCACGGCGAGCAGCAGGACAAAGGCCGACTGGATCAAATCGACGCGCACGCCCTCGACGCGGGCGAGATCCTCGTGAACGGTCATGACGAGTAGCGGTTTCCAAAGGACGAACAGGGCGAAGAGCGCTGCGCCGCCGCCGCCGTAGATCCAGAACAGGTCGCCTCGCGTGACGGCGAGGACGTCGCCGAAGAGGTAAGAAATGAGGTCCACGCGCAGCGTCTCGAGAAAGGACACGGTCACGAGGCCCAGCGAGAGCGCGCCGTGGGAAAGGATGCCGAGGATCGCATCCCCGGGGAGCCGTCTGCGCCGCTGCAGGGCGAGCAGCAGCAGTGCGACCCCCGCGCAGACGGCGAGCACCCCGAGGGCGGGGTTCACGTGGAGCGCGAACCCCAGCGCCACGCCCAGCAGAGAGGCGTGGGCCAGAGTGTCGCCGAAGTACGCCATCCGCCGCCAGATCACGAATGAGCCGAAGGGGCCGGCCACGAGGGCCGCGCCGACGCCGGCAGCCAGAGCTCGCCAGAGGAAATCATCCACCGTGCCGGTCTCCGGTGCTGCAGGCGTCGCCGTTGTCGTGGCGGTGGGCGTAGAGGGCGAAGCCCGGGAGGCTCGTCGGAAAGAGGCGCAGATACGCCGGGTCGCTGGAAACGGCCAGTGGCGCCCCGGTGCAGCAGACCGTGCGATTGAGGCAGACGACGCGATCCGTTGAGCTCATCACGAGATGCAGGTCGTGTGAGACCATGAGCACGCCGCAGCCGCGTTCGTCGCGGATACCCGTGATGAGCGCAAAGAGTTCCTCCTGCCCCGCGAGGTCCACCCCCTGGCTTGGCTCGTCCAGAACGAGCAGTTCGGGATCCCTGAGCAGTGCGCGGGCCAGGAGCACGCGCTGCATCTCTCCGCCGGAAATCGACTGGATCGGGGTGTTCAGCGTCCGGGGGGCGCCAACTCGCGCGAGGGCCTTTTCGACG
>JAUXWR010000458.1 GCA_030680075.1 Legionella sp.
TTGAGGAAGCGGGAGCGCGCGTCGAGCGCTTCCAGAAGGCGTACTCGACGGGCAACATCACGAATGGCGAGCGCTACAACAAGGTGATCGACACCTGGACGCACGCGAACAACGACATCGCCGACGCGATGGTGAAGCGCATGCGGGAGTCGCAGGCCGGCTTCAACCCGGTGTTCATGATGTTCGATTCCGGGTCGCGCGGCTCGCGCGACCAGATCCGCCAGCTGGCCGGAATGCGCGGCCTGATGGCGAAGCCGCAGAAGAAGCTCACCGGCGGCATCGGCGAGATCATCGAAAGCCCGATCAAGTCGAACTTCCGTGAAGGCCTCTCGGTGCTCGAGTACTTCATCTCGACGCACGGCGCCCGCCAGGGCCTGGCCGACACGGCGCTCAAGACGGCCGACGCCGGCTACCTGACGCGCCGCCTCTGCGACGTCGCGCAGGACGTGACGATCAACGAGGAGGATTGCGGAACGATCATGGGCCTCGAGGTGTCGGCGCTGAAGGAAGGCGAGGACATCATCGAGCCGTTGTCGGAGCGCATCGTGGGCATCGTCGCCGCCGAGGACGTGTACGACCCGCAGCTGCGCGATGCGGCCGGTCGCCCGGCGCTGCTGGTCGAGGCCGGCCAGATGATGGAGGAGGAGACGGCCCGCGCCATCGAGGATGCCGGCATCGAGTCGGTGAAGATCCGCTCTGTGCTGACATTCGAGGCCAAGCGCGGCCTCTGCCGCATGTGCTACTGCCGCAACCTGGCCACCATGAAGATGGTGGACATCGGCGAGGCCGTGGGCATCATCGCGGCGCAGTCCATTGGCGAGCCGGGCACGCAGCTGACGCTGCGGACGTTCCACATCGGCGGCACGGCGGCCCGCATCGCCGAGCAGACGGTGCGCAAGTCGAAGGTGACTGGCATCGTCGAGTACGGCGACCGCCTGATCACAGTCACCAACGCCGAAGGCCAGCGCATCGTGACGTCATACGAGGGCGAGCTCTTCGTGCGCACCTCGGCCGACCGCAACGCGCCGGTGGCGGCGCGCCTGCAGGTGCCGCTCGGCGCCATCCTGATGGTGAAGGACGGCGACGAGGTGAAGAAGGAGGCGGTTGTCTTCGCGTGGGACCCGTACACGAATCCGATCATCACCGACACCGAAGGAACGATCAGGTTCGTGGACCTCGTGGAGGACGACAGCTTCGCCGAGGAGCTCGACGAATTCACCGGCCTCCGCCAGCGCG
>JAUXWR010000459.1 GCA_030680075.1 Legionella sp.
TGTGCACCGAGCCGCGACCGTTAGGGATTGTTACTTAGTTTCCATGCTCGAAAAGTGACGGGTTATTATTTGTGGGCTGTGTGGTGATTTTTTCCGTGTAACGCTCCCTGACGGTCGCGGCTCTGACCTAATTTAGAACAACCGAGCCGCGACCGTTAGGGAGTGTTACTGAGTTTTGATGCTCGCGAGGTAGCGAGTATTATTTGAGGGGCTGTGTGGTGGTTTTTTTCCGTGTAACGCTCCCTGACGGTCGCGGCTCTGACCTAATGTAGAACAACCGAGCCGCGACCGTTAGGGAGTGTTACTGAGTTTTGATGCTCGCGAGTTAGCGAGTATTATTTGAGGGCTGTGTGGTGGTTTTTTTCCGTGTAACGCTCCCTGACGGTCGCGGCTCGGTTGCGAATTATTCCGTCTTTTTTCGCCACGTCGTACTACCCGCTCCATCTTCAAGCTCAATACCAAGTTCGAGCAGGATATTGCGAAGTTCGTCAGCCTTTGCCCAATTTTTTGCAGCGCGCGCTTCCAGGCGTTCGTTAATCAATGTTTCTATCATTTCTTTATCAACGTCTTTAATACCCGCTTGCAAAAATAAATCTGCAGGGCTTTGTAATAAACCAAGAACCTCAGCTAATTTTTTCAACGTATTCGCAAGACGCGGTTCACGAGTTTTATTCACCTCATGACTTAATTGAAAAAGGATTGACAAGGCGACAGGTGTATTAAAGTCGTCGTTCATGGCGTCATTAAATTGCTCCAGCCAACTCGTTTCCAGGTCATCTTCGTTATCAATAGCGATATCTTTAAGCGATTGATAAAGTCGCGTTAGCGCTTTGTTCGCATTTTGCAAATTGTCTTCGGAATAATTTAACGGACTGCGATAATGACTGCTTAATAAGAAATAACGAACTACTTCCGGGTGATGTTGTTGCAAAACGTCTTCAATCGTAAAAAAATTACCCGTGGACTTGGACATTTTTTCATTATTTACTTGCAGTAAACCTATATGCAACCAATAATTAGCAAATTTTTTACCACTAGCCGCTTCACTCTGGGCAATTTCATTTTCATGATGTGGGAATTGCAAATCAAGACCGCCCCCATGAATATCAAAATGCTCACCCAATTCCTCCATGGCCATGGCAGAACATTCAATATGCCAACCAGGGCGCCCGTCGCCCCACAATGACGGCCAACTCGGCTCACCTTCTTTTGCTTGTTTCCATAACACAAAATCCAATGGGGAGCGTTTTTCTTTGACTACTTCTATGCGAGAACCCGCAATGAGACTATCAATATCTTTATTTGATAATTTGCCATACTCTTTAAATTTCTCAACCGCAAAGCAGACATCACCATTATCGCTAACGTAGGCAAAATCTTTATCAATCAAGCGCTTAATAAGATTGATAATCGAGTCGATATGAGCGGTAGCACGTGGCTCTAAATCAGGGGGGATAATATTTAAGCCTCGCTCATCGTCATGCATGACTTGGATATATTTGTCGGTTAATTCATTTATACCTATTCCAAGCTCATTAGCCCGCACGATAATTTTGTCATCAATATCAGTAATATTACGCACAAAAGTAACGTCAAAGCCTTGGTTGCGTAGAAATCGTACAATTACATCAAAACAGACCATAGTCCGCGCATGTCCAATATGGCAGCGATCATAAACGGTCATACCACAGGCATACAGACCAATTTTACCCGGTTTAATAGGAGTGAAAACTTCTTTGGTACGCGTCAATGTGTTATATAAATACAGCATACAAGCCTCTTAACTGATTTTAGCCCAGGTATCTTTAAGGCCAACAATACGATGAAATGCGCGAGCCTGGCCTTCCACCACCTCATTTACACAATAATACCCCAATCGTTCAAACTGAAAGGCTTCATCCAAAGGTTGTGACGCGAGCGCAGGTTCGCAAAAGGCCTTAAGGGTTTGCATTGAATCAGGATTTATAAACTGTAAAAAATTCTCTTCGCGTCCAGGATTTGCATCCGTAAATAAACGATCATATTGATAAACGGTGATGGGGTGCGCCTCTTTACAGGAAACCCAGTGGATAACACCCTTAACTTTACGGTCAACAGGATTTTTGCCCAGGGTTTCAGGGTCGTAGGTACAACGCACCTCAACAACATTACCGTTATTATCATGAATAACATCGGTGCAGCGAATAACATAACTGTGCCGTAATCGGACTTCAGTACCTGGGGCTAATCTAAAATACCCTTTTACCGGATTTTCCATAAAGTCACTTTGCTCGATATAAATCTCACGTGAAAATGGGATAATACGTGTTTTTGATTCAGGGTCTTGTTGATTCCAGGAAGCCTGCAATGATTCGACCTTATTTTCAGGGTAATTTTCGATAACGATTTTTAACGGCTCCATCACACAAAGTGCGCGTTTTGCCGTTTGATTGAGTTCATTCCGAACACATGCCTCAAAAATAGACATATCAATAATGGAGTCACTGCGTGAAATGCCAATTTGTTCGCAAAACTCTCTAATTGCTGCGGGAGGTACTCCCCGTTTACGCAGGCCTCTTAAAGTCGGTAAACGCGGGTCATCCCAGCCGCTTACTACTTTTTCTTCGACCAGCTGCCTTAATTTGCGTTTACTGGTTACGGTGTGCGACAGGTTTAGGCGTGCAAATTCCGTTTGAACAGGTTTTGCAGGCACTGGCAGGTTTTCAATAAACCAATCGTATAAAGGCCTGTGATCCTGAAACTCCAGTGTACAAAGTGAGTGGGAGATTTTTTCCAATGCATCAGAAATGGGATGTGCATAATCATACATGGGGTAAATGCACCAAGCGTCGCCCGTGCGCTGATGGCTCGCGTGACGAATACGATATAAAACGGGATCGCGCATATTAACATTACCGGATTGCATATCAATACGAGCGCGCAAAACATGAGTACCGTCAGCAAACTCACCGTTTTTCATGCGCGTAAATAAATCAAGGCTTTCTTCAATTGGTCGATTACGGTAAGGACTATCGCGACCTGGCTCTTGCAAAGTCCCGCGGTAAGCGCGGATTTCTTCCATACTCAGACTATCCACATAGGCTTTGCCATTTTGGATAAGAAGAACTGCAAAATCGTATAGCTGTTGATAATAATCAGATGAATGAGTCATATCTGACCATTCAAAGCCAAGCCAGCGCACATCATCAATAATGGCGTTAACGTATTCTTCCTCTTCTTTGATAGGGTTAGTATCATCAAAGCGCAAAAAACATTTACCGTTGAATTCCTGGGCTAATCCAAAGTTTAAACAAATAGATTTTGCATGTCCTACGTGTAAATAACCATTAGGTTCAGGCGGAAAACGGGTAATTACCTGTTGATGCTTGCCGCTTGCCAGTTCATCACTAATTAATTGCCTGATAAAGTGTGCTCTTTTTTCGCTTGTCTCTGTCATATTTTATCCATTATCAATTGCTTGTCGCATTTCTTGTATGAGTGAGGCGGCAGCGGCACAAATATTCTTGCTTGCCTGGTGAGCCTCTAAAATGGTGCTGATTAAGGCAGCCCCCACAATAATTCCATCAGCAAATTGGGCAACCTTCGCTGCCATATCCGCGGTTTTTATACCAAAACCCACCATTAATGGCAGATTTGTTTGTAATTTTCTTTGTTGATAATCTCTCTCTACGTTACTTAAATCAAAATCACTGGAACCTGTCACGCCTTTTAATGAAACATAATACAAATAACCATTAGCATAACTGTTGATTAACTCCATGCGGGAAGCTGAGGTCGTGGGCGAGCAAAGATAAATACCATAGAGATTATTGGACTTCCATATACTTTTTATTGTTTCGCTCTCTTCAGGCGGTAAATCAACAAGTATCGTTCCATCAACCCCTGCTGCTTGCGCATTCTTCGCAAAGCGCTCATAACCATAATTTTCAATGGGATTGACATAACCCATTAAAACAATTGGCGTTGATTGATTGGTTTTTCGGAATGCTTTTATCATATCCAGCACGTCATCACAATTGATGCCATGTGAAAGTGCACGCTCCATAGCGGCTTGTATGACAGGGCCTTCCGCCATCGGGTCTGAAAATGGAATACCTATTTCTAATATATCCGCACCAGCTTCAACCAAAGCATGCATCAAGGTAACGGTACTTTGAGGCGCAGGATCGCCCGCTGTAATATAAGGGCTGAGCATTTTTTTTCCGCAGGCCTGCAAGAGGGCTAGCGTTTTATCAATTCGATTCATAAATTTTGCTCGCTTTAAATCGTAAGTCCATCAATACTTGCTACAGTATGCATGTCTTTATCTCCTCGTCCTGATAAATTGACGATAATTTGCTGGGAAGAATTCATCGATTTTGCCAGTTTCATCGCGTAAGCAATAGCATGACTTGATTCAAGAGCCGGGATAATGCCTTCTACCTGCGTCAGTGTCCGAAAGGCATCAAGCGCTTCATCATCATTAATTGGAACATACTCGGCACGGCCTGTATCCTTTAAATAAGCATGTTCAGGCCCGACCCCGGGATAATCAAGACCTGCTGATATGGAGTGTGTATCTATTACTTGCCCATTATCATCACAAAGAAGATAAGTGCGGTTACCATGTAATACGCCCGGTTTTCCGGCGATTAAAGAAGCAGAATGTTTACCTGTTTCAATACCGTGGCCTGCGGCTTCCACACCATAGATTTTTACCGTTTTATCTTTTAAAAATGGATAAAACAACCCGATAGCATTGGATCCACCACCAACACAAGCTACTAATGCATCAGGTAATCGGCCTGTTTTTTCAAGAATCTGCTTGCGAGCCTCCTGGCCAATAACAGACTGAAAATCTCTCACCATTTGTGGATAAGGATGAGGGCCTGCGGCAGTTCCGATAATATAATAGGTATCATCTACATGACTTACCCAATCGCGCATTGCCTCATTCAGAGCATCTTTTAATGTTTTTGAGCCAGCCGTAACAGGGACTACTGTGGCTCCCAGCAACTTCATTTTATAAACATTACTGGCCTGGCGCTTAATATCTTCAGAACCCATGTAAATAACACATTCTATACCGAGTTTGGCCGATACGGTTGCGGTGGCAACACCATGTTGCCCTGCACCTGTTTCGGCAATGATTCTGGTTTTACCCATGCGTTTGGCGAGCAGTGCCTGACCTACGGTATTATTAATTTTGTGAGCGCCGGTGTGGTTTAAATCCTCACGTTTAAGATAAATTTGCGCCCCGTTCATTTTCAAACTTAATTGTTTCGCATGATAAAGGGGGGTTGGTCTTCCAACATAGTCGCTTAATTCCTGGGTAAATTCGGCTAGAAACTCTGGCGATTCTCGTAGTTCACTATAAGCTTTTTCTAATGCTTGCAAAGCAAAAACCAGCGTATCGGCAACAAACATACCACCATAAGGACCAAAATGACCTCGCTCATCGGGGAGTTCTTTATTGCTCATACTCATTACCTCTTAACGCATTAACAAACTGGGTCATTTTATCATGATTCTTAATTCCGGGAGACTGTTCAATCCCACTACAAACATCAACTGCATTAACGTTTGTTTCAGAAATCGCACGCTTTACATTCTTGGCATTAAGGCCACCTGCCAATACCAGCGGTGCATTTGGCCGAGAAGGGATAATATTCCAGTCAAATACCTCACCGCTCCCCCCTCTTCCCGCAGGGGAAGGCGTATCCAGCAAAAATGCAGATGCATGGGTATGCAATTGCATCATTTGGGTAATATATTCAGCACTTGTTGCGCTCATTGCTTTTATATAAGGCTTATTAAATCCAGCACAAAACTCAGGGCTCTCATCTCCGTGAAATTGTAACCATTGGACAGGTAATTCGGTGATTATTTGATTAACCTGTTCTTCCGTTGGGTTAACCATCACGGCAACTATATCCATAAATAATGGCTTATGTTGTAAGAGTAATTTTGCGTTTTCAACAGAGATACATCGACTACTGCCAGCATAAAAAATCAAACCAATAGCATCAATACCCAGAGTCGCGGCCATCGCAATATCTTCAGTGCGCGTCATACCGCACATTTTGATTCTGACTCGCCTTTTACTCAATCATGCCTCCCACAGGAATAGAGGCCCGGGAGCTGTTTGAATGACGCCAAATTTAGATGGATAAGAAACACCCACAAGATACAATCCATAAGGTGGGGCTGTTTCTGCTCCTAACCGCCTGTCTTTAGCTGCCAACACCTCTTTAACCCAGGGAACTGTTTTTTTCCCCGAGCCCACGGCTATCAATACGCCGGCAATGTTTCTTACCATGTGATGTAAAAAAGCATTCGCCGTAATATCAATCATAACCAGATCGCCATTTCGGGTTACTTCTATGTTGGTAACATTACGCATGGGCGTATTTGACTGGCATTCAACCGAACGAAACGAGGTAAAATCCTGCTCACCAATCAAACATTGACTGGCAGCATGCATATCACGGTGATCAAGTTGACGATATTGCCAAGTCACATTACTGCGAAAGAGCCCCGGTCGGATCGATGAATTATAGATAACGTAGCGATAACGACGCGATAATGCGGAATAGCGAGCGTGAAACTCGTCAGGCATTTCACGACCCCATTTAATACAAACATCTTTGGGTAAATAGGAATTTGCCCCATGAATCCATGAACGAATAGTACGCTCTTTATCACAATCAAAATGGATAATTTGGTTGGTCGCATGCACACCGGTATCGGTCCTGCCTGCGCAAACAACGCTTACAGGCTCATCAGCAACACGGGTTAGAGACTTTTCAATAACTTCCTGAACCGTATGCAGGCCAGTTTGCGCCTGCCAGCCATGGTACTGGCTTCCATCGTATTCAACCCCTAAGGCAATACGCATACGCATTTCCTGCCTAAAACGGCCAATGTATAACACCAGGATTAGTTTGTCTAGGGGAGAAAGCGGATTATCAATAGCTCATGACAGCGGCTAGAAAAATCTTTCGGTGATAAAAAGGAATATATATGTAACTGGAGCGCTTCTGTTATTAGATGAAGAACTCTGAACTCAATAAATGAATGAAATTTGAAACTCGCTGCAACTTGTTATCACGGAAGAAAATCTGTTATTTAACGCTGACCATTACCCGTTGTTTTATCAAATTGAGAAGTTCCTGTTACGCCTTCAATATAGGGTGGCAATAATACATGTTTAATTTCCTGGCCGGTATTCCAGGCCAGGTCATGGGCGTTCGTTTCTGATTTAGCCAGGCCAACGGGAATTTTAAGCACTTCGTCATTAGATGGAATCCTTAAATGCTCACCCGTTTTTAGACCGTTGAGATTACCTTGAGTAAACGCTTGAGAATTCGTTCCAACTATTGCCAGTATGATTTGTTGTAAGGATGTATCAGGAGTTGAATAGCGTTGAGCAATTTGCCCTATATTTTCATTCGCTAATGTTGGGCCATAAGTAGCCTCGTTACGAGAGAATCTGTCTGCCGCAATAGTTGTCACCCCGGCTTGAATAGCGACTATCTCGAGCGGGTAGCCGGGAGGGTCGAGTAATATAGTGCAGGGATAATAAAGTGGACCATTGGGCGAAACTAAATCAACCACTATTTGCAAATAAGGCTCAGCAATTCGGGCGTTTGACCAGATGTTAATAATTGGTTGCCCCTGTTGATTGTTTCTCACGTCGAACTTGAGATTGTCTAAAATATCCGGGCGCTCAAGCCCTATACGTTCAAACTCATCAAATGGTGCAAGAGAAACCTTTATACTATCTAAAGAGATACGACCCACATCGAATAATGAGATTTCAGCTCTAAGGGGCTGGTTGAGGAAAGACGCTACTTTGATTTTTCCTAACCCCATAGATAAGACCCAGCCATGAAAAAAAAGAAATAGCATGGCCGTTAATAAACGGATAATGTTCAATCACTGCTTCCTTGAGGAGATACTTGCTTTCGTGTTTATAAAAAACGCAGGAAAAATACCATGTTAAATAAGGGTATTCAATAAATAAGCTGTAAATTAATGAGTGTTTTGAATAATTTTAATTGAATGGTTGCATATGCACCGGGCGTGTTTCATAATTCATCACATTTATTTAACTTTCAACGACATGACCGCACTGATATTAGATGGCAAACAAGTTGCTACCGCGTTAAAAAATAAAATAGCTGCAACTATTTCAGAAGATACAAATTCAGGGCAAATGCCACCCGGGCTGGCTGTGATTTTGGTGGGCAACGACTCTGCCTCTGAAATATACGTTAATAATAAGCGTAAAGCCTGTCTTGAAGTGGGGATTTCTTCTTATGCCTTTGATCTCCCGAAAACGACTTCTCAGGAGAAACTGGTTAATTTAATCACCGAACTTAATCATCGCGAGGATATTCACGGTATTTTAGTGCAACTTCCTCTGCCTGCCGCAATAGATAGTAACAAAATTATTGAGTGTATCTCTCCATCCAAAGATGTCGATGGTTTTCATCCTTATAATCTCGGGCGTCTGGCGCAACGCAATCCATTACTCAGACCCTGTACTCCCTATGGGATTATTCAGCTATTAAACGCGTATAATCTACCACTCAGGGGGAAGCATGCAGTAGTGGTAGGTGCGTCAAATATAGTAGGTCGGCCTATGGCTCTGGAATTTTTATTAGCAGGCGCTACCGTCACAATATGTCATCGTTTTACTAAAAATCTCGAGCAATTAATTCGGATGGCAGAGGTAGTTGTTGTCGCTGCCGGAGTATGCGACGTTATTGATCCTGAGTGGCTTAATCAGAGTCAAATTTTAATTGACGTGGGGATGCATCGACTTGAAAATGGTACGTTACGGGGGGATGTCAATTTCGACAAGGCGAGCACTAGAACCGGGTGGATAACACCTGTGCCAGGCGGCGTTGGCCCAATGACCATCGCGACTTTACTGCTAAATACATTAACTGCCTGTCATGAAAAGCATAAGGCTCTATAAGCTGCCTATCGGTCAAGCTCTTCCCAATCGAAATCACCATCCAGCTCATCGAATTCTTCTTTAAGCCGTTTGCGCTCAAGCTTTTCTTCGAGAAGCTTACGAACGCGTTTTTTATGAGAAAGCTCATCACCATCTTCCTCCATAGAAAAATCAGAAAATGATTTATTCTCATCATATTCTCTATGCAAACCCATGATGCCTCCAATTGGCTTCTTTCTTAGTTATTTTGAGTATAGTGCAAATTAGATTAAGCAAGCCTTAACAAACTAATTTTCATGAAACCATGTCTTTGCAAAGGGCAGTTTTTTAAATTTCAAAAAAGAATTTATCAATGGATTGCAACCCCACAACCACGTATACTTAGCCATCAATTCGTCACCTATAGTCTTTAATGCTCAGTTATCAACATGGCTACCATGCCGGAAATTTTGCCGACGTTGTGAAACACCTCACATTGACTCGGATTATGAATTATATGGTGGAGAAGGATAAGCCTCTATTTTATATGGAAACACATGCAGGACGAGGCATGTATGACCTAAAGGATGGGCAATCCTCCAAAACGGAAGAATTTCGTGAAGGCATTTCATTGCTGTGGGAGAAACGTCAAAAAGCCCCTGCTTTACTCACCCCTTATTTGGATGTCATTAAATCCCTTAACCCAAGCGATACTCTGCGTTATTACCCAGGCTCTCCCTATCTCGCAATAGCAGGCTTACGTTCTCAGGATAGATTATGCTTCTCCGAGCTTCATCCGCGCGAGTTCAGTTACCTTGAGCAGTTACCTGATCTTGGCCAAAACGTTTCGTTTAATCATTCTGACGGGTTAAAAGAATTAAGCGCACGATTACCCCCAATTGAGCGACGCGGGCTAATTTTCATGGATCCATCTTATGAAATTAAAGATGACTATAAAAGCATTCCGAATACTATCAAAACCGCCCTTTCTCGCTTTTCCACCGGCGTTTATTGCCTTTGGTACCCTCTGGTCGACCGGCGATTACACGACCAGCTTATACGAGGTTTAAGAAATATCGGCAGCGACAATGTCTTGCGAATAGAGTTTTTTCTAAGCGCCAAAGCGCAAGCGGGAATGAACGGATGTGGTCTTTGGGTTATTAACCCACCCTATATGCTCGCTGAAGAAATGAAAAGCATCTTGAATTTTTTGCGTACTCTTTTTAATCCAGGGGTGTCTTCTTTCCTGATTGAAAAGTGAAATTCGTAATAAAAGTGTGAATTTATGAACATATACCCCATAAAAGCCTTTACGGATAACTACATTTGGCTTTTAGTAGCTGATGATAACAAATCTGCCATTTGTGTTGATCCCGGTGATGCAGCGCCTGTGATTCACTTTCTCAAGGAAAATGATTTAACCCTTGAGACGGTGCTGCTTACCCACCATCATGCCGATCATATCAATGGTGTCTCAGCGTTGTTAGCATACGACCCTTTGCTAGAAGTCTATGGCCCAAACGACGTGAGAATAACCGCAGCACCCCGACTCATAGCCAATCAATCCGACTTCACTTTGCATGCCTGGCAATTTCATGTTTTACAAACCCCTGGACATACATCGAGCCATATTTGTTTTTATGAATCAAATTACGGCTTATTATTTTGCGGTGATACGCTGTTTTCCGCAGGCTGTGGGCGAATTTTCGACGGCTCAATCGAGATGCTCTATAGTTCTCTCAACACATTAAAAGAGTTACCTGACGAAACACGGGTCTATTGCGGGCATGAATATACCCGGCAAAATTTACGTTTTGCCGCTACTGTAGAGCCTCATAATTCCGTGATTCAAAACTATTATCAAAAACTCACCAGCGAGCCTGCTCTTTGTTCCCTGCCCTCAACTATTGCTCTGGAAAAAGAGATTAATCCTTTTTTACGACTCACTCAGGAAGAAGTAAAACAATACGTCACGCGTAGAGGGAGCAATACGGATCCTTTATCTGTTCTAAAACAACTTCGAGACGATAAAAATAACTTCTCTTAAACAAAAAGTATTAATTTTAACCTTTTAGCATTTTCGAGGATCACAAAGGGTTCCTCGACTGAAGTATATCGAGTACACTGGTGGCCTGTTACATTGCAATAGGCCACAAGATTTGAAGTTTAAGCTATCAATTTTAATAATAATTTCAAGCTTTTGCATTTTTTTAAACAGAGCTGATGCCCGTTCTACACCCAACGTGTGGGATGTCCTGCGTTCTGAGCTTTCGCTAAACCATGAAGTAACACAACCCGAAGTTCAAACACAATTACGCTGGCTTGTTTCTCACCCCAGCTACCTTCAAAAACTAGCCCGTTCTGAACCTTATATCTACCATATTGTTACTGAAATTAAAAAAAGAGGGATACCCGGCGAAATAGCCCTTCTGCCCATGATAGAGAGCGCTTATGATCCCTTTGCTTATTCGGGGGCAGGTGCGGCAGGTCTTTGGCAATTAATGCCCGGCACAGGTAATGATCTTGGCTTGAAGCAGGATTGGTGGTTTGACGGGCGACGCAGCATTCGCCCATCAACAGACGCCGCTCTTAATTATCTCACCTATCTTAATAAATATTTTAACGGTAACTGGATATTGGCCATCGCCGCTTACGACTCTGGTGAAGGGACCGTTTCAAGAGCGATTAAAAATAGCGGGCAAACCCGCAATATACGTTTTTGGTCATTACCCTTGCCAAGTGAGACTCGTGCTTATGTACCAAGATTATTAGCACTGGCAGAAATAATAAAATACCCGGCACGTTATAAAATAACGCTGCCTGATATTCCTCACACACCTTATTTTGAAGAGGTCAATATTGGCAGTCAAATTGACTTGAATCATGCAGCAAAGCTTGCTGGCATTTCATATAAAGATCTAATCAAACTAAATCCTGGCTACAATCGTTGGGCAACAGCACCCTACAAACCATTTAAACTACTGATACCGACCAGTAAGGTTGCGAGCTTTAATCGCAATCTCTCTCACGTTCCTGAAGAAAAACGCGTGAGCTGGGCACGGCATCAAGTTCGCTCGGGTGATAATCTGGATTCTATCGCACGCCGCTATTTTACAACGGTAAAGCTGCTACGTGAACTAAATCAGCTCAAATCCGATAACCTCCGAAACGGTCAATACCTGCTGATTCCGAGTTCTAAAAATGCAATAGCCGCTAAAAGCGCGCCTGTATTAAGAACACCCGATCACCCCGCGACATTGCAACCTTACAAAGTAGTGCATATCGTGCAAATGGGGGAAACTTTTCAAACACTTGAAAAAAAATACAGTGTAACCGAATCAAAAATACGCTTTTGGAATAAACTCAATTCAACCAAAAAATTGGCAAAAGGCGATCAACTAATAATTTGGCGAAACCTTATACAGCCAGGACTGTACACCGTAGTAACTGGCGATAGCATCAGCCGCATTGCCAAGCGGTATAACACCACCACAACTTCACTGCAAAAATTAAACCCGAATCTTGACTTCCGGATTTTAAAACCCGGGCAGCGATTGCTTATCGGATGATTTAAAAACGTGAAAATTTCAAGTTACTCGCATGAGGATGCTTGCAACATCTCGGTAAATCCTGTGTTATAATGAACATAACCTGATGTAAATATTTGAAAATCACTATGAAATTTTTATTTGATTTTTTCCCCATTGTTCTTTTTTTTATCGGATATAAATTATTCGATATATATGTTGCTACAGCCATCGCAATGACGGCCTCTTTGTTGCAAGTATTTTTGTATCGACTCAAGCATCAACGCTATGAAAAAATGCATATTTATAGCCTGATAATTATTTTTGTATTAGGCGGGGCCACCTTATTTTTCCATAACCCATGGTTTATCAAATGGAAACCCACCGGTATCTACTGGCTCACTGCACTCATTTTTATTGCATCCCCCTTGGTAACTAAAACACCTCTTATACAAAAGATGATGGAAAATAATATTAGTTTACCGGGAAAGATTTGGTATCGTTTAAATTATACCTGGGCGTTGTTCTTTATTGTCATGGGCGTTGCCAATCTTTATGTGGCCTATTATTACAGCACCGCTGTTTGGGTTAATTTTAAACTATTTGGCTGTTCGGGCTTTACATTACTGTTCGTTTTCCTGCAAGCTATCTACTTGACAAGGCATATTATTGAAAAAGATACAGAGCAACACACCACAGGGGGCTCTTCAAAGAATTTGCCCTGACCATTGACCTATAACATTAGGAGCGGCGATGCGATTGCTACTGGTTGAAGATGATGAATTATTGGGAGATGCTGTTAAAGCCGGTTTAACCCAATTTGGTTATATTGTCGATTGGCTAAGAGACGGTGAAGCGGCTCGCGCTGCAGTCAAATCGGAATCCTTTGAATTAATTATTCTGGATTTAGGATTGCCCAAACTCTCCGGGCTTGGTTTTTTGCAAGCTATCCGCAACGACAGCAATGCAACCCCCGTCATTATTCTCACCGCCCGTGAGTCCGTTGAAGACCGCGTTAAAGGATTGGACAGTGGTGCTGATGATTACATCATCAAGCCGTTTGATTTAAATGAACTTAGTGCTCGGGTACGAGCCTTGGTAAGGCGCTCTCAAGGGCGTGCTGACTCTGTGCTGCAGTATCGCAATATTACACTCGACCCAGCGGCGCACTCTGTTTATGTTGATGATGTTATTGTTAATGTACCCCGCCGTGAATTCGCGCTCTTGCAAAAATTGCTCGAAAATAGTGGCCAGGTGTTATCACGCGAACAACTGATGCAAAGTATCTATGGCTGGGATGAGGACGTTGACAGTAACGCTCTTGAAGTCCATATCCATAACTTACGGAAAAAATTAAATGCCAATTTTATTCGCACCATAAGAGGTGTGGGGTATATGGCCGAAAAAAATGAGAGTTATTAATTCCTGTGAAATCATCCATACGCAAGTTTTTATTAATCAATCTCCTGTTGGCTATTACCATCACTACTACGCTGACAGCTATTGGTAACTATTACCTTGACCAAAAAGATATTCAAGAGCATCTCGATACCTTGATGGCGATTTCTGCATTGTCTTATCAAGCGTTATTAGGCGATGACGTACATCAGCGCCCGCTGGTAAAAATTCAAGATGCTCTGGAAGTTATCCCACAGAAAATTGAAAATTATTATCAGCGACGATTTTTAAACGATCTCCCCCCCAAAAATTACCTGGATAAATTTAATTTTCAGGTATGGACTGATGGCGGAAAATTATTATTACACTCCTCCACCGCCCCTAAAATTCCCTTAACGGCGGAAATTGATGGCTTTAGCGATAAAATGCTTTCTAATCAAAAATGGCGTGTATTTACAACCTACAACGACAAAGCCGGTATTCGTACGGTTTTGGCCGAACGCTATGATACCCGTAACGAGCTCGGCCATCGTATCGCTCAGGATGATTTATATATCATGCTGCTTACTTTTCCTTTATCGGGGCTGCTCATCTGGATAATCATTGGTCGAGGGCTGGATAGCCTTGACCGAGTCGCTCAAGAGGTAGCAAATCGTGCTCCCACCCATCTCGAACCTGTTGATTTGCAAGAAGTTCCTGAAGAAATTAAACCCGTTATCGATGAGCTCAATAAATTATTCTACCGTTTACAAGAAGGCTTTGAGCGAGAAAAACGGTTTGCAGCGGACGCAGCTCATGAGTTACGCACACCGCTCGCCGCTTTAAAAGCTCAAGCTCAAGTCGCCTTAAACACCGAAAACATTGAGGAAAAAAACCTGGCTTTGCAAAAATTAATTGCCAGTGTTAATAGAAGCACTCATATTGTGCAACAGCTTTTGACCATGAGTAAACTTGTTCCTGAAGCATCGAGCATTAATGATATCGTTGAAGTAAATCTCGTCAAAATTACGCGTGAAGTATTGGCCATGCTTGCACCAAGCGCTGTTGAAAAACAAATCGAGCTTGAATTTGATCACGATAAAAATCCACCCGGCTTCGCAGGGAATCCTACAGCTCTGAGTATTCTGATTCGCAATTTGGTAGATAACGCTATTCGCTATTGTAAAGAATATGGCAAAGTTTTAGTGCAAGTTTATAAAAGTAATAATGAGCTTATCCTGCAAGTTAGTGATAATGGCCCGGGAATACCCAGTGAATTACAAGCACGTGTATTTGAACGTTTCTTCAGAGTACTTGGCAATAAGAGCACCGGTAGCGGGCTTGGTCTTGCCATTGTCAGGCAAATCAGTGAACTCCATGGAGGCAAGGTCGAGCTGGACTCCCCCAAAGAAGGTACGGGTCTTATTGTGAGAGTGTCTTTTCCACTTAAACCACTTCCTCTAACATAAGTCTCACTTAACGCCATTCTCAACTTTTTATGGTTTTCCCAATTCAAATTAACGTGTTAGCATTTTTTATTCTTACAGTGGTAAGCTGAATAGGAGTCAATATCATTATCTCAGTTGACTCAAAAATGCTCAGCAAACAATGCTATACTACGAACAGAGTAACCAAATGAAACCCACATATCATGAAGCTACCTCTAAAAGAACCTTTATCTGCCCGCTACCTTTACCTAAGCCCCGAGAACATAGTCCACATTTTTATGCCCATAGTCAGTGGAACGAACATTGGTCTGGACAACACCTGTAAAGCGGTTTATGCGCTCCAGGAGTTTTTTGATAAAGGCAACAATTCAAATAAGAAGGCCAGCCTCAAGGCGGAGTTATTAGCCTACAAAGAGGCTGTGGAAAGCGACATCAGTATCCTTGAGCCAGACTCTGCACTCACCCAACAAAAAGAAGAACGGTTAGCCCAAATTGAAGCGTACTTAAAGGTATTGGGCGTGGTGGAACAGCACGAGGAGCTCAACTGCCTGAACTCAGGCTTTCCCAGCTACCCAAGGCCATTAGAAGGCATGATTCAAGACAGAGCCACATCGAACCTGTACAGCATGGTATTACGCCCAAGTCAGGAAGATGGTTTTCTTCGTACTGAGGGGGCAAACCCTGTATTTAGTGTGGCGCACAAAAGCGTATCAAGACAGATTGACGAAGTTGAATCAGCATTACAGAAAGCCCTTATTAACAAGTACAGGCCATTAACTTTTAATGTGCGGGATTTAAAAGCAGAAGTAAAGCATCAGGTATTAACGCAATTTGAGGCACTCAATCAACCATGTACTAGTGACCTCATGGCAAAGCTCCTTCAGGAAGCGATACAAGCACAGCTGCATGTCACTGTTGATTTCAGCAAAACGGATAAAGGTGAGGCTATCACCGATGACTTGATAACCACTACCATGCTCTCCAACTCCCCTGAAGATTATGTAGACGCTCTATTAGGCTTCTGCGCCAATGAGGTGTTCACCACTGTCCCAATATCGCCTTTTAAGTACCTAATCAGGGCAGAGGACTGGTCTATAGCCACTCAATTTTTATTAGGCATGACCAATCTCTATGCGGTGGCCAAAGGCAAAACCAGCCAAGATACCAATTTTGGGGACATTCTGGATAAAAATCCTGATTTAAGCAAAAGCCTTGTCGAAACACTGGCAGAAGCACAAAGGGCAGGCAATGACATAGAAGAAGTGGCCGTATCCTGGATGAATGCCCATGCTCCAGAATTAAAGCTTAATGAGAACTTCTCTCCGAATGATTTAAAGACCATCCAACAAAACGTAGCGAACCGCTACGCCCAAATCAAAGACTCACCGCATTTTGATGAGTTTTTTGTATTAGACACCGAAAAAGAAGGCCGCTTTGTCATGCACCAAGGTTCAATCTGCACTGGTTTTGCCGAGTTTGTGAGCTCCCCTTTATTGGAGGTACCTCAGGAATTAACCCAGCCTTTAGAGCAAGCCCGAACTCAAGCACCAGGCTTGAGCATCAACATCCCCCATAAAAACATATTGGTGCACAACGATGTAGAAATAAACACCGCAACTCTAGATAAAGCGGCACTTCAAGCATTGTATGAATGCATCGACAGCTACCAGGACCAAAAACTCAAAGAAATGCTCTTAGCTCAATTGAAACAAGAACGTCCGGATTTCAAGCCAAAAATCAACGCCAAACCGTTCTTGCAGTGTGTCGCCTACGGCCAACAAAATGAGGCCGAAAGCCTACTTAAAAAAGATGCAGAACTGGCTCAAGCGCTTCTCACTGCACGAGGCATAGCCTTCACCGACTACTCAGGCCGCACGTTTAAATGCAGTGCTTATGAATACGCCTGGTGGGCCAAAGACTCGCATATGCGCTTTATGCTTGAACAATACATGAGTGATGAGACCAAGCAAGAGCTCTTAAAACGCGTACGACACATAGAAGAACCCATAGGTGAAGAACTATTTAAACAACCCCGAGGACTCGCCTATACCCAACAAGGACACAAATACCGCAGTGCTCATTTTAATTTAACGCCCTTAAAGATAGCATTAAGAGCTTACATTGATGCCTACAATCAAAGCCCCAAGCGAACTGATGCGGATTGGGAAGCACTGGACCTAGTCTGGATACGGGTGGATTTACCCCAAAGAGAGGTGCCTGCTCATATTGCGCATGAATATTGCCATCCCATGCGCTCTTTTCAAGACGCGGTTAATAATCCATCATTATTGGACGCGTCTAATCCAAATAATCTAAAGCGGTCGCTCAAATTTTATAACTGGAATACTGGTTCTAGTGATGATTGGTTTACTCCTACGATTTCTTGCGAGGATTCTGGGTTGGGTTCTTTGTTTGCTATATTGCGGGGCAACGGGTGGGCGGCGCGCGGCGGCGGGCGGGGAGGCGATGACGTGGCGTGGTATGCTGCGAAGGTAGATTTACCGGCTATAGAAGCCATTGATGAGGCGAGAACAACAGACCTTACGCGGTCTTTAGAGTATCTTGCTGCACCATCAAGCTTACAGGCACCCAGGATTCACGGTAATTAATCAGTAATAGCTCGACAGCAATGGCGGCTATTCGAATGTCGTAACAACTATGAATAAATTGGGTTAACAGGTCACTTATATTGATATGTGTAATTCCTTCATCCCGAAAGACACAACTTATTTATTTTTCGCAATTAGAACAAAAAACGGCCAACTAGCGCCTATAATCAAAATAAGCTTAAAGCTCTCAAATGCGTTGAGAATTAGATTGAGGCGATCAAATGAAAATTACAACTGCAATTTTAAAAAAAGCTGTTGATGCCAAAATAATCACAGCCAAACAAGCTGACGCACTTTTAACTTTCATTAAAAATCAGCCTAATCAAGAACCGGGTTTTAATTTAAGTAATGTCTTGTATTATTTTGGTGGATTAATTGCTATAGGCGCGATGACATTATTTATGAATTTAGGTTGGGAACGATTTGGGGCTTGGGGTATTTTATGCCTTTCCACTATTTACGCGATAATTGGCTTATGGCTCGCTCATATTTTTCAGAAAAAAAACCACACGGTACCGGCAGGAATCTGTGCGACCTTTGTTGTCGCCTTAACCCCTTTGGCAATCTATAGCCTGCAACAGGTGATGGGTTGGTGGCCTGATTCCACACCCTATCGCGATTATCATTATTATATTAAATGGCATTGGATTTATATGGAGGCAGGTACGCTAGTGGTTGGTATTATATTGGCCTGGATATATCGTTATCCTTTTATGATAATGCCCATTGCGGTAACGCTCTGGTATATGTCCATGGATCTTGCACTGATGCTGAACGGACAAGTTTTCGATTTTCAATTTAGTGCGATGGTTTCCATGTATTTTGGATTGCTCGTTATTCTGATTGCGTTTTGGGTAGATTTACATGCTCGTAATGTGGCAGATTACGCTTTTTGGTTATACCTGTTTGGTGTGATAGCCTTTTGGGGAGGCTTAAGCTCACAAAGCTCAACTAGTGAGCTGTCCAAATTCTTATATTTATGTATTAACATAGGGATGATTGGTGTAGGCGTTATGCTTATGAGACGGGTCTTCGTGATATTTGGAGCGCTTGGTTGCAGCTTTTACCTAGGTCATCTTGCGTCAGAAGTGTTTAAAGATAGCATGTTATTTCCTATCGCTCTGACTGTAATTGGGCTAGTAATTATATACCTTGGCACTTTGTGGCAAAAGCACGAAGCGACGATAACCGGGAAAGTACAATCAATTTTGCCAAAGCCATTTCGCGAACTATTACAGTCCCGGAATGAGGATTAAATGGGCTTTGCACAGGACAATTTTTAAATGCGGGTAAATAACTCGTCTTTGCGAGTCGCAGACGAAGCAATTCAGTGACCTTTATGAGCAATAGATGCGCCAATTAACTTTTCCAAGGCCACTGGATTGCTTTACTTTGTTCGCAAAGACGGCATTTTTTCCGAGATGTGCCATCCATGGCCTTTCACGTTTTGACTGAACAGGTTCCCTTCCTCCATGACTTCAGTAAGATTGTGCCCGCGCGCAGGAAAAACAGTCTTGCTTACGATCTTGCAGGAAATCAGAGAGTCTGGCAGGCTGTTTCTCCGGGCTGTTGAAGGCCATGGATGGCCTTCGTCAAGCACCATGGATGGTTTTCGCGTGCCCGGAGAAACACCCTGCCAGACTCTCTGGTTTCCCCGCTTTGAGGGTTGTGTGTCACGAAAGATGCTGCATCGATAGCCAGGTAAGGGCGTCACAAATAATTCTTCCGGTAGCAACGCGCTTAATTAAGATGATCTTGCCCTGAATAGCTCCTGACAAAAGAACCGTAAAATTCATAACCAGCGCTTGTACTTGAAAAATTTATAAGGCAGCCATGCCGATATTATCATCAGGAAAACTGCAAATGCATAGCCCCATTTGTAGTCCAGTTCCGGCATAAACTTGAAGTTCATTCCATATATACTTGCAATTAACGTAGGCGGCAGAAAAATTACAGCGGCTACTGAGAAAATTTTTATAATCGCACTTTGTTCAATACTCACCATGCCCAGGGTCGCATCCAAAAGGAAATTAATTTTATTGGAAATAAAATTTGCATAATCACTCAGTGAAACGAGGTCCTTATTTAGCGTAGCTAAACGTAACTGACCATCCTTATCAATTCGTGCGTCCGCCGATTGCCAGAAAAAGGTAATCAAACGAGTGAATGTCACCAGACTTTCACGAGCTTTAGTATTAAGATTACTTTTTATGCCAATATTTTGCATCACCAATTGATAGTCGAGTTTTTTTGGCGGTTCATGTGTCTGGTCATATTGGAAGATATCTTCTGAATAGTCATCAAGGTGACGCCCTATATACTCTAAAACATCCGCTAATCGGTCAACAGATGCTTCGAGCAGCGAAAGAAAAACCTCTATGGGTTGATAGTTGGTTTTGTTTGAGCGTTGCAACTTATTACTGCATAACCTGAAGGCCTGTGGTTCAATATAGCGAATCGTAATCAGCTTATTGGCCGTCAAGGCAAATGTTACTGCGTCGTATTTCGGATTAATTGTCGCAGATTCTGCAACCATGGTTGCAATCATAAACAGCGTATCACCTTCAACGTATAAACGACTGGATAACTCGATTTCACGCATTTCTTCAAGTGTTGGTATTTCCAGTAAATTATATTTTTCAACCCATGTCTCTTCATCTTTAGAAGGATTAACCAAGTCTATCCATATGGCTTCATTTAAGAGAGGCAAATTAGTTTCATTAATTTGTTGTGGCTTGAAATGGTTGCTGACTGAATAAGCTATTATCATTGGCTAGCTCAATTTATTGATAATTTATGGGTTGCATTTAGTATAACCAAGATTGACCGTTAAGATACCTTTATAACCTATCATTTTAAGGAATATTTCTCCCGTTCATCCATTATGCCCAACCGCCTGAAATTAGCTATACCTACAATTCGACTTTAGCCAATGTGTTGCATGCTAGTAGTTAACGAAGAAATCAAACACCATAAGCGCACCTATTTTAAACAACTATAAATTCACATTGCCATATTTTGTATATAATTAAGACAATAACCTCACGAGAGCACTAGCAATGAGATTCCCATTAACAGAGCCCACCAACCCGCGTTACATTTGGATTCATCAAGAAACCAATCGCGTATACATATTGATGCCCATTGTCAGTGGCACCGAGATTGGTTTGGACAATACCTGTAAATCGGTTTATGCCTTACAGGAGTTTTTTGGAAAAAGCCGTGATGTACATCAGAGGGCGGTGCTTGATGAGTTAATTACTTATAAAAAAGCACTGGAATTTGATATGCTTTTAATTGACGAACACTCTGAGTTAAAAAGCCAAAAACAAGAGCGCCTGGAGCAAATTAATCAGTATACTGCAGCGATTGAGGCTATTTTAAACTCTGATGTATTAAATAGTTTAAACCTGGCATTTCCCGCCTACCCTGATGCACTTAAAATGCTGATGGAGCATGAAGATTCTAATCTATACACTATTGTTCTAAGGCCTCACGAAAAGGATAATTTCCTTCGTTTTGGACACCCTGTATTTAGCGTAGAACGAGACAGTAGCTCTTTCTTCCATGCAGCGCTAGTGAACACCTACCAAGATGTGGCCGAGCTACCCGGAGCAAAAGAAAGATTTTATAACAGCATCCTGGCATTACTTGAAGGGCAAGAAATTAATTTTGAACAAATACGGACAATCTTAAAAGAACATATCGAAAACAAGTTGAAAATAAAGGTAAATTTTGACCTTAATAGTATTAAAAACCCGGACACGAAAGACTTTGACTCAGTGACAAAAGACTATATTGACAGGATTTTAGGTTGTGATGAAGAGCAACCTGCAACCGTAAAAGATTATATAGAGACTCTTTTAAACGTTTGCAGTCCGGAACTGCTTGAAGGCTTTGTCGATTCGCCTTTTTACACCAGACAAAATGCGGAAGAACTGTCCATTATCACGCAATTTTTCCTTGGCGTCATCAATGCCCACTGTCGCGCCAATGCACTAAGTAGTGTAAATTTTGGTGAGGTGCTCGATAATTCCGATGAGTTGAGCACGAGGATAGCAGCACTTGTACTGTCGATAACTAGCGGCGCCAGCATAGAGGACGCTTTATTAGAGTTTGTGAATGTTAACATCCCCTCTTTTGGCCTGGAAAGACCATTAACCCCAATCGACCAGGCACAGATTAAGAAACGATTCTGGCACAATTATAGCGAGATAAAAGAAGCCCCCCACTTCGATGAATTTACCCTCTTGTTTGACAGCGAAAAAGGTCTCTTTGTCAGCCATCAAGGTTCTATTTGCTGCAACCTTGCTGAATTTACTCACGCCGCCTTACCAGAGCTGGGTTCTGACTATTTTGCACGTATTTGCGTTGATTTTAAGACGCTGAACACGTCCATCACGCCGACCAACCCATCTGTTCATGCAGCGATTGAGATTGACGTTGAAGAACTACTAGAAAAAATTACCGATGAAGACCAATTAGATGCGGTGCTAAAGAAATTACCTGAAGACCAGAAACGCCTTATTTTAGCCTCACCCCAAGCCAAACGACTGCAATTGCCCAAACTGTTGCTCCATGTCGCCAAGGGTCAACAAGATGAAGCAAAAAGCCTGCTTGAAGCAAACGCTGAGGCACAACTTCTCTTGCAAAAAGAAAAATTCACCGATTACTCTGGCCGAACGTTTCATTGTACTGCTTACGAATACGCCTACTGGGCCAAGGACACTCACATGTGCCGGATGCTGGAACAATACATGGATGATGAAACCAAAAGAGAAATGCTCATACTATGTGAGACAATGGACACTGATGGGTTGGCCTACACTCAGCATGGAGAGGATACAAAATCAGCGCATTTTGACTTCATGCCGCTGAAAATAGCACTACAAGAGTATGTTAATGGGTACCCTATCTGGACGGCCGAAAATAATTGGGATGCGATGAGCGCGGCTTGGATGAATGTAGGTAAGGCGCAGCGTGATGTACCTGCTCATGTAGCTCATGAGTATTGCCGGGGTGACCGCTCGTTTTCCCCACTACCTGAATTTAATGAACCGACTTTGCCCAGAGTTCTAACATTTTGCAATTGGGATTCTGGGCGTGATGAGTCCTGGTTTCCTTTAACGGTATCTGTTTCTTCTGGCCTCGGAGTTGATTTTGCAATATATGCGGGAGACGGGAGCGTGCGGGCGCGGCTCCAGTGGGTGACACGCAGTCGAGTGTTGATTGATTTGGCGGCCGTTAACCGCCTGGATGAAGTAAGAACAAACGACCTCACGCAATCGCAGGAAAACCTGAGAGTGGTAGAGCTTGCATCTGGTCTTGGGCGGTCTTAGCGAGTGCAAGCACTAGCAGCATAATTGGCTAAAGTTGAGTACAATGGACATTTTATAAGGAATTTTGATGAATGACATTCTAATGCATAGCGATCCGAAAGAGATACCAGGCAAACCACCTCTGGAAGATCCCCAACTGCCGGATTCTTATGAACCAAGGCCTGATAATGCGCCTGAACCAGAACCCGTGCAAACACCAGAGCCTCTACCTGATGTTGACGATAAATTTTAGGGAAATTATCATGGATTTAATAAAAATAAATTTTTTAGAAGAAGAAGTAGCGGTAATTACCTCTCTGGTAGCAACAACACCCTTGAGTTTTAATCTGGATAAAATTATTAACAGAGGTTTAACCATGGAGGAATGGAATCATTTGCGCAAACTTTTGGAAGTAGAAACGGTTTCTATTCAAGACAAGCAGGGAAATACTATCCCTGCCTCACCTCTTTCTATCCTGAAAAAAATAGATCTGGTGACCAAACAACGATAATATTCCTGAGGGAGAATTCCCTCAAGCTAATAACCGTTTACCAACAACCCTAAGCGCATTAATTGAAGCAAGTTTTGCTATTTGTTTTACGCCACTTAAAAATTTATGGTTCTTAGCCATACGCCAACCAGCGTAAAAGGTAGACAAATAGAGCACCCCTATTGCTACACGGTACTCCCTCACAAAACCTTTGAAATACTGCTTATGCCTCGTTAGTTTGAGTTGCTCTTTTTTTACGTGTAAGTCTACTCTGGTTATCGAGGCTAGTAGTTTGCTCTGAGGACTCATAGGCTTCTCTTAATTTATTGCCAGCGAGGCAAGATCGTGTTTTTTCAAAACTCATATGGCGAATATTTGTTGATAACCGCCTGAATATGAGCAATAAAGTAATGCTATTGAGAATAAGCACACCCAGTATTCCTGGTAAAATATTTCCATTAAAAAACAGTGTGATGATATATCCTGCTAGTACCAAAATAGCTGACCAGGTCGTTAAAATTAAAGCTATTAACAACCCAATGTTGATTAGGAGCGGGCCAATTGCCAGGCCCGCCAGTTTTGCTTCCAGGGTGAATAAAGTCCAAATTCCTTTGGCAATTTCTATCCTGCTGGAAAAAATCCCTTCCAAATTTTCAAAAAATTTCATTTATTTTTTCAACAATGAAGAAATAAGGTAGCCAATACCTCCGGCAATAAGTAATGAGGTTAGTGGCTTTTCTTTTATAGCTTTAATGACATGTTCAGAATACATTTTTAAATGCTCTTCAGCACTTTCTATTTTATGCATACCCTCTTCAAGAAGCTCACTCGCTTTATCTTTAGTTTGCTGATAGATATGTTCCGCTTTGCCTTTACCATCTTCGTATGCTTTATTTGCCCGTTGAACAACTTTTTCTTTTTCACGTGCAACGGTAGATTTTACTGCCTGTTGTTTATTCATGATAGTTATCCTTAAATTCGGCACAGTAATAATGGCTCCATGCCACTTGCCTAAAACAGCCTACTGACATTTAGGTTAGTACAGAAATTTTTAGCTGTCAAAATACGAAATTAATTTCAAAAAATTTAAATCAAATATGTATGGATAATAAGCTCATAAGCTAATGAGTTTTTATAATAGTGCTATGATTAATATAACGTTGAAATACGATTTCAGGTTTTCGGAGATAAGTATCATGGACAATACACCTACTCGCAAGATCAGCGCCATTATCAGCAGCGAGAGGAGATTGGAAAAAGTCATACAAAAACTTACGCAGCAAACCGTCTCTTTACATGACGTCTCGGTTCAGGGGCCTCCTAACAAAATCGCTGATAAATTTGGGGTAAGATACATGGAACCGGGCATCATCCAACAAAGTAACCACCCTCCTACAAAGGAACCTTTCATGGATGATGACTTTGGATGGGTACTTGGTTTTTCTTTTTCTATACCCATGATTGTAGGGATAATCATCGGGGTATTTATCATTGGTGATATACACTCCACAAGTGACAATTATTTTTATGGTATTTTGGGGGCTATTGTTGGTGGGGCTATAGGTATAGTCTTAAATAAATTTATACAAAATCGCCACAACAGGATTAATAAAATACAAGAAGAAAAAGGAGGATTTGTATTATGGATTACCATTACTAAAGATGAACAAATTAATGAAGTGGTTGATATTTTAAATGAATATGGTGCATCGAACATCGCTGTAGAATAACCTGCTGCACAAGTTGTCAGATGAAGCATTAATCTAGTAGTCAATTTTACAAAAAACCATGGCAATTATGCACTAAAAAAACCGGTAAGTAATAATTTCAAGCACAAACCAATTTTGTTGACTATCTTTAAAAGGACAAGCTTTAAAAGCCGTAAGGAGATAGCAATGCTTAAATACATAATCGCCTGGTTACTCGGTGTTCCATTATTCATACTTGTAATCATTTGGCTGGTTTCACATATTTTCTAAAATATAATCACTATCGTTAAGGAGAACACCATGGTAGTTAAAAAAAATCAGAATGAATCGCATGTCGTTGAAGCAGCGAATGAATTGCTGAAGGAAAGTAAAAAAAAGGCTAATGAATTATATGAAGAAGGTAAACACACCTTCGATAACGTTCAGAAATCCATCAAAACTTATTCTGATGATGTCGTTCACAAAGTTCATGCCAAACCACTTACGTCTTTATTAATCGCTGGTGGTATTGGTTTTATTTTATCCTCTCTTTTACGCCGATAAGTATTCCACAAAACTGGATGCTAACGTTGAATTAGCAAACTCCTCTGCAGGAGATTTGCTTAATTCAACGTTAGCATCTATGCTTTTATTGTGCACCGCAGCATTTTACCAGGAGAATACCGATGAATCAGGAATATTTTCAAAAATGGACCGAAATGGCCAAACGCACCCAAAAACCATTTCAAGCGATTACCCAACTTAATATGAAAACCTTACAAAATTTTAGTTACATTAAGCCTGAAGATTTAGCCAGTATAAAAAAACCGCAGGAATTACTGGAAAAACAGGTAGAAATAGCCATAGAAAATGGTCATAAGACCCTGGATTATTTAAAAAAATCATTTGAAATAATGGAAAATGCTTTGCTCTCAATGAACGAGATGGCAAAAGAACCTGCCTCTCAAGGCGCAGGCTTAACATCGCCAGGAAATATTGCCAACCCGGTGATGGACGCTGCACGCTCTGTTATGAACTCTCCAGAGCTATTTGATCCAACAAAGTCATTTAAAGAAATGATGAAGCCTCTCTTTGACCACACCCTGACAGATAAAGATGCTAAAAATTTAGACAGAAATCAGCCTTCGATCAAACCAAAATCTACGGGTAAAAAGCCAAAAAAATAATTTTTTGACTTTTTAAATAGCCAGAATGCCGCGCGTAAAGCGCGGTAAGTGCCTACAGCGTAGCTAATCTCTTATAAGCCAAATAGCTCGAAATAACCCTAATCTGTATAAGATATTTACTTTTTATATAATTTCGTGTACTATTTGAGCCGCTATGAAAATAAAATTCTTGTATTTACTTATCATCATTACGACAATTTTTTCAGGTTTTGCTGTATTTCAGCAGAAGACCGAAATCATTACTCTTAAACAATCATCTTTTCAAAAGCTCCCAGGCTGGGAAAGTGCCGATATTAAAAAATCGCTGCAAACTTTCCAGGTGTCTTGCAAGGCTTTTTTGCGACAAGATCCAGAGCGCCCTGTCGGCAGCCAGCAAATTAACATGAAAGTTAAAGACTGGTTACCTGCTTGCCGCGCCGCTCTTGCAGTAGAGCCATCCTCTGATAGCAAGGCTCGGGATTTCTTTCAGCGCTGGTTTAAACCTGTTGAATTTTATACAAAACAGTCTGTGAGCGGATTGTTTACGGGTTATTATTTACCCTTGCTGCATGGAAGCTTGACTAAAACCCCTAAATATAACATTCCTGTTTATGGGCTTCCGCAAAATATAGTAACTATTAATCTCGATGATTTCGGTTCTGAATTTGGCCACCGACGCATTGTTGGTCGAATTGAAAATAACAAAGTTTTGCCCTTCCATACTCGTGAAGAAATTAATAAAGGTGTGCTTAAAAATAAAGCGCCAGTGCTTGTTTGGGTTGATAGCCATATCGATAGATTATTTTTAGAAATTCAAGGCTCAGGCGTTGTACAGCTTGAAAATGGTGACCAATTAAATCTCGGCTATGCAGGTGAAAACGGTGCTTCTTATACCCCGGTCGGGAAAGTACTGGTAGACCGAGGCGTTATGACGAAAAAAACGGCTTCCATGCAAGGAATTAGAGAATACCTTGAAGCTCATCCAGAAGAGATAGTTCCTGTTATTAATCAAAATAAATCCTTTGTATTTTTCCGTATTTTAGACAGGAGTGCCGCGCTGGGCGCGCAAGGGGTTACCCTGACACCTGGTTATTCATTAGCGGTTGACAGAAAATGGATTCCGCTGGGCACGCCTTTATGGTTAGATACAACAAGACCCAGTCAATCCTCACAAAAGCCCAAGCCCTTGCAACGCTTAATGGTAGCGCAAGACACCGGCGGTGCCATCCGTGGTACTGTTCGCGGTGATGTATTTTGGGGTGCCGGAGAAAATGCCACCTATATTGCGGGCAAGATGAAAAATCCAGGCCATTATTGGTTATTGCTACCACGCCATAAAATTCCGCAATTGCCCCCAAAATTTAATTAAGCTCGGGGCTTTAATCCTCTAAAAACTCTAACCACTCCAATTTCCATAATTCGAATAAAAAGGACTGATTGTGAATGGTTTTAATAAACGGTAGCAACTCATCCATTAATATCACGCGCTGATTAGCGACCTTTTTAACCAGCTCAACTGACGCATTTTCAATATCCCATTCACAACCATTCACGTAGAGGGTTAAAAAGGGATTTTGCTCGTTAGATATATAGGCAAAACGGCAAACCGCATTTCTGATTATACCCGTAGAGCTTCTGAGCATTGCGTTAAATGAGGCGAGATCCACTGTTTCATCATCCACTGAGGGTAGAGGTAGTATAGATTCAGCGTGTTGATCAAGGCTCGTTGCAAATGAACCAAACCATTTTTTTAATAAACCCTCATCAGCCAGCAAAGCTTCCATGGCTTTTTTAGCTTCCATCCAGGCTTCTCGAGGTAATTCTGCGGTGCCTGACGTAGCCAACCAGAGTGGATCGTTATAAAGCGGGGAATTCGTATTTTTTTCAGCCATGTACTCCCCAAAGCTATCCCATAGCTCCTGACTTTTATAACTACGAAAACCAAATGAATAGGTCATGCAATCATTGGTTAATGAAATTCCATGATGAGCCACGTGAGGAGGCAAATAAAGCATATCCCCTTGTTCAAGAATAAATTCATTCTCTTTCTGAAATTTTTTCATAATCCGCAGTTCAACATCTGTCTGATAATTACTTTCCACACAATCCTGAGTGGTCAATAACCATTTACGACGCCCTTTGGCCTGATATAAAAAAACATCATAATTATCATAATGCGGCCCCACACTTCCCTCTTTTACCGCATAACTTATCATCACATCATCAACACGCCATGATGGAAGAAAATTAAAGTTATCCAACAGTGACGTTATTTCCGGAACAAACCGGTCAACCCCCTGAACCAGGAGGGTCCAATGACTTTTGGGTAAATTTTCAAAGTCTTCCTCGGTAAATGGACCCCGTTTGAGTGACCATGACGGTGATTTATCAGGGGTTTCAAATACGAGCCGGCTTTCGATTTCTTCCTCCATTGCCAAACCCGCAAGCTCATCAGGTGTTAATACATTAATAAACGACGGTAATGCATTACGTATTACCAGTGGTTTTTTTTGCCAATAATCGGTTAAAAACTCATTTAAACTGATGCCAAAATTAATCATAAAACTCATCCACAGAAAATAGCCTGGCATTTTGCCATGACTTCGTTGAAAGCACGACCTTTAAAGAGATCCTCTCAAGAAATTAAAGAATTTTCTATTTTATTTCCCCAATAAAACCACATACATCTTTAAAATTATTTATTTAAATTTCAACTTAATGCGCATTTATTGATTAGTTTGTCTATAATTTATATTGATAAACTAATGTAAGGACCAAGATATGGACAGTTCAATGGTTAAAAAAATGGCGGTGTTGCCAAGTCTTGTTGTTTCATTATTTTTATTAACTGCAACGATTGATACGAACAAAGCTCAGGCAAGTACGGTGAATTATCAATCACCAAACGGCGTTCAAATTGCCTGGTGGGGATATAATAGAGGCTGGGGATACAATAGAGGCTGGGGATATAGAGGATATCGTCCAGCTTTCTATAATCGTCCCTATTATAGAAATGCTTGCCAACGAAGCTGTTGGAGAAACCGTTGGGGTAACGTTCGTTGTGCGACTCGTTGCTACTAAAAATTGTTAGTCAGCAAGAGCTCCTCTTGCTGACTTTCTTTTTCACAATCCTTGATAGTAGCAAAACCTTCTTTTCATAATGATTAATCCGCAATACCCCTCCCTGAAAACCGCTGAATTAACTGCATTATCACTTGCAACTGCTTTTTCCATAATTTTGAGCTATCATTAGCGTTTTGGATTCAGGAGTCGGTGTATGAAAGTGGGTCAAGACAGTCTCTCAACTCAATGTCAATTACAAGTAGATGGCAAAACATACCAATACTACAGTCTCAAAGAGGCTGAAAAAAACCATTTTAAAGGTATTAACCGTCTTCCTTACTCCCTTAAAGTCTTGTTTGAAAATTTATTACGCTTTGAAGATGGCACAACTGTCACGACAACAGATATCAAAGCCATTGCCGAGTGGCTCTCGTCTCAAACATCGCAACATGAAATCGCTTACCGCCCTGCTCGTGTGCTAATGCAAGATTTTACCGGTGTTCCAGCCGTTGTAGATTTGGCTGCCATGCGCACAGCGCTTGAAAAAATGGGAGGAGACGCGCGCAAAATATCCCCGCTGTCTCCCGTTGATCTGGTTATTGATCACTCGGTTATGGTCGATAAATTTGGCAGTACCGATTCATTAGAAATTAATACCGAAATTGAAATTCATCGCAATAAAGAACGGTATGAATTTTTACGCTGGGGGCAAAAATCCTTTGCCAATTTTCAGGTTGTGCCTCCAGGTACCGGAATATGCCATCAGGTTAATTTGGAGTATCTTGGTAAAACTGTATGGACTAGTGAAGAAGACGGCAAGCACTATGCCTATCCGGACACACTGGTAGGTACTGACTCACATACCACGATGATCAATGGCCTTGGCATTCTTGGCTGGGGCGTTGGCGGTATTGAGGCCGAAGCGGCAATGCTCGGTCAACCGGTTTCCATGCTCATTCCAGAAGTGATTGGTTTTAAACTGACAGGACATCTCAAAGAAGGCATCACCGCTACTGACCTGGTATTAACCGTTACCCAGATGTTGAGGGAAAAAGGGGTTGTAGGAAAATTTGTGGAGTTTTATGGACCCGGGTTGGCGGCTCTCCCACTGGCAGATCGCGCGACCATTTCTAACATGGCACCTGAATACGGTGCAACATGTGGCTTTTTCCCGGTTGATAAAGAAACCATCCGCTACCTGAGCTTAAGTGGCCGTGACGCACACACGATTGCATTAGTAGAAGCATACTGTAAAGCGCAAGGAATGTGGTATGACGCAACTGCTGAAGACCCTGTTTTTACCGATACGCTGAGTCTTGATTTAACGACTGTTGAGCCTTCTTTAGCCGGACCAAAACGGCCACAGGACAAAGTTAATTTAACATCACTGCCACACGAATTTAACCACTTTCTAAAGCACAATGGCAAAGAAAATGAGCGAGAAGTGGATTTTCCAGTCGAGAATCACCCCTATACAATGCGCCATGGGCACGTGGTTATTGCAGCTATCACCAGTTGTACTAACACATCAAACCCCAGTGTTATGATGGCAGCAGGTCTTGTTGCCAAAAAAGCCATTGAAAAAGGCATTATGCGAAAGCCTTGGGTTAAGTCATCTTTGGCTCCTGGCTCTAAGGTAGTAACCGACTATCTTAAAAATGCAGGCTTACAGACTTATCTGGATAAGCTTGGTTTTAATCTTGTCGGATATGGTTGTACAACCTGTATTGGTAATTCAGGACCACTGCCTGATGCAATCGCTGCAACCGTTGCTAACAATGACCTGGTGGTGAGCGCGGTTCTCTCTGGAAACCGTAACTTTGAAGGCCGTGTTCATCCTCAAGTTCGCGCGAATTGGCTTGCATCTCCTCCGCTCGTGGTGGCTTATGCATTGGCCGGCACCACTACTATTGATCTTGGCAAAGAGCCATTAGGCCAGGATGAGTCAGGTAATAATGTATTTTTAAAAGATATCTGGCCCACTAACGAAGAAGTGGCCGCAGAAGTGAGTAAAGTAACCGGTGCTATGTTTAAAAAAGAATACGCAGAAGTCTTCCAGGGTGATGAGCATTGGCAGGCTATTAAAGTAGGAAGTGGCACCACTTACGAATGGGATGTGAACTCTACTTATATTCAACACCCACCCTACTTTGAAAACTTAGCGCCCGAGCCCGCGCCCATTAAACCCATACAAAATGCCTTTGTACTGGCATTGCTTGGCGACTCTATCACGACCGATCATATTTCCCCCGCAGGCTCTATTAAAGCCAACTCCCCTGCTGGACTATATCTGAAATCAAAAGGCGTGAGTGAAGCTGATTTTAACTCTTATGGTTCAAGACGAGGGAATCATGAAGTGATGATGCGGGGCACGTTTGCCAATATTCGCATCCGCAACGAAATGACCCCGGATATCGAAGGCGGTGTTACTCGCCATATTCCGTCTGGTCAGATAATGTCCATTTATGATGCCTCCATGCTTTATCAGGCTGATAATCAACAATTAGTAGTGTTTGCCGGTAAAGAATATGGTACCGGTTCATCGCGTGATTGGGCGGCTAAAGGGACTAATCTTCTCGGTGTTAAAGCAGTCATTACTGAAAGCTTTGAGCGGATTCATCGCTCCAATCTAATTGGGATGGGTATACTTCCTTTACAATTTGAGGAAGGAACAACCCGCAAAACCCTAGGTCTTAATGGTAATGAACGCATTAGCATTGCGGTTAATGACACAGTAATAAAGCCGGGTGTTAAGCTTATGATGACGATTACCCGGGAGAATGATACTCAGGAGTCTGTTCCACTACTTTGTCGTATTGATACAGCGAATGAGCTGGAATATTATCGTAATGGCGGCATACTCCAGTACGTACTGCGTAATCTTATTTGATTGCTTTTACAGCGATGTCGCGGCGTAATGCGGCGACATCAACACAGAAGTGATAAATACTATCCAGGCTCGCTGTCATTTTAATGTGATGCTATAGAATACTAATTTTCACCAGGATTTTCATGCAACAACCCCCAAAAAAAATTCTCTCGGTATTTTCATTGGTAATGATTAATGTCATTGCTGTTGATAGTTTGCGCACCCTGCCGATGAGTGCAAAATTGGGCGTTTCGCTGATTTCCTATTATTTACTGGCAGCCCTTGTCTTTTTTATTCCAATTGCCTTGGTAGCAGCAGAGTTAGCGACAGCCTATCCAAATACGGGCGGATTATATATCTGGGTTCGAGAGGCATTTGGTCGTCGCGCCGGGTTCATTACCATTTGGCTGCAATGGATTTATAACGTCGTCTGGTATCCTACCATATTGGCATTTATCGCAGCGACGCTCGCGTACCTGTTTGCGCCGGATCTGGCTAACAACAAATTTTATTTATTAACGACCGTAATCAGCTTATTCTGGATTTTTACCCTACTCAACTGCTTTGGTATGCGTCTCTCAAGCATTGTCAGCATAATTGGGGCTATTTTCGGAACCATCGTGCCTATGCTCGGCATTATAGCGCTCGGAGTTATCTGGTTGATTGAAGGGCGACCAATCGAAATAAGCGCGTCCTCTTCCATTCTTCCCGATTTTAGCGCCTATGGTAATATGGCGCTTTTTGCAGCCGTATTATTCGGTTTAATCGGCGTTGAGATGTCAGCGGTGCATGCAGAAGAAGTTAAAAACCCCCAGCGTGATTACCCACGCGCTATTCTTTATTCCATTATTATTATTTTTTCGACCTTGGTATTTAGCTCGCTTGCTATCGTCATGGTAGTGCCTCATACAGAGCTTAGCGTGGTTTCCGGTTTAATTGATGCGTTTGCGGTATTTTTCAAAGCGTATAATCTGCCGTGGATGACGTTCATAATAGCGCTGTTAATCATTCTGGGAGGGCTTAGCGGCGTTTCAGCATGGATAATAGGCCCAACCAAGGGATTATTGATATCGGCGCGTGATGGGTCTTTACCACCTGTTTTTGGTCGAGTTAATAAATATGGAGCACCGGTAGCCATTTTACTCACTCAAGGCATCATTTTTACCTTGCTGAGCAGTGTTTTCATTTTGTTTGATTCTATTAACGCCGGGTATTGGCTGTTAAGTGATCTATGTGCTCAAATGGCTCTACTTGTATATATATTTATGTTCGCTGCGGCAATTAAACTGCGCTACAGTAAACCCAATCAGCCTGGCTCTTATAAAATCCCAGGAGGTAAACCGGTGATATGGCTTGTCGCTGGAACAGGAATATTATGCTGTATAGCGGCAATGGCTATTGGTTTTGTGCCGCCCACTCAAATTCATATTGATAATGTTGCATTTTTTGAAACATTTCTCATCGGGGGCCTGGTGTTATTTGTAGTAATCCCCTGGTATTTTGCCAAAAAACACGACTAAGTAGATCACATCCAAAATAATCTTACCCAAATATATAAAGTCGCAAGCCCTATAACCGGAATAATTACAAAACCCAAAAAAAGATGAATTTGAATTCTATTTTCCGAGGAGGCTCGATAATAGTTTATCAACTTCTTGAAAATAGACATGGGTTCCTCTTTAATAATATTTCTCAAGAGCTGGAAGTTCGTCTTTGCGAGTCGCAGGCGAAGCAACCCCGCGACTATTGCGGACAATAGAGTATACTCATTAGCATTCTCAAGGTCATTGGATTGCTTCACTTCGTTCGCAAAGACGGCGTTATTTTCGCAAAGCGGCATTACTTTCGCAAAGACGGTATTACTCCGGCAAAGACATTAAACTTGCATTACCACCAGCCGCTGTCGTATCCACGGTGTGGGTCCGTTCGTGACACAAACGTTGCAAGTAATATGGTCCGCCAGCTTTGGGGCCTGTGCCAGATAAACCTTCGCCACCAAAAGGTTGCAAACCAACAACCGCACCTATCATATTGCGATTTACATAACAATTACCAACGTGAAGACGATTTCTAATATATTCAACTCGTTGATTAATACGGCTATGAATGCCCAATGTTAACCCATAACCGATGCTGTTAATTTCATCGATAATGGTGTCAATGTCTTTGCGCTTATAACGAATCACATGCAATACCGGACCAAAAACCTCTTTGCCCAGCGCTGTAATAGAATCAATGGCTATTGCGGTAGGCGGCATGAAATAACCGACTTCGCACTCGGCTGGCAAATTACATTGATAAATAATTTCATATTTTTTTCGCATGGAACTAACATGATCTTGAAGAACAGTAAGGGCTGCCTTATCAATAACAGGCCCCACATCGGTACTTAACCATTGTGGATCACCTATCTGAAGCTCGGCCATGGCACCTTTTAATAACTCTATCAAACGGGGATAAACTTCTTCCTGCACGTATAAAACACGCAAAGCAGAACAACGTTGGCCAGCACTACCAAACGCTGAAACAACCGCATCAACAACCACTTGTTCTAACAGCGCTGATGAATCCACAATCATGGTATTTTGACCGCCTGTTTCAGCAATGAGCGGGATAATTTCACCACCACGGGTTGCAAGCGTCTGATTAATAGAATTGGCCGTTTGGGTCGAGCCGGTAAACAATACCGCTTTTATCCGCTTATCTTTAACCAGGGGCGCGCCAACATCCTCACCGGATCCCGGTAACAATTGCACAACACCCGCGGGAATCCCCGCCTTATGCATCAACTCTACTGCAAAAGTTGCAATTAATGGTGTTTGTTCTGCAGGTTTGGCGATAACACAATTTCCGGTTACCAGAGCTGCAACGACTTGTCCTGTAAAAATGGCTAGTGGAAAATTCCACGGACTAATACAAAGGACAATACCTCGAGCATGCAATGATAATTCGTTAAGCTCGCCCGTATAGCCATGAAGATGCAGGGGATTACCCATTAATTTGACCGCTTGATGGGCATAGTAACGGCAAAAATCAATGGCTTCACGGATTTCAGCAACCCCATCATTGAACGTTTTACCCGCTTCAAGACACGCCATGGCGAGTAATTGCGTGCGGTTTTCTTCTAAAAGATCAGCCAGGCGTTCAAGGCAGGCCGCCCGCTCTTGAATGGGGCGAACACTCCAATCGGCAAACGATTTTTCAGCTTGCGATAATGATGCTTCAATATCTTTAGAGGTTGCCTCAATAACACGCCCTATCGATTTGGAAAAATTTTGTGGCGACGTAATACTTTTATCAATTTGTCCTGTTTCTTTACTTGCATGCAAGGGCTTTGCTTGCCAATGAGCCAAATTCATCTTCTCATAAGCCTGCTTTAAGTCCACGACTACTTTTCGGTCATTAAAATCAAGACCCGAAGAGTTTTTTCGCTCGGGTAAAAAAATGGCGGAAGGCAGAGGAATATTTTGATTTATTTTACCCAGCAAATGACGAGCTTTGCTAACGGGATTCTCTACTAATGAACTTATAGGCGCTTTTTCATCCACAATACGGTTTACAAAAGACGAGTTTGCTCCATTTTCGAGCAGACGCCGTACCAAATACGGTAATAAGTCCTCATGGCTGCCAACTGGCGCATATATCCTGCACGGAATACCCAATCGATTGGCAGGTACAATGTGCGAATACAGTTCATTGCCCATACCGTGCAAACATTGAAATTCAAAATCGCGATAATCCCCGACCAAATTAAGAATCATTGCCACTGAATAGGCATTATGCGTTGCAAATTGCGGATAAATAGCATCGGTCATGGTAAGCAGTTTTTTAGCACAAGCTTGAAAAGAAACATCCGTAAATACCTTGCGCGTAAAAACCGGGTATTCTGAGAAACCATTCATTTGCGTTTTTTTAATTTCGCTATCCCAATATGCCCCTTTAATCAAACGCACCATCATTCGACGTTTGTTACTTCGTGCTAAAGCGGCAACCCAATCAAGGAGATAAAATGCTCTTTTTTGATAGGATTGAATGGCCATTCCAAAGCCATTCCAACCATCCAGGCACTCATTATTAAAAACCCGCTCGATAACATCCAAAGACAGATCAAGGCGCTCTGACTCTTCGGCGTCGATAGTTAACGCGATATCATAGTCCTTAGCGGCAATAGCTAACGCGAGCAGCTTAGGCGTTAGCTCATTAAGAACACGCTCCCGTTGAGATTCCTGATAACGAGGATGAAGCGCACTTAATTTAATGGATATTCCGGCTCGTTGGTAAACAGTAGCGTTTTTTTCGGCTTTACTGCCAATCGCTTCAATTGCATTTTTATAAGCAATAAAATAACGAGCAGCATCGGCTTTAGTAATGGCCGCCTCTCCCAGCATATCGTAAGAATAACGGTAACCAATCGCTTCTTTCTTTCTGGCATTAGCCAACGCTTCCTGAATCGTTCGTCCCATGACAAACTGCTTGCTCATAATGCGCATGGCTTTATCAGCAGCTTTACGCACTACCCCTTCGCCACTGTGGTTAATTACTTTAAACAGCGCTTTGCTCAAGGTAGTATCTGCTCGTTCAGGGGTGAGAACTTTACCCGTCAGCATTAATGCCCAAGTAGTCGCATTAACAAAAAAAGAATCACTTTGACCAAGATGGGACTTCCAGTCAGCGGCTGTTAATTTATCTTTAATAAGATTATTGATAGTGGCATTATCAGGTACCCGCAAAAGTGCCTCAGCCAGACACATCAAGGCGATTCCTTCATCACTTGATAAGGAATATTCAGTTAAAAAAGAATCAATTCCTGTGGTTTTTTTTCGCTCAGCACGAACTTGCTCTACTAAATCGGTAGCGATTTTACGAATTGATGCTACTTGCTCTTCTGATAATTCTGCCTCTTCTATAAGCTCGCTCAGGATAGATAATTCATTAACACGCAAAGCGTTATTAATTAATGCACGAGCACCCTCAGGAAGTGATATTACGCCCCGTTCCAGCATATGGCTCTCCAACTATTAATCTAATACAATGGTGGAATAATAATTCAGATACGTTTTAATTGATATGTTTGAATGTAAATACCCACGCTTTATGACACGAAATTATACAGTTTTTACCGCAAAAAATGCAAATTTACCCCGCACCAAATGGATCAATTGCGAACTAATTGTACAAATTTAGTACTGCAAAACACGCTTAATTCCTTTAATTTTGTACAAATATTGTACTAATGGTTCAATATTACACCTGTTCAAAGTATTTACAGTCACTCTAAGTCAATGAATTAATTAAAATTTTATCAGCATGAGCAATGATAATCCTGCTGATTTTACTTTTGCCTCAATTGTCAATATAATCACCATCTTTTCGTGGAACTTATTTCACATATTTTTACAATAATAAAGATGGGAGAATTATGAATACCATACTGAGTTTATTATCCGCGGTTTTCTTTTTAAGTGGTACGCCATCGCACGTATCAACACCGGTTAATCTGGCAAATGATGTTAATGTGCAAGTTCAACATCTAAGTCAAAAAGCGCCTCAACTGGACAAGAAAGTTCTTACACTTGCTCTGGTGGCTTATAATAAAGCATCAGCCAAAGGCACCGTTAAGAAACCCGTTTTAACCGTCATTGATTATTCTTTACCTTCTTCAAAACAACGAATGTGGATTTTTGACCTTCGTAAAGAGAAGCTATTATACAACACTTATGTAGCTCATGGTATGAACTCAGGCATGAGTACACCTCATCATTTTTCCAATAAATCATCAAGCAAGGAAACAAGCCTTGGTACGTATGTGACTCGTGACACCTACATGGGTTCAAAAGGTTTGTCGTTAAATTTGCAGGGACTTGAAAGAGGATTTAATGATAACGCATACAATCGCCGCGTTGTTATTCATGGTGCCTGGTATGTTGAACCTGACTTTATTAAAAAATCGGGACGCGCTGGTCGTAGTTGGGGATGCCCATCCATTGCTAAAACATTGGCCAAGCCCGTAATTAATACCATTAAAAATGGTTCCGTGGTTTTTGCCTACTACCCTGACAAATATTATCTTTCCCACTCAGGTTATTTAATGGCCTAAAAAAATAAAGCCAGGGTTATGCCCTGGCTTTTTTCGCAGTCTTCCAATTAGAACGTCCTGTCCTAGACTCTTCCATGAGCATCATATCCGTATGATGACAAATCCTTTTGTATTAAAAGACTTCAAATCCATTGAAGTCATGTATAAAATTTAGCAACTGAATAGGTCTTATGCAAGCGCCATTTTTTTCAAACAATGGCAAAAGCTGCCCCCCTTGTTTTGAATTTTCAATTTAAATTCAATTACTTAAGATAATAAATCAACTATTCGCGCTCATAAAGCACCATTTTCTCAATATACATTGAGATATCTCTTGGGGATCAACAAGAAAACCACATGATAATCCCTTCAACTTGATTTAAAAACGCCGGTGATGTTATTCAGGCTTTGAGAAATCTATCTTAAACGGCGTAATTGATGCCCTATAGCGATATTTTTTTGTACATAATTAAAAACCGTCTTGCCAAAGTTTCTGATTATGTTAGTTTATAGTTCTCGAAATCAGGTATATTAAATTTGAATAATTTTAGAGTACCACTATTTAAAGTATGACTATGAATCAACAAAACGAATCCGTTAAAAAAGATAAACAAGTTATTATAGATTGGTTAATTGAGCATTTTCCCAATGCTTTTTTCAAAAAAGCGAGCCACATCAAGCCATTGCAAATAGGCATATTTGATGAAATTATCGCGTTTTACGAACGTCTTGACTCACCGCCATTTAGCAAAAAAGCATTAAGAGAGGCTCTAAGTTACTATAGCTCCTCTCCTGCTTATCTGAATTGCCAGAAGGCAAATGTTGCTCGTATTGACTTATACGGCAACGAAGTGGATGTGGTGACGGAGGATCAAGCGAAATATGCTTACCAACGTTATCAACAACGCTATGTCGAGAAAAAAAATCAGGGTTTAGTGCACGACATTAAAAAATTAACTGATACTGAATCCTGAAGATTGGCCGTGCGAGTGAAGGGGTTATATGCCATGCCCTGCAAGCTTACTATCTCAAGCCCTGCTTTTCTTGCCATCATGGCAAGTTCAGCGGGCGTTATAAATTTATTGTAGTCATGGGTTTGCTTCGGTAACAATCTCAAAACATACTCTGCCGCGATAACCGCGGACATGTATGCTTTTAACGTTCTGTTAATGGTCGATAAAAACAAGAAACCACCAGGCTTAAGTAAACGCGCACAATGATTAATGACAACTTGCGGCTCCTTTACATGCTCTAGCATCTCCATACACGTGATAGCATCAAAGCCTGATGCCTCATAGCTTTCAATAGGTGTACAGACATAATCGATACTACACCCTCCCAGGTTGGCGTGCAGAGTGGCGGCCTTTATTGACGCTATCTCGGCGTCTATGCCAGTCACTTCAGCGTCCATACCCGCCATTGCTTCAGATAAAATACCACCGCCACAGCCAACATCCAGTATTTTCTTATTGGCAAGCGTTAACTGCTTGCTGATAAATTCAAGGCGAGCCGGATTAATATCATGTAATGTCTTTAAAGGTCCGTTTGTATTCCACCAGCTGTCGGCCAGTTGGGCAAATTTTGCAATCTCTTCTGGATCAATGGTTGTTTTATTAGTCATGGCGGCTCAATAAGTCTAAGGGTTTAAAAAATGCCAATACATCAGGATTCGTGATAAAACTTAAATTGTAAGGGTGAGGCGCAATTAAGCAAGTAAAATCTGAGGCTTCTGGAACTTCTGCTGCAATACGCCCAAATAATAATAATTGAACGGATTTTTCGCGAGCCAGCAACTGGGTAAAAATACTCGTGACAAAAGGTTGCCAGTTTCGTGCATGGAATCTGATATTATTTTCCTCATAAACTAACGAAGCATTTAATAATAAAAAGCCGTTATGTAAAAGTGCATGGAAGAGTTGAGAGGCCGTTTGCCAGAAGTGAGCTTTATCCAGAGCGGCAATGGCATTTTGGGACTTATCGACAACTAAATCCCCTCGCGCTACTAATAGCATTTTAATAAAATTACGAAGCGACGTTGCACGATTGACTTCCTTGCTCAAGCCCGTATTACTCCAGATATTATGCACCGCATCATCCCAAAAGGCATACCCATTTGCTGACTGAGCTCTTGGATAAGGCGATTCACCCAATAATACATAGCGTAAATTATGAAGTGGTTCGCTAAAGGCTGCAAACATTTTTTCCCGCCCAGGCAGCCAGGCAGTCTGTTGTTCTAACTGAGTGAGGTAGGCTGTATCTACACAGTTAAGGGCGGTGTTAAGAATTGGCTGCCATTCGGGGTGAGTTGTTTGAATCAACTGGTGCACATCGTTTCCTGGAAATTGATTTTGGGGTGCATGATAAAGAAATACCGCATTAAAGTCTGCATTATAAAAAGTCGTTTCTTCTTATAAATTAATATCCTGAGAGATAATCTCTATTTGCCCATCGATAAATCGCGCAATAACAAGGGTATATTCGGGTACTTCAAGCCAGGTGGTAGTGTCTTCAGTTAACGGTTCTGAAGCAATAATAATACTTGATTTTTGCGGGCTTCCTTTCATTTTATATTCATTGTCATAATAGCCATAACTTTCACCATAGGTATACCACAATGAGTGATAAGCCAAATGCGTTGAAGGCGGTGCGTCTAGTGGTTGCCAGCCATAATCAAGGACAAATCTTGTCGCCGCGATAAACTCTCCATTAGTGATAAAAAGATTAACCGGTGAATTTAAGGTAATATTATTTTTATGCCGAACGCGTTGTAAAATTTTTAAGGTCTCAATAATAGCATTACTAATATCCGCCGTCTCATAGCTGCCAGACGTTGCTGGTAATTGGGATAAAAATATTGCATAAATCCATTCACTATCGGTAGTACCATGGATATTCTTTTTATACTCTTCTTTGATGTATTCCAACAAATCGAAACGCATCAAATCGAAACTGCTTAACGAGCCATTATGGGCGAGTGCGACAGTTGAGCCTTTGAATAAAAAAGGATGAACGTTTTGAGTCGAAACAACCTGTTGCTCAGTGTAAGATACGCCGCGCAAATGAGCCAATAAGCAATGTGGTGATATTTTAGAGGCCAGATTCGCAAGGTTTTCATCATAAAATGGGAGTTGAGGCGTTTTATAAAGATAAGGCAGATTAGAGCGATGCGACTTGTTATCCCAGGCGGCCATTCCGAAGCCTGCCAGGTTCAATAAATAAGACATATATTTTGGATGATAGCTCTGTTTTATAAACGAGTTATCAGGCTTATATAGCAGTTCTTCCAGGACAATTGGCTTGCCCAAATAGGATAATATTCTGCACATATCATCTCACCGATTATAGGTTTCAATATTCAAGCGGATATCAAGCTTATTAATGGACTTACCTAATGCCACTAACGACCCGCAAATCAGATTAAATAATTTATACCAAAGCTCAGGATGATTGCTCTGAAGATAATCAAGTTCTTTATTGGAAATTTTAAATAAAACGGCTTGTTCACACGTAATAAAAGTAATAGTAAATGAAGAATCCCTTTCAATGCATGACATGCTTGAAAATAGCGTTCCAGGCCCAATAACAGATAGTTTTGCACTCTTGCTATCTTGAGTAATACTGGATTGAACAGCACCATGGATAACAATATAAAGCGAGGAGTTATCGCCCTCATAGATGAGCTTACAATTCTTCGGGGCTTTTAATAGCACCCCATGATTAATCAATACATCGAATTCATCTCGATTAAACAAGTTAAACGGGGATTTTTTTTGTAGCTTTTCCAGCACAATACCCGCCTCATCAAAATTTATTTGTTTGGGACTGGTTAGGGAGTGCGCTATCCAGCTAAAAAAAGATACGATAGTCATGTCTGAATTAGTGATAAACGTTACCGTTTTATCATGCATTCGTTTGAGTCGTCCGCAAATTTGCTCAGAAATCACTTTAAGAATTTTATATTTTGTCCTGGGAAAATACACTGACAGTAATTCAAAATAGGTACTGGTAATAATTAAGCATTGAACAGTGGTTTTTGCTACAAACGAGGTTGTGTTAGGACCCTTTTCAATAAAGCTGATTTCCCCAAAAAAATGACCAGGGGTTAGCGTCTCGATATTTGTAGTACCTTGCCCCATAATACGGGCAATAACTGACACCTCCCCTTCGATAATAAGATAGATTCCGTCTGATTTTTCACCTTGCTTAAGTATCATATCCTTCTCGGAAAATCGGGCGATTTTGCTATGCGTAAAAAGCATATCCAATTCATGTGCATCCAGATAGCCACCCAAACGATTTTCCGGAAGTTCGCTTAACTTAAGCTCAGGATTTTCATTGTCAAAAATAAACGATTTACCATTCATTAATAGTCTCTCATTATTGTGACCATGCTTTACATTGTTCAGTAACGAGCTTCGGAAATGAGCCAACCTGCTTATAAATTTTTCTTAAGAGAATCGCATCATTTCGCGCATTAACCACATCATCGACTAATGCCGCAATAAACTCCTTACTGGTTGACTGATCGATGTATTTTTCAATTATTTTTACCGTGTCCAAAATATCTTCTGAAATTGAAATGTGTTCACCTGTGTAGGGGTTAATAAAATCACCATCGAAACCATATCGGCTCGCTTGAAAGCGGTTGTAGTTATATAAAAAATACAAATCCTGGCATATTTCTACGGGCTTTTCTTCCAACAGATAATGCGATACAGCTTGAATATAGGCCGCTATTTCCACGGCTTTTCTAAACGTTAATGGTGTATCACATACTCTGATTTCCACTGTACCGAACTCAGGTTTAGGTCGAATATCCCAATAGAAATCTTTCATGCTCGAGATAATTCCAAAATTTCGCATTTTATAAAAATATGTAGAAAATTCATTCCAATTTACAAGATAAGGCATCACACCACTTAGCGGAAATGCACTGAAAACTGTCGATCGTGAAGAACTATAGCCGGTATCAGCCCCTTGGTAAAAAGGAGAGGAGGCGGATAGTGCAATAAGCTGAGGTACATACCGTGCCATCGCATGACTTAAGAACAGAGCCTCTTCTCTGTTTCGGCATCCTATATGAATATGCTGACCAAAAACGGTTGCTCTTTTTGAGAGATAACGAAATTTTCTGGATAGATTTTTGTATCTTTTGGTGGGAAATATTTTTTGCATAGACCATTTCTGAAAAGGATGCGTTCCACCCCCGCAAATAGCGATATCCAGACTATTCGCCTCTGCTAATAAATAATCACGCAATGCGAATAATTCGTCTAACATTTCATGAGCAGAATGATGAATTGATGTATTCATTTCAATCATACTTTGCGTAATCTCAGGTGTAATTCTTAGTTTGTAAGCGCTTTCCTTAACATTCCTGATAAGATCTTTAGCGCGCGATACTAGAGCACGAGAAATTGGATCGACAATCTGAAATTCTAGTTCAATTCCCATTGATACTAATGAGGATTTTTTAAAAGGCAATCGTCTCATGAAGCTCCTTGTACTACCCTTCCTATTTTGAGTGGATTTCATGTCATATTTTCATGTCATATATAGATAATAGCCCAATCAGGAAGCGATGATAAAAGTACATCCCATAAAAATGCATTTTTTAGTAAGCATAAACTGAACATAAATCCATTTTATCGAGATACAAATCCCAGCAGATGCATCCTCATGATAATATCCTATACTTACAAAAGGTTTGTTATTTAAATAACATGCCGTGCATGGTATCGAAATAAAAAGGGAGAGTATTATGGCTACTAATAATCATCAACATCATCATTCAAGTGGCGTTGTTCCAATTGTAGTAATTGTAGTAATTATCGCGTTAGCGGCAGGGCTTTACTATCTTTATAGTCCGCATCCATCTACCACCACCCCGGTAACTACTCCGGCAAGTACAACAGTAAACGTTGAAACACCTACCACACCCGACACAACCAACACCAATAATACTCAAAATTAAGGTGTTGAACCGGTGTCAAATTAATAGGGAAAATCATGAGAAAATAGTGGGGAAATCCCCACTATTTTTTTATACATCTAAGGTGATAGCATAAAATAACGATCATCGTAATGGTAACAAACCCATTGCACCTCTCTCCCCCCTATATCCACAATCACATTTTGCTCCATTAATGCACTCAAATATGGTTGTGAATGGGAAAAACATACACTGGTCGTGCTGCCTAACGTAACAAAGTGATAGGGCCCTGGCTCATAGTCTTCGGGCAAATAATATACGCTGCCGTGCTCTTCCAAGTGCACAGGTTCGCCTGTAATAATGAGTCGCTCAGCGTAAGATGAAATGCTAATTAGCATCAGAAAAAAACAACAACTCCATGCCATGATTTTTTTCATCTTATTCTCCAATAGGATAAGCGCCATGTTTTGCAATAATTAATAACGTTTATTTAGAGTGTAGATTACTTTTAATTCTGATGATTAAAAAAACAAGCTCACTCTCACCCAGAAAAAGGGCACTTTTATTTAATCATCCGTCTTAGTCAGATTACAAAATAAATTAATCATCGCCAATTGTTCGGGATTACTCGCAGAAGCCTCAAGAAGTGCTGGACTATATACTACAATGGCAAGACTTTGTGCCCGTGAAATAGCGACATTAAGTCGATTTTTATCAAGTAAAAAACTTAAACCTCGTGGCGATTCATTGGCATTACTTGCGCACATACTTAATAAAACAACAGGTGCCTCTTGCCCTTGAAATTTATCGACGCTCCCTACTTTGGCCTGGTTTCCAAGAGCACTTTTAAGCTTGTTAACCTGATGATTATAGGGCGCTACAAACAACATATCATCCCATGTAATAGGCCTCTCAAGCCCCTCTTTAGTCGTGAATATACGACCTAATAGTTCATGTGAAAGGCGCGAAATTTGTTCAACTTCTTCATCACTCGCCTGCGTGTTGCCCTGATGACTAACCGCAATAGGAATAATGCCGGCTTCTTTGGTTAACCCCCCCTGATAATTTTCCGGTATTTTTATTGTTTGACAATCATTGGCAGGAGCTGCTTCGAGTTTTCCTTCATAAATCGCCTCGCTAATAAATTTATTGACCTCAGAATGCATGCGATAGGTAGTGTTAAGGAAAATCCCCATTGAATCAGAAATGGTAGGCGCTTGATGCAACAAGTAGTCTAAGAGGGATAAGCCGCTTTCTTGTGGGTGAGTTCCTTGCGAAGGCTGCCCTAATTGCATCTGATCGCCCATTAGAATAATATTTTTCGTCGAAGGACTCATCGCAATTAAATTGGCAACACTTACCTGCCCTGCTTCGTCAATAAAAAGGTAATCAAAGGCGTCCTCAAGCTCAGAGCGAGCAAACCCCCAGGCGGTAGTGCCTATCACACAGCCTGGCTCTAAATTATTAACAATCTGGTCGTTTTTAAGAATCGTCACACCAAGAGCATGGAGTGACTCATCGGTGTCGCTGCTGCAGGCAAAATAGCCGTTTAGACCCATTTTTTTACAATAGGCCGCCGTACTTATCAGTAAATTATTAATTGCTTTATGGCTATTAGAAGAGATTCCTACTTTTTTACCGCGTTTTATGAGCTCAGCAATTACATGCTTACCTGTGTAGGTTTTGCCAGATCCAGGAGGCCCCTGAATGGTGATATAACTGTTATCCAGATTAAGAACTGCATCAATAATTTGCTGGAGTCGTTCTTTTGGATCGGCGCTTGAGGCGATAGACTGGCCGGGTTGCAGGTTTTTAATCCGTGGTGTGCTTTTCTTTAAAAAATCCAGAATAGCCGATTTATCAAGACGCCCCCCTTCAAACGCTTGAGCCTGTTTTACAATAGCATCAGGAATACCCGCCGGATGCACATACTCATCAGGGATTAAGGTTATTATTTCATCGGTTTCCTCTTTCATTTTTAACGCAACATAACCCTCCGCAATACGACTGCTTTCCTTGATAAGTTCAACTTTGATCTTTTTGCCATCAAGGGTTTCTTTCCCATGAATATAGTATTGGCTACAAGCGCCCTTGAAATCCTGATTTCTGTCAAAGCTAAACTCATAAGCAAGTTGGCGTGCTTTAGTAGTCGGTTTAAAAGGTGGCTTATCGGTACGCGTGCAAGCTACCAGGCAGTCTAAATCATCGAGCAGTTCTTCCGCTGTCAGCGATAATCGGTCAAACAATCGCCAAAATACGGGCTTTGCTTCACGTCGATGAAACTCTATTGACCAGGCGAGCATTGCGCTCGCTAATGATTCCAGCGATAACCCCTGCGCCTCGTACTGTAAAGACTTTTCCAGAAGCCTGTTTTGTAAGCGTATGCGCTCATCATTTTCATGACTTACCTCAGGTGCAATTATTTCTTTCGCCCCAAGATAGGTAATGCCATGTTCTTTTTGGCGTAATCGCAACCATTCAACCAACTCTTGAGTCGAGTTACAATCATCCTCATTATAATCGCGAATACCTTTCAAAAGAGAGGATGTTCGCCAGGTTTCTCCATCCGGATTTTCTTTCCACTGCTCATATACCACGACCGAGTCACTGCCGGAGCCTACATTGGTATTACGTTTGGCGCGATAGAGGTGCTCAACATTTTTAATCGAGTATCGAGGCTCACCCAATAACAGGCATTCTTTGACTATTTTGTATAAATCAATAAAAACGTCATTGCGAAGAAGCTGGTCGACCTCAAACTCACAAGTACCATAACGTCCCATAAGCTTTCTGCAAGCGGCAATTTCATAATTGGCGTAATGATAAATATGCATAGAAGGGTCTTGTTGCCATCGGTTATATACCCATGCGATAAACTCCTTGAAACAGGCCCTTTCTTCTTCCTGATTATGCGCCCAGAAATCCTTATAGTGGCGTATACTTTGTTCATCAAAATAGCTAATTCCCCAGAGGTACTCTAGCCCGCCCTCTTCTAAGGGATAGCCTTCAATATCAAAAAAAACGTCCAGTGGGGACTGTGGCGGCAATAAAGCCAGCCCTTTCTTTTTCCCTGGCTCATGCGTAAGTATTTTATATAAAGGAACATCATGTCCAAGGCTTTCTTTTTGAATAGCTGCTTGGGCTTTTAAACGATCAAAAACGGCAGGATGCATCCCTTTCACAGACGAAATCGCCGTCATGACTAAGGCTTCCATGCTAAAAATGTCAGCTTTATTCAATTTTTTTATTTGGGTTTTGGTAATAGTTGCTACTTGCGCCAGGTGATCGGACGCTTTAAGAAGCTGCTCAGCATGCGCGCTCCATCGTCCCCACCCCGATGACTCAGCAGGATCCGGGCATTTTTCCCGATCAAACGAGTGGTGCATCGCTAAAAAACGCTGCTTTAACTGTTGGTAATAATAAAAATAGTCGTTCGTCTGAAAGCGTTTTTGCTCACCATTTCCAGACACGACGACAATTTGTGCGGGGAGTCGGCCTTGAATCTCTGCAAGCATTTCCGCATAACAGCATAATTGAATCAGGGAAGAAGGTTTGACATTTTTAGCAAGCTTGGTATCCCAAATCTCGTAGTAGAAATCACCTAGTTTACTTTTGCCCTCTACTTTGACCAGAAAGTCAGCAATGCCTTGAAATGAGGATAATTTTAACGCGGCCTGATAAATAACAGGGTTACCTACTTGCATTGCACGCCTGGTCGCGTCCATAGCATCAGGAGCAGTACGCATATTAGTTATTGTTATACCTTGCTCTTCAAAAGATGCCAAAATAGCCTGTTCATGAACTTCTCCTTTTTTTTGCAAGAGTCCCGCCATGTCATCTTGTTCATCGACAAGCGATATCACCTGGGGATTAGTAAGAGTAAGATGATCCATCCAGGAAGCAAAAGGGCTATCCATGTATTGGGTCAAATCTGTGGGAGAAAATATCAGTTGATCTGCTTCAAAATACATAGGGATAACTTCCTTGGCTATATAAAGGTCTATTCTAATTAAACCGCGTAATTTCCGCACTCATTAAAAGACAACAAATCAAGTTGATGACGTCTACCCTCCAACCATTTTTTAAATTTGGACTATAGTTAACTCATAGAAATAATAAGAATAAATCAAAGGAAAGATTATGAGAAAAAAACTGCTATTGCTGCTAGCAGTAACGTCGAGCGCTTTCTCCATACCCTTATCCGAACCTCTAGAGGACGAGAGAGTAACTATTTATAACAGTGTAATCGATGAATTTATCTCCCCCAAAAGTAAAGATTTGCATGCCCAAATCCCGCTCGACCCATTATACGAAATAAAAGAAATGCTCTACAAAGAAAATGCGGGGTTGAATACTGCTGTGATTAATAAGGTGTTAATTACTCTGAATTGTACCAATGAATATAAGGTTGGCCACAACAATATTTTAACGATTATCGATTATTCGCTTCCCTCCAGTGAAAAGCGTTTATGGGTATTTGATTTAAAAGAAAAGAAGCTACTCTTCCACACTTATGTATCGCACGGTATTAAATCAGGGACATTATTATCAACCTGGTTTTCCAATAAGTATGATAGCAAAGCAAGTAGCATTGGTGTTTATCACACAGAAAAATCCTATTATGGCCGTGAAGGACTCTCATTGCGATTAGAAGGTTTGGATAAAGGCTTTAATGATAACGCCTTTAATCGCTATATAGTGATGCATGGCGGCTGGTATGTTAATGAAAATTTTATAAAGAAATATGGCAGACCAGGACGCAGTTGGGGGTGCCCGGCAGTGCCCCTTGCGGAAAGCAAGCCCATTATTAACACCATAAAAGATAACTCGCTATTCATTGTCTATTATCCGAGTGACAATTGGCTGTTAAAATCCAGGTTTCTTAACTGCTCAATGTTTTCAGCAAGACAGAATGCGAATGCCGTTCAAGATGAAATAAAACCTGTGTTTGAGGAAAATGAGATACGAGATGATATTCTTTTTGCCGATTTAAATAAAAATAATAAACGGGAAGAGAACGAACCAATTATCGTCATGACAGCCGATAATTATGAGCGGGTATTCCAGGTCAAAACGCCTTTAAACCGCATGCTTCGGCGTCGAATTAATGGTACAGAGTACATTGCATTGAGTAACATCGAATTTAACAGGATTACAATTCTTGATAAGCTTATTAGTAAAAATTTAAACCTCCTGCAGGCCCCATCCCTGCTAACGGGTATTTATTTTGTTATTCCCGAGGTAAAAATGGTACGCGGTAATTGGGTAACTCAAATGAATATTGTAAATATGGGAAATATAGAAGACGTGAGGCCCGTGGTAAATTCACCCGAAAAATTGGACGAATCAAAAAATTATACTATTTATTTTGCAAAAAAACCTGTCGTTAATTTAAAATCGACCAATCGTTTCATCCGTTGGTTGGGATTGTGACATTTGCACTCTTCGGGACCATAACAGGTAAATTATGACGGCCAGGTATTGTTCAAGAAATCTCATCTTAATACCTATACTGATTATACTCGCGATTCTTTGTATTAACTTTACCGCAATTCTTGCGGCACTCCAGCAAAACTACTATGTCTATGAACAAGATGCGTATATGCATATGGTACTCACCCTGGATTTATTAAAAACTCATGATTGGTACCAACATTTTACCGCTCGGGTTAATGCCCCTTTTGGTGCTGACTTACATGGATGGACACAACCCATCAAGATTTTGCTGGCAGGCGGCGCGGTAGCTTTTAATATCATACTACCGCTTAAAGAAGCATTGTACCTTTGGAGTTTTATTGTTCCCATGCTTTTAAGCGCCATTGCAGCTGTCGGCATGTGGTGGGCTATTCGCGTATTTAAGCCCTCTTGCTATCAACAGTATTTTGTTATTGCGGCCTTTTTGTTTAATCCATTTTTAAACGCGCTATTCACCCCGCTCCGAGTGGATTATGATTTTTTATTAGTAACACTAAGCATTTATTATTGGGGCTTCCTGTTCAGGCTCGACACCCCTCACCAAAAATCCTCGGCCATAGGTGCCGCTATCATGGCGGGCTTTGGCGTTTGGACGAGTATTAGCTTTATGATAATCGCGCTTATCGGGATAGCCTCTATCTTTTGGCAATCCCTCATCAGACAGCACTTACGCATCGCCACCGTTAACACCTTTATGAGCGTGTTAGCTATTACCCTTATTGGGTGTATTTGGCTTGAACATCGTCATTTTTTTAACATTGCGCATGATATATTATCTATTGTTCATCTAACGTTTATTCTATTGTTATTACTCGCTTTTAATTTTTACCAATATTTTTTACAACAAGGTAAACCTGTATTAAAGATAGCTTATATCTTCCTTGCCACAGTCATGCTCTTTCTCGTAATGAATTATCTTTTTCCAGGTTTTTATTATGGGCCTTACACACATATTGACCCCTACTTGCTTGAAAATTTTTTCCCCGGATTATCTGAATTTTACTCGCCCTTTCGCATCGATAATGCGCTGGCTTTGGCGTTACTGTTTTATTTTATTGTGGGAATTGCTTATTGTTACTACTTATACCTGGATAAGCGCGCCAAATCGTCACTACCATGGCTCTTAATACTTTCCACAACCATCACCACAATACTTACCCTCTACATGTACCGTTGGCACGATTTCTCAGTGCCTCTTACGATTTTACTGGTATCTTTTTTTGTAGCAGCCATTTGCAATTACAAAATATCGTCATTAGCAAAAATTCTTCTGATAGGATTAATGGCATTAATGCCTCACTTTATCCTACTACTTACTAAAGATTACCTGCCACTTGCGCACCACCAATGTCAAAAACAATTCTATAGCATGATGCAGGATGGCTTTTTTAACAATCCAGCATTTAGCGAGGATAAAATCTTGTTAGCCCATAGCAATTACGGGCCTCTGCTTTTATATTCAACCCATTTTTCAATTATTGCGACCAATGATCATCATAATCTGCAAGGTGTTAAAGACAGCTTCGACTTTTTCAAAAAAGATAAGTTGAGCGCTCAAAAAATCGTAAGCAAACGAAAAGCGGACTTGTTTTTAGTGTGCCCCAGCGAACACGCACCTTCTTTTGATTACCAAAAAAGCGCGTGGCTAAGCCCCGTAGCCTTACCTGAAAAGTACTCTAAATGGCAACTTTATCGAATCAATGCCGTGAATAACTACAATCCCGATTGAATTATTTATCAGTAATATGGCATTATGCGCCCGGCTAATAATCTGTTCTTAAATGAAATTTACAGAAAAAATCAGAGCCATTACTCATGATTTATCCCTTATTTTTTTTGTGCTTACTGCTTATCATCGTTATTACATATCGATTGCACACCTCTACACCCGAAGAATTGAGTAAAAACGAGCTAGTTCATGAAGACTTTCGTTTAATTATAAAAAATTTGAATTATGAGCAGCAGATTGGCTTTTGCTTTGGTTTCACATTGAGTTGGGCTCTTGATAACCTGAGAAAAACTGATGATAAGTTTTATCAAATCATTGAGTTGATTCGCGATGAAAAAAATGTTCTGTCCATAAAACTGCCTGAAATCACAAAAAAAATAAAAGAAAAAATACCTCTTGACATGCAAGATCGAAAGCTCGTCCACATCCCCTCCTTCATTGAAAGAATGTATTTAGCACAAGCGCCTCACCACTATCGACCCATTTACAAAATACGACTAAACCAAACATCCATAAACACCATTCTTCGCTTGATGGACGAAGAGCCAGAAGCCAAGACACCAATAATACGTATCTTTGCAAAAACATATTCTTTTAACTCTAAACAAAGAACCACGAATTATTTTTTAACACTTGGGCGAATGTTACGAGAAAATGACAATTTGGTTATGCTCCTTCATAGTAATGGTCATACTATAGGTTTAAAAAAAAATGGGAAACAATGGTTACTGATAGATATCAACATCCTTTATGCGCAATCTTTAGAATATCCTTATTTTATTCTAAAAAATGATGAGCTTTTTGACCAGCTATCTAAATGTTTGAATCAAAAAAACACCCTTATATTTACAACGGATTTTATCTCTAATGATTCAGCACTGAGTCTGAAAAAACGATTGGAGCGATTTAATAATAATTACCCTGTTTTTCAACAACAAATTTTTTATCCTGATTGTAAACTGGATTTATTATCACTAAGCATTATGAACGGCGATCAATCAACCACAAATAAGATTATAAGCTTAAACAATCAATATAAAATGTTGACCCCTCAGCAAATTGCCAGTGCAGTATTTTATGCCATCAGAATGGATCAACTAGGAATCTTAAAATTAATCATCAATACTCCTGGCTTTAAAATCAATATGACTGATGATGATGGGTCAGAAGTCTTGGGTGTAGCAGCTTACTGGGGTAAAGCTCGACTAGTAAAGCATCTTCTTCTCTGCCCCGGCGTCAAAATTAATGCTTTTAATAGTAAAAAAGAGACGCCTTTAATGCTTGCCTGTCGCTCTGAGCACACTCATCAAAATACTGCCTTATTCATATTACTATTGGAATTCGGTGCGTATTACCATAAAAAATCCTTACATATTGCCATGAAGTTTGAAAACCAGGCGGCGATTGCAGTACTAAGTAAGTTTAAAGCCGTAACGTCACCAATTAAACATTCTTTAAAAACTCAGGGTTCCTCATCTCTAGCAACTCATAGCTCTCTCTTTAGTCCCGCAAAAGTTTTAGAAAAACATACGGAAAGCAAAGAGGATGCAGATCATGGGTTTGGATCATTCGCCTCAACAAATTAATAGCATAGGTATAAATCTACCCTAATTAGGCTACATTAAGGCCACTGGATTCATCCAATCTTTGTTTAACAGGACATCAATTGCCAGATTAATTTGTGAAGGTGATTTTTACGTTCATGCCAGGTATAAATATATCTTATAGATCTTCTGAAAACCGAAAGCTCAGAAAAAAAAACAGTAAGCCTAAGGGCTTACTGTTTAAATGATCCGATTTGATTAATCGTGCATTTCACAAGTAATTTTAGTGCAATCACGGCAATTTTGAGCGGCTAAAGCGAAAGCTTTATCAGCTGAAGTTTTATTGTTTGCCATTTGATCATCTGCAGTTTTGTCTGCTGCAACGTCACTGCTGCTAGCATTTGTAGTACATGTCCAATTTTGGGTAAGATCACTTGCTGTGGCCGCAAACGTTAAAGATGAGAGAGCAAGTAAGCAAGTTCCTGTAATAACATTTAATATTTTCATAATAATTATCCTTAATTTATTAGAACTAACGTTATCAAAATAAACTTCACTGATTAGTATAAACCAAAATAATGAATATGCATAAGCTATTGTCAAAATAGATTATTCTCTTTTATTATGATAATTATAACTTCTTCTATATTAAGCTTTTTTTGTTGGAATAAGAAAAAAAATAAATAGGGAAATACTGTGATTCACCGATCAGGATACAAAAATATATGGCTCTGTATTATCTCATTAAGCTTACTGACCACAGGGTGTAAATTCCCTGACGACCCTGATCATACGCTATCAAAAATAGAAAATTCTCATACAATAAAAATTGGCATTTGTTCCTGTCAACAAAATGAAATTCAAAGCCGTGAAAAAAGTTTATTAATATCGCTTGCGAACACTCTGCACGCTCGAATTATTTGGGTAGCTGACAACCAGGAAGCCTTATATAGAAGCCTTGAAGCAAAAAAGATAGATATTATGGCCTGTAACATTCAAAAGGATTCTCCTTGGAATGAACGAGTTGCATTGAGCATTCCTTATGAGGAAAAACCTGTTACTCGACAAAAACATGTATTTGCTCTCCCCTCAGGGGAAAATGCATGGCTTAAATATATTAATGAATTCATTTATCGAGGCAGAAAAATTTGATGAGGCATCACATTTCCCAAACTATAGAGTTCCCTGACAATTTGCAAAAATTGTATTACAAAGCCATTAAGTATGAGTGGATTTCACTGATTTATATGATATCCGCCGCCTTTTTTTCATTTTTAGTCATGTCTGATTCTCAAACGATGAAAACTGTGTGGCTGGAAGATATGTTAGGTATTATCCCTCCCGCCTCGTTTCTCGTCGCAAGTAGAATGGTGAGATGGAAAGCCACTGCTAATTTTCCTTATGGTTTCCACCGCATAGTCAACGCTGCCTACCTGACAAGCTCTCTCGCTTTATTCCTGTTAGGTGTTTATCTTTTCTGCGATGGCAGTATTGTGCTCTTAAAAGAGGAACACCCTACCATTCCTGTTATATTTTTTGCAGACCACTCTTTCTGGTTAGGCTATTTGATGATTATTGCTTTATTGTGGTCTAGCATACCCTCTACTATTCTCGGTCATATAAAAATTCCCTTAGCTCATAAATTATACGATAAAATTTTATTTGCGGATTCTAAAATGAATAAAGCCAGCTGGATGAGCGGCTTTGCGAGCATTTTTGGCATCATAGGGATTGGGGCAGGTTTTTGGTGGGCGGATGCTGCGGTGGGTATATTAATATCAATAGATATAATGAAAGATGGATACTGTAATTTAAAACAATCAGTGCTGGATTTACTTGATGAAGTACCCAAAATGCTCGGAAAGGATAAAACTGATCCCTTAATCGGGGAAGTACGCTCGATGATAAAACGAGAAAAATGGGTAGAATCCGTTAACCTGCGTTTTCGAGATGAAGGCCATATTTTCTTTGGCGATATTTTTATAATTCCAAAAAAAGAAGAGATTTCTACTGAAACAATACAAAAACTGCATGATAAAATCAAAGACTATCACTGGCGATTACACGATATCATGATCATGATCGCCCCCTCCGACACCGGAAACTAGAAAACATCCAAAATGTACAAATATTCACCTAATTATTCTTTATTAGTCTAAACTTATAAGATAGAATACCGGAGGACATTTTATGAAAAGAGTTTTTTCTGTAGTATTTACAATGTTAGTATTGACTTCCGCAAATGCTGTTAGCAATGATACGATTATTGACACTACTGTGTGTCCTCCTGGAGCCATGGGTGCCAGTTGCATGAGCGAAGATGGGACCAATTCCAATAATGCACATCATAATATAGGCACAGATATACATACCGGACACAAGCTTAATAATAACGGGGTATTTCATAACAATCCGGGACTCGACACTAATGTTAACACCCACCCGAATACTGGTATTGATAGCAATGACAACATGAATACCGATAACAATATTAATCACAATACAAATGCAACACCAAACAATAACAATGCACCTTAATACACCCCATCAATGCAGAGAAGCATTGATGGGCTAATCACCCCTCTATTAGAAGCAACGCACAAAACCATTTCCATTAAGCCACAAGGTTTCCTGACTATTTTTTTAAACGGTGATTCCGCAAGTTAATGCATTGGCATATACGTTTCCGGTATGCAAAGCATTGATAACCTGATTTGAAAGCGGGTTTAAACGACCCTCGCCGAGATAGAAGAAGCGATAACCACATTCAAGCGAAGAGGAATTAAAGAGCTTATTAAACCTTACTGCAAGCCCCGCTGTCGCGCTAAACGTTGTTGACGTGTTATTTGAAAAAATCCTGTCAGGAATAGTAATACCGTTATCAAGAGAATATTCATTCAACCACCCGGTCACCATGAAGTTAGGTCCAATTCCAACATCGAGTGTAACTTCTTCATTAGCAAATTTGGTGGGAATGATTGATTTGGCCATTAAATATACAGGATAATGTTCGATAGAGTAATCATATGATAAATTAGTGAACAGATCTTCCTGAATTACAGTACCTTTTACGGTTGTTTCACCAAGATAAAACGCGTTGATACCATAGGTCATTCTGAATGATTTGGTCTCCTGACCATCAATAAAATAACCAATGCCTGCCAATCCATTGATGTCGTTATCTTTGGTTACCGTAAAATAATCCCCAATCAAACCACTAATATTAACCCGTTGAGCATTCCCCTGATGCCCCTGATAGCCACCCAGTTGCAAAATCGGATGTCCTTCTCTCAATTCCTGTATAAAATCATAAGAAAATGCTTGAGTTGACGTAATGGTTAGTAATAGCGCAGATAAAATTTTTAATTGATGTGATCCGTTCACTAAATGTCATCCTTATTATATCTATGAATCCTGTATTACCTGAAACTTTCTGCGCAAATTTAACGCTTTTATTTTGATTAAAATGGCAAAAGTTCAGGATAAAAAAAGATAGTATCTAAATTTATCCTTTTATGCCATAGGAATTGCTGAAATTATCCAATAATTATTTCCTGGATTTATCACTCAAGCGAATACCGGATGCTTCGATAATAATCGCACCTTGCTTGTAAAGTTGACCGATGGCGCTTTTAAAACTTTTTTTACTTTCACCAAATGCCTGCTGTATTTCAAGGGAGGTACTCTTGTCATGCAACCCTAGAAACCCGCCGCTTTTATTTAACGCCAGAAGGATACGCGTCGCTAACTCACGAATATTATCTTGACCTGTTTTTCTTAAAGTTACATCAATTTTGCCATCTTCTCGCACTCTTTTAACATAAGCTGTTGTTCTTTTTCCATAGCTTAAGGTCTGAAAAATATCAGCCGTATGTATTAATCCCCAGAAACTGTCATTAATAATTACCTTGGTGCCAAGATCAGTTTTTTCAGCGATGAGAATATTAATTTCATCCCCCTGATTGAAAAATGATGGTGAATTATCAAGGTGATGATCCAGTTTGGAGCTTGCGATAAGGCGACCTTTATTATCCTGTTTTACATAAACAATATAAGAACGGTCTTTTTCCATTGGGCGTTGCTGTTCAGGAATTGGTGCTAATAAATCCTTATCCAGGCCCCAATCAAGAAAAGCACCTACACGATTGACATCTATTACCATTAAAAATGCACACCCGCCTGACTGAACCTTAGGACATAAGGTAGTGGCAATAATTTTATCTTCCGAGTCGAAATAGATAAAAACGCTCAAGACATCATTAATTTTAGTACCTTTTGGCACAACTTTATTCGGCAATAAAATATCGCCCCAGTCATCACCGTCAAGATAAATGCCAAAAGGAACCTCTTTTACCACCCGAAGCTTGTTAAATTGCCCTACTTTAATCATTTATTTACTCATTTTTTATTAAGTGCTGAGCTTACCATAGAATCGTATCAATGAGCGAAGACCAAACCAGGGCATACTTAAATCAGGCTATCCCTCACGTCCAAATTGAATAGCTACAGTAGCGCTCAGTCCGCGGCCAATAGATAATGTTCCATTCACATCGCCGGTATTTCTTGTAAAATCACCGGTCAAATTGCCATACTCAGTCATAAACGTCACAGCGCCATTAACGCACGTGCCCGTGAATTTTTTCTTAGTATGCCTTGGGCAAAAAATACTTCCAGAATCTTTATCAGACTCAAGATGAACAGTAAAATGGCCAGCTTGATCGACCGTGCCAATGGTTCCTTTACCATGATAAAAGCAATCGCCTATAAACCAGTTAGATGCTTTCCCCGTACCGCTCCAATGACCTGAAATATAGTCACACACAGCAGGGTCGCTTGAACGCAATACAAAATCAGCATGCGCCATATTCACAAAAAAAACAGTCAGAGCCGCACATCCCATCAATAAATTTCGTTTCATTTTTTCCCTTAAATGCATTGTTAATAATAAAATTCAAAGAGGTTCCCTTAAAAGCGATGAGAATTATTACGTTATAACCTTGAGAGTGCAATCAAAAAAACAGAAACCTAAGGCTTAAGTCTCACGTATTAACCTCTTTATAGAAATACGAAGGTCTATACTAAGAAAACCCTCCAAACCATCGTATTCGCGGGGATAACCGGCTGAAGAAGCTGACCTGCTGACAAATTTAATTCGGTTGATAAAAAATGCTTGACTATAACCTTGCGTCATACCCTAACCTTGTTAACAAGGAGGAAAAACGATGAAACAATGGTACGCAAAAGAATTAAGTGAGCTCACCCAAGTATCGGTGCGCACGCTGCACCACTACGATAAAATTGGGCTACTTAAACCTGGTTTGCGCCAAAGTAATAATTATCGTTTGTACTCTGAAAAGGATTTATTAAAGCTGCAACAAATTATTGCGCTTAAATTTTTTGGATTTAAGCTTTCTCAAATCCATCTATTGCTTGCTAATGATGATAATGCGCTGAAAAACTTTGCCCTGCAATCCAAATTATTGCAGGAAAAAGCAGAAACGCTGTTAGAAGCAAGTGCGATTTTAAAACGCATAACTGAAAATTGCAGCACTAAAAAATCCATTCCATGGGAAAATATTATTCAATTGATAGAGGTATATCAAATGACGCAACAACTGGACCACTCCTGGGTTAAAGAAATATATACGCCAGAAGAATTAAAACAATATGCTCAATTTGAAGCAGAAATGAAAGCGCGCTCCAACCCGGATTCAAAGGCTCTCTTTGTAAAAAACTGGCAAAATCTCATTGAAGAGATAAAACAAAATCTTACCATTGATCCCCAATCAACAATCGGTATTAATTTAGGAAAAAAATGTATCGAATTAATTAATGGTCTTTACGGGAAAAAATACGCTCATTTGCGCACTAAAAAATTTGAGCAAGGTTTTGGAAAAGGAAAAGGCCTGGATGAAGTAGGGATGACGCCCGAAATAGTATCCTGGCTCGAACAAGCTTTGGATGCCTATTGGCGAGAGCGCATTTATAGCTTACTTGCTCAAGCAGGAAAAATAGCCCCTGAAAAATTATTATCAGACTGGAATATCATCATGGATGATATGTACGGAGACGATAATGAGCGCAAAAAAGCCATTGCGGCTACAGCTTTGGCGGATACCAAAATAAGTCAGGACGCAAAAAAATGGTTAAAAATTACCTTTGATTTATAACCATAAACCACAATAAGTACTCTTAATGTGCTCATTGTGGTTCTTCTCAAGAAAATGAGGAATTTCCGCCTTTTGGCTTCTTGTTCAAATTCTCTTTACATGATAAAAACGGGTTTTTATTTTGGTGGAAAATCCATTCAAGGCTATTTTCCTCACCCACTCACACAGGACGTTATTATCATGGCCCAAGATAACCTTTCAGCCCCAGTTACGATGTCAATTATTTCAGTACCCAGTATGTTGAGTGCTACCGCCACTGGAGCTTTTATAGGGGCAGAGCAGGCCTTTGGAGCTTCCTCGAACGCAATGGAGGAGTTAAATTCTGCCAAGGCCGATTCGCTGTTAAAGGCTATAGAGATTCTGGCCAAGGGGATAAAAGAGGTACCCGATGATGAAGTTCCAGGGCTTAATAATAAGCTAAAGGAGCCGCTTGCCTCCACAGTCCAGGGAGCAGCATTGAGTACAGGAAATCTATTACTGGCACCCCTTATCACCGCCTCTCATCTTGCCCAGTTGCCTACTGATGTGCAAATAGCGTTAGAGGGCATATTAAATTCTGTAGAAAACGATTATAGAGAATTTTCACAAACAAAAAATGCCTCTACGTTCAACAATGAGCAAGGACCCGAAGTGTTCGGCGCTCATTGCAATAAACTTTGTGATCAGTTAAAGGCCATTTCAAGGAAACTAAATAAAAACATTGAAGACAAACTTGCAGGAAAAAAAAGTGCGGCGAAATTTCATGCCGGTCTTGCAAAAAAAAGCGCTCGTACAGCAACAGCTCCCTCGTTAACGGGCGCATCTGCCGTGGCCACAATGGCTGATACCATTGGTACCTTATTCCGCGAAATAAGTGCCGTGGTTGATTTCTCAAAACAAGAATACCTTCATCCTCAAGAAAAAAATATTTATAAAGCCTTCAACGAATGCTGCGCGGCTTTTTCCGAGGGAAAAGGTAGCCTCGAATCTTTTCTTGCTTTACGTAAACTTAATGAGGCAATTGGAGATTTTGCCCCCGCAAAAGAAATGTTCAAAAAACATAGCGTTAGCGGCCCCGCTCTTTCAGTTTTTACCCGTCTTTTAACAGCAGAGCCTTTCGTTAGAACCTTAATTGCTCTAAATGGATCTGTTCTGGGTGTAAAAATTGCAGCTGAGGAAATCTTAAGGCCTAAGGATGAAGAATTCACCCAAAATGTACAAGAATCCGCACCGCGGGCAAGTCTTATAAAAGGGTATTCCGATGCAGAGGAAGTCACTCACTCCGGTAACGTCACAGCCTTTTGTGTTCTTTTTGATGACGCTCTGAAAGATATTGATAATAATTTACCCGAAAAATTCGATCATGTGGAGATTGTATCAAGCGCCAAAGCCGCCGTTGTCACTAATGCAGCCCTGGTCATTGCTCCAAGTCTTATAACCGGGTTAGCGGGTATGATCTCACGTGAGTTTAGCGGTAGCGTGGATTTTACTCAAAATGATAAAGGCAGCAAAGATGAGCGTGAGAAAGTACTACAAAGCCGTCAGGAACTGACTGGCGAAGATTTGGATAACTTATTGAAGCGGGTATTCGCTCTGAAACTGAGGCTAGAGCGCTCTGAAGAGTTAGGCGTATCAGCGCCTGTGGTGCTCGGTGTTGGTGAAGCCATTACATCAGGGTCGATGATTGCCTCATTGAATGTTCTTGCCGGCATGTACTCAGCTCTTCGGGAACTGCGCACCTTGGCAAAAAGTCCCAGCAATCCACTTATTCTTGATGAAGAGGAGAAGCTCAAAGCCGCGCAATATGTTGAATCCGTTCTCAATGCCAACCAAAACACAGCACAAAAAATGGGGTCTGAAGATAATGTATCAGAAAATCTCTCTCTCCATCCACATCTTGCGAGCGTGATGGATAAAGTGGTACTGACTCATCGGTCACGCCAGGATTTTATACACGTTGCTGATAAAAGACAGGATATTAATGCCACGGGCAAGGCGTCCATTGCATTTTCTGAAGGGAACAGTACGGGATTTTTAGTAGGTGCTGCAGGCGTTCTCACCTTGGCAGCTCTACAAGGCGGAATTGCAACACAAGCCTCGGCAATCGCACTGCAGAACAGTACAGCTAACCCAAGAATAAGTGACGGCGTTGATAGAACTCAATTTGATAGCTCAAAAATAAAACTAAACATAAGTTTTATGAGTAACGCCACAAGACTGATAGAAGAATCACAAAAGAACCGGTCTCTTATCCAATCCGGCCTGGGAGCAACGGCAGGATTGGCTGAAAGCACGTTTTCACGCTCTCTTCTCGTGGCGCTTTGTCATTCCGGTGCGCTGAAAGAAATGCTAAAACGATTGGTGAAACAGGAGGAAAAAAAACCAATTAATGCCCCAGGATATTTGGATAGTGCTATTATTTCCGATGCCCTTATCCCGCAATTACATGACAATATTCTCAATGTTTTTAAAGAGGCAGAATTAAATAATGACCCTATTCCACATCTCAATGAGGATATGGCAGTATCTCTTGAAACAGTCAGTCATGCCGCTATTGCAAGTGCCCTGAGCACTCATAGTGCCCTAATCTCGCCCTTTTTAAAATCGATAGTCGTCGCCAAAAACGCACAAATTATTCCTGAAGACATGAAAAATGAAGCTGTCTTGAATAGTGAATTAAGCCGGGTTATAAGTACTGCGCTAAACAACATACAGGCCTTTACTAAAAATCTGAAACCTGAGATGGAGGCCATCGAAAATCCCATTAAAAATAACTCACTCATTCACAAGTCTGATAATTTTCAAAAGGAAAGCATGGTTTTAGCATCAGCGGCTTCCTTATTTTGTGAAGAGCTATTTGAAATCTGCCTTAGCCGCTCCTTAACGTTACTGGATAAGGCGAAAATTGCCAAAACCGCCGGGGAATCACGTGAGAAGGCCGAAGTCGCTGCCGAATTTTCTTGTAATGGTGTGGTAAACGACAGCGGAAATAATCTTGGCCATGCTATTTCAGCACTGCGTTTAACTCTTTCACACCTTGGCATTGCCCTGGGCGAGTTTGCCTTAGGAATGGATCTGCCGCCTGATCTTTTGCAAGATAATCTTAAGCTTCATTCCTCGCAACACCAATTGATGAAGTCGATGGTCTCTGTATTTAGTCTATGTAGTAAGGGTATGCTATCGCTTGCAGGCATTTTATCCGCATTGCCTCTGTCCTCAGCAGAGAGCGTTAATACATTACGTGACATCATCCATTCCATGGATAAAGAGTTAATTATAAGACCCGTGGACAGCAGTGAAGCCTTAACAAACGATTCCAACTCCCAAAGTACCCTCCTAACAGGTATTGGCACAGACTCTCTGATAAGTATTCTTCTGTCAGCCACTAAACTGCTTTTTCAAGCGTCTATTATGGGATTAGATACCTCTTTGTCTATTGCCAAGATACTGGAGATCCTGTGCATTAACCCCCGCCCCGACGAGGCCTTATCACTTGAAACACAGGCTATGTCTCAACCTAATGGATTTACTGCCAATCTCAACGAACAGATACAACGCCTTTTGATTCAGGGAAGTATTGGCAGTGCAAGCGTTTGTGCAGCCACACAAACCGGGAAATCCTCGTGGACAAAAGAGGTTCTTGACGCATTGCAAGCTGGCGTAGATAAGCATATCGAACAAATTGCGCTCCTGGCAGATGACGAAGAGGGGGAGAAGCTCGGTTTGCTGGAGTTTTATGAGCTATTAATTCGAACGCTCGTACCAACCAATTGTAAAGAAGAAGATTATGAAGATTTGACTATGCGTCTCCATCGCGGCGGCATTAACTTATCCAGTTTTCATAGTGCTCCCAAGGAGCCCAAGGATGAGAAGGAGCCCGGTGATAAGAAGAAAAAGGATCATGGCGGCATTTTCAGTAAAAATCGCCAAAATTCGCACAAAAACCCTTTAATAGTAAAGAACAGTTTTCTCGGCGGGGATAATGCGGCAGCTTTGTTAGAGATTTTTATTAATAAAGCCGTTCGTGAGGAACAATATTCCTCTCGTTTTAAACTTCTCGACACTATGAAGTTAGCAATGATGGGAAAACAATTAAGCGCTAAATCCATCGTTCGTTGGGAATATATTGTGAATCAAGTCGCACACCGCCTGCAATCACATTTAAGTTATAAAAGTTTTTTTAACTTAAAGCCCGTTCAAGAGTCATGGGAAGACAGAAAGAATAAGCTACTAAACAATTGGACATACCAGAACCTGGACAGTGGCTCCTCAAGTGACTCTTTAGACCAAGAAAAATCTGACAACTCTCTTTCGTAGGTGATTTTATGCCCGCTCTATTAACGGATGACGACTTCCTGCAATTGCAGGAGTCGCTTCCCCCTGTTTTTCGCCATACTTTCATAAATGAGAGAGCTATACTGGAAAAGGCATTTCCACTTCTTGAGATGCTTTGCAAGCATCGAGAGGTAATCGCACGATTGAGCCAATATCTCGAGATTCAGACACCGCCTTCTAATCAAGCGCTATTGCTGAGTCAGGCATTACCGCAACTTGAAGGGCAATTTAATTCACAAGCTTCTTTTCAGTATCGGCTACCTGTTATCTTAAGTGAGTTTCCTATTCACAGCAGGGCAATCAATCAGTGCATTAAAGCCTTTAATAATTGCATTGAAGCTTATCATCAGGGAATAGGCATCTTTCTTGATGGCACCTCTGTTGCAGACTGTTATGAAGATATTTTACAGGCCATCAATAAACATGGCGCCTATTGTGATAGCGAATCGTTAGCTCAGTTATTGCGAATGCTGGGCGGATGGTCTTACGTATCTCCCCAAGATCTCTTTCAAAGCGATGATACTATTTTGCAAGAGCAAGCAGCACCTATATTACGTGAGTTTGACGATAACCCTGTTATTATCCCGGAGATAGAACAACCCCTTAAATCTTCTTCGCAAAATCCCTTTACCCCTGATTATAACTATAACCTCGATGGCGCCGGTCGTCTCGCTAAAGCAACTAAATTTGTATTAGCTAACGCGTTTGGAACCAAAATTGCAGGCCATACTGACGCGCAAGTAAAGTACCCGCCCCAATTTATCCCTGTGGAGCTTCTCCACACGCTGATTCGACGTCAGTTATCGCACCGCATGGATGTATGGCCAACGCCATTATTTAATTTATGGATGGCACACACATTACATAAATCCGGCGTTGCATTTATTGCTCAAGGTACAGACTATTCAAGAGATGTATGGGTGAACCCTTTGTTAACGCAACCCCTCAGTTTTTTAAGCCCCGAAAAAATTCACGCGAATCTTAAAGAAACACTAGTTGAATTTAAGCGAGATGAACTAAATCCCAGCGAGTCTGAGTTAAACATTTTGTCGCAATATTTGTTTGAGTTATTGCAAGGGTTCCAAACCAATCCCGGGCAAGCATTAGGCATCGGTGCGAACTGGGATGGTACTATTAGTCTTTCCAATGAGGCCGGTACCTACGCCTTTAAATTCAGGGAAAATGAAGAAGCATGGGGGCGGCGTTTTAAACAATTAAGCCTGCATAGGCAAGGCCCTTCAGAAGCAAGAATGAATGCCACAATAGGCATAAAATACGAGATTAATGCGCTTTTAACAAATTTTGAGTACATGACACAATTACAGCCCTCTGAACAACCGGAGGTTCTTTATAATGCGCTTATCGATAACCTGGTGGCGGAACTGTTACCAGATCCTCCCTATTTTGAAAATGAAGGCTATCAAAAACACCGCAAAAATTACGTAGCAAGAAGAGACGACGCGGGCAGTCTTCTGATTGACAGTTTCCTTGAGCCAAGTTCTCAGGGGACATACTTTGTCGATAAGAAAGGGCAGGAAAAACAAACCCCTATGTACCGACGCGCGGGAACAATGGATGTACAGGCTTTTCCTAAAAATACAACATGCAGTGAGCAATTACGCGTTTGTTATGAGGGAAATCCTCTGGGTCCTCTGCAATTGCAATATGCACAGTCTATGCAGAAAAGCACGCGCGGGCATATTGTCTATGATCCCATTGCTCCTGATAAATTTCTTGAAGATGATTTTTATGGCCAGGTAATTCGTAGTGATAATGATGATTACCTTCCTTATATCGGCGTTATTCCCAAAAATTTTGACCGCCATTTTAATCAGGAAAATGAGCTTTGCGCGTCTTTTGTTATCCGCATGCTGCAATCAGCACGAATTCGTGAATACAGTCCAACCTTCATTAAGACGTTGGAGGCGATAAAAACGCGTTTTTTACCCCCTAAAAATACAGAGCTTCCGACCTTACCTCCTTTTTGTACGGACTATCTTTTTAAGAAACAAGAACAACTGAATAAAGAACTACAACGTCAGGATCGCACTTTTACCGACTGCGAAGCTCAGTTTTACAGTTTGTTTAAAAATTTAATCTACTCTTTATATGATGCAGGACGACAAGATGAACAATTTCAACATGGCTATCTTTCTTACATAAATGACGTCGATACCTTTAATCTGGGAAGCAAAGCCCATTGTGAAAAGTTGATTCGCGATTTGACGGTTAATAAACCGATTGGGGTATCGCCCGAATCACTGAGACGTTATGAAGGCACACTTAATTATTTACGTGAAATTACCGCATATTTTTACCCTACACCTTCTGATGTGCTGGCAGAGGAGATAGCAAAACAGGCGCGACTTCATGTTGCCCCCCTCTTGCAAAGCAGGAGTATTGGCGAGTACTTTGCAAAACAGCGCCAAAATTTGCAAGAAAATCTTTCCCGTAAACAATCGCCTGGTATGCTATATGCCCTACTCAAACACGACGGGCGACCTTCTCAAACTGTTTGGAAAGAATACCTTGTTGATATGCACCGTAACAAATCCCTCTCTTTTTACCGTGATCCGGATGGAACACCCATCGGAGAACCGCAAACAGTCGATAAGTTCCTGGATGGTGGCGCGAAATTTGTGGGTGCCTTTATACAGCTTCTGCATCGATATAATCTTTTCGCCCTCCTGCACAACCCTGTATCAGAAACTTTCATGCACGCTAAAGAAAATGCGGCTGAACATCGACACGATTCTTTTAAACCCTTATGGGCGCTTTTAGGGGGAGTAGAAGGTTTTGTTTGGCATGGTCTCCTTAAAGGGCTTTGGCAAACAACATCCGCCCCTTTTATAATGGCGAGCGATTTTTTTAAGTGGCAATGGGAAGGACTTGAAACAGAAGCGGTTGAACGTGACAATAACCCGCTTGCTATTCCAGCCGCACCAGCTAATGACGCCAGTGTAAAAACATTGGCTTCTGCACACTCTCGCGATTTCCTTTTGCAATTGCTTAAAAAAGGCGAACGCGAACACATTAAAAAGAATACAGTAATCATTTATACAACTGAACTTGCAAAACGTTTGTATCCCTCCCTCACTGATGAAAATTTAAAACTCTATAGAATCCACCTGGAAAACAATTTTCCTCTTGATGAAAACAAATGGGCAAATATGTTTACTCCCTTGCTTCTCTCAGACGATGACGAATTTGCAGCAATTGTTAAACAATTTAACGCCTATATTAATAAAAGCCTTATCCAGGCGGTCTTTCGATGTTTAACGCACCCTTCTTTTTTGACAAACGGACCAGCGATAATTAAAGAAACAGAATCTTTTTTTCAACTCAATTCAAAACAGAAAGAAGGACTGAAAGCCTTCCTGACCTACTCTAATCAAGTCTCAATTGAGGAAAGACTATCACTTCTTAATTTATTTCAATATGAAGGAGAAATTCACCAAGCCCTGCAACGAAGAGACCATAGTTTACAAAAAATTCAACGATTTATTCTCTCGGTTTTTGACGAAGTGGCCATTCATAATTTAATTACGCTCGAATCTGATAATTGCGATGAATCAGCCCCTCTGGTTTGCAGAAATGCCGATAAAAACCTTAGTGTTAAAGATAAGGCTCATATTAAATGGGCAGAATTTACTGAAAGAGAATTAAAACATCAGTTGCTATCACTTCCCGCAGCGCGCGACGTACTAACGTTATTGACTAATAAGGTAGAAGATCCCAATTTAATAGCCCTGATAAACCAATTGGAAATACTTTATGAATCACTAAGCGTCGATAATGACAACGCTCTTCTTTCTTTCTATGAAACCGCCAGTATAATTCAGGAGAAATTAACCCTATTCTTGCAGAAAAATAAATTTAATAATCCTTACACAGATGCCCAGGCGCTACTCGCCAATTTTATTAATGTAACGATGAATGCCATCATTAACGCGCGTCTTGATGCAATAGATATTTTTTCCGATGAAACACCACTCAACCCACTCTACACGGCTAGGCCTATTGAAATCTGGCTATTGACCCTGCAACAAAACAATCGTGATTTACGGTCGCTCTTTGAGCAACAAGTACAGCAATCACCATCTCTGGACCATGCGATATGGCGTTCAAAGTGTATATTGGAGGTCATGGAAAAGGCCGCACCTGATCAAAAAATACCCAAAACCGGCATGCAATCCTTACTGCGCTTCAGGAGCCAGCATCGCGATAACGTGACAAGAACGGCCGAAATTTACTTTGACTCTCGCGATCTGGAAATGAAAAAAGCCGATTTTTCTACTCTCTTTGCGAATTCAGTAACAATGGAACACGCCTTATCGCGAGTTCAAGAAAAACTCCCACCAGCGATGAGCTTTTTTGGCGGTTACCGTAAAATTGAAGGGTTAAAGGGTAATCCGATAATTAATAGTTCAGAAGAATTTCATCTCTAATCTAACTAATCTTTGCACAGGACAATTTTTTAAATGCTGCTAAATAACTCGTCTGCGATTCGCAGACGAAGCAACCCAGTGACCTTATCAGCAATAGATGCGCTAATGAGCTTTTCCAAGGCCACTGGGTTGCTTCACTTTGTTCGCAAAGACGTGCATTGTTTTCGAGATTTAAAATTGTCCTGTACAGAGCTTACTAATGCATGTCGTCCGGACATTAGGATGACATGCATTAAAAAATGCTTACACTCTATAATTTACACCCAATCTTACCGTATTGCTGTTAAAGGCCGAACTCACCCAATAATTGGAATTGCTCCAATTACTCGCACCTAAGTCAATATAGAGATAATCGGCTTTAAATGTAGCGCGCGGGCTCACGGCATACTCTACCCCTGCTCCTGCAGTCCAACCAATCTGTGTTTGACGTTGAGTGCCGCTAGAACAGCCTGTTAAGAAGCAAGTAGACCCTAAAGAGCGTTGATCAAACGAAAGTTCGGTGCCTCCAATGGCAGCGCCTCCTGTCACATACACAATCATGCTCTCAGATGCGAGCTTTCCAAGGCGCCCCCTCACCGTGCCGAGCCAAGCAATATTTTTTGAAGTGCTTGTCGTATATTCCACGGGATTTTCGAGAAGAACGGAGTTCGCGCCACTTACGTGAGCATAATCCAAATCAGATTCCACCCCCCAAATAACTCGGTTAATTTGCCAGTTATAACCAACCTGACCTCCCCCTAAAAAGCCCGCTGATTGCACATCAAGCAAGATTGGAACGCTCGCGCTAATGGTTTGCGCAGCTAAGGACACGGGATTTATATAAACATAATCAGGATGTGCTCCATAACCAATATTTGCGCCAATATAAAAACCTTCCCAGTCAAATGGTCTTGTATCAGAATCTTTCTGAAGAACAGATTTCATAAATGGCTCATCACCAAATTTATAGCTGGTCTGTATTAAAAGGCCGTATACATCTTGTTTAAGCGTTATAGGTTGAGGCTGTGCTCCCGCATACGTTTGATCAAAATGGGCAAAGCCATCCGTTGAGACATGCCACCATCGACCACCGACGCCAAATGTAAGGCTTTCGCTTGCTTCCCAGTTTATAATTGCATCCAGTTGCACACCATTTCCGTCACCATCTTCATATATACCCCGAATATCAGGACGCAAATTATGAAAATCATTCGCACTTAAATAACTGCGCGTATAGGCGGCATCTATCATTAGATTAACTCGTGAAGCTACCTCAACTGCGGCATTAATCCCAAGTCTTAGTGAATTCCAGTTAAGATTATCATTTAGCGCATCAACATTTGTAGGGATAGGGGTGACACAAATAGGACCACTCACCGTTTGTGTGCAGCCAAAACTGTTATAATGTTCTAGCCAATAATGATAACCCGCAAAGGCACCTACTTGCCAACTGTCCTGGCTATAAAGGTTATAGCCTAAATCAACACTGACATAATTAACCGCCCCATTTTTTTGTTGGCTGGACGTCCTTGAATAAATTATCCCGGGAGGAAAATCCTGATCAATTAAATGACCGTCATTATTAGAGCCTCCCCCAAAATATCCCTTAAGAAACACACCATTTATATTATCAAGACGCCAAAATCCTTCCGCTGAATTAGTGTTATAGCCCTCATACGTCAGTCGAGATACTAATTGGGTTGGCGCGCTATTGTTAAATAAACTCATTTGATAGTGGCCACTACCTAGCCAATAGCGCATACCAAACTCAAGCTCCCAGGGTGAGGTTAAGGCCGACTGCACAACCGGGGTTTTAGTATCGATGAGTACATCGGTGACAGCGTAGCTTGAAAAGGGTAAAAAGATGGCGGCTGTGAAACTACAGATAAAACTTGATCGTGAAACAAATACATCCATTTTGCGCATTCCTTGATAATTCTAAAGTTTTTGAAAATCAGGGATGAAAGATAATGCTTTTTTTGCCTCGATGGAACACTTTCAGGTGATAATTAAACGTATGAGCTCATCATGCCCGAGTCTCGCGTAAAAAGGACGGGGCTAACTACGTTTTTTTACATCGCTTGTGAATTGCTGTGGCGGCCATTGCTGCCTGACAGGTTGCTACACAAATTTGATTTAAACCAGAAACTATGTCGCCCGCCGCAAATACCCCTTTGACAGAGGTTTGTTGTGCTTTATTGACAAGGAGTAAACCCTCTTTCTGCTTTGCTTTGATATTCTTCGCCAATGCATTGTTTTCAATACATCCCAAGGCTGAATAAATACTGTCAAACTGAATTATACTATTGTCAGAATAGGTGATTTTCGCTTTATCGACGGTAAGCTCTATCGCAAGAATCTCATAAGGAATAATCTTGATTTCAGCGTCGCGAATTTGTTTTAAATCTGTTCTTGTCCAGGAGGAGCTGACACCCAGGGTCATTAAAGTAACATCTCGTGTGTAGTCACGCAAAAATAATGCTTCACCCAATCCTGATTTTCCTTCACCAATTACTGCAATTTTTTTATCAATAATTTCATAGGCATCACAAACCGCACAATGCCTGATTAAGCCTTTTTGTATACCATCATTAATATCAGCCAAATGAGGCTCAATGTCCTTAACGCCCGTGCACAAAATAATATTTTTTGCGCGCTGAGTTTCACCTGCACTCATAACCAAAAACTCGTCTTCATCAACTTGGGTCAATGATTCAGCCGCGGCATTAATGAGTGGCACATTGTAAACCGATAATTGCTGACGCAAGCGTTTTAATAATTCTTTTCCGGCAATTCCTTCTGGAAAGCCCGGATAATTATGAGAAAGAGGAATTCTCGCGGCACGACTATCAAACGTGTCATAAACTATAACATTACGGCGATAACGGGCTAGATAAATAGCAGAAGTAAGCCCGGCAGGCCCTCCTCCAATGATGATACAGTCTAACGGTTTGCGGGTATCCATTTTTTTTCCTTTTTAGACGCTTGTCGATGAAACCTATTAACTTAAAGTGTTCCTTTTAAGTAATTCACAAACCTCCTCATCACTGGTTTGTGGAAAAGACTCATACCACATCCCAACTGCAATAAAATCTTCGGGCGTCAACAGGCATACCATCTTATCGACAAGTTTTGAAAGTTCATTACTGATACTTTGTTCGGCGACAGGAACAGCAATAATAATTTGAGCCGGTTTTTGTTGTTGCAAGGCTAACACCGCGGCGCGCATGGTGGAGCCTGTTGCAATACCATCATCAATGAGCAAAATAATTTTTCCTGCAACCGTCGGAAACGCGTGATTCGAGCGATATAATGCTTCTCGGCGAAAAAGCTCTTTTTTTTCGTCTCTAATGGCGTCTTCAATTTCTGATGCTGATATTTTAAGGTCATCAATTACTGTTTTATTTAAAAAAATGCCTCCCCCGGACGAAATAGCGCCCATTGCCAGCTCTTTATGCCAGGGAACACCTAATTTGCGCACAATAAACACATCTAAAGGGATAGAAAGAGCTGAGGCTATTTCAAAGGCGACAGGTACCCCGCCACGGGGTAAGGCAAGCGCAATTACATTAGTGTTATCCGCATAGCTTTGAAGTGCTTTGGCAAGGAGTATTCCGGCTTGCTTTCTGTCGATAAATTTATCCATTTATTTATCTCAAAAATTGTAAGCAAAGAAAAAGAGGTATGTTAATAGAATAGTAAAAAATTATCTGAAAGCAATCTGCACTATTATGAATCAGGCTTATCCCCAAGCCTGAAAGTTATTAATAGAGAAACCATTTATACTGCATTCGGAAAGTGCATATTAAAATAATCTTGCTGCAAATCACTCCAAATTTCTTCACATTGCTGCTCGAATAGTTTGTTTTCCGCTAAATTATTATCGAGGTAAGTTTGCGCTTTTTTTAACGTTTCATAGGAAGTTGTGCTGGATAAATTATTGATATTTTCAGTAACATAAATCATAAAACTAAACGCATTCCTATGACGCAAGGGGATCTCTTCAATAGCTTTACCGTAATAGGTATCACAAAATGCAGCGCGCAATTTTTTGTATTCAACAATAATGCCCTGTCGACATTCAGCAATTTTTTTCTCTTCTAATTTTTTGGCGCGGCTGAGAGTTGCCTCATCAGGCTTTATATAATCATATATCTCATACCGCGGCACTGTACGGTATGTAGTTTCCTGCACTCTGGCACCATACCCAAAAGGAACATCGCGCCTCTCTTCCCAATCAAAAAAACCCGTAATACGCTCTTGGGGCTCACCTCGCTCAACGTCTTCATAAGCATAATGCGCTTGTTTCAATTTTAAAAACAAGTCATTGATTTTATTCGCTATAGCAACAATCCTGTCGCCCATAAAAAAATGAGTTACTAATTCAAAGCACATTGGTTTTTTCCTATAAATTTTCCGATAATTTCTTTACTGGAATGAAAAACAGGATACATCAAAACATTGCTCATTAAGTTCTATAGTATCAGTGGAATCTATAGAATTTAGTATTTGAGTCAAATATTCGACTATAGTGGGGTATTTAAATTTTGCGGCTATATCAAGGGATTTGCCAACAGGCGAATCAAACGACCGATAATTGCAACTAAAATTGTTATAATTAATTGAAAGAGTAATTAAACCCAGTTTTTGTTGTCCAGATAAATCACCAAATAACTGTTTTATTTCTTCTAATTTACCCCATCTTAAACTCGCTGCAAACCGTCTCAAAGCAACTGAATTAAAATCATATTTTTGCATGTGGCTGTCATATGAAAACATCTTGCCATTTAAGTCTTTTTCATCTTTATTATAACTGTATCTATTTGTCATCATCTTTCTCTTTTTATCATCAAACACTGTGATATATTGCTATTTGATTATTTGATTATTTGATTATTTGATTAAATTTTCATTTAGATTATACCAGATAAATCTGTATTATTAAGCACCAATGTATTGATATCGTCACAGACAGAAAGCTATAAAAAAATCGAACGTAGCCCGGATTAGCGCCAGCGTAATCCGGGAAAATGCGTTACGACGAAACATCGATAACCCGGATTACGCTGGCGCTAATCCGGGCTACAATACACTTAAACATTATGCGGTGATATATTGCTACCTGATTATTGATTAAATTTTCTTTTGGATTATACCAGATAAATCTGTATTATTAAGCACCAATGTATTGATATCGTCACAAACAGGAAGCTATAAAAAAATCGAACGTAGCC
>JAUXWR010000461.1 GCA_030680075.1 Legionella sp.
CCGCCGCCGCCCCCCTGCCGCGCTCGGGGCCGAGGCGCCGCGCCTCATCCACAACCACCGCGTGGACGGCGTCGCGTGCGTGCCTGGGCCCGCCAACACCGTGCGGGCGCGGGTGCGGGTGTGGATGAGCGTCGTCAACCACGACGGCCTGGGTGAGTGGGCCGACCACATGGAGGCGAAGGTCCGGCTCGAGGCGACCACCGCCGGCGTGAACTACACCCGCAAGTGGGTCTCGCAGAAGACGCCCTATCTGATCCAGGACAAGCGGCACGCTTTCAGGATGAACCTGCTGTCGGACAATCTCAGCGGCAGCGCCGACTGGCGGGTCCACATCAAGCTGATCTGGCACCGGCCCGCGCCGATCAAGAACATCACAAGGCACATCTACAAGCCGTTCCGCACCTCGTGCGCGGATCCCACCGGCGGCATCTCACTTCCGGCCACCCCGGCCCTCCCGTCGGCGGGCGCGGGCGGCTGAGCCGCACAGAACCGCCCGCCGCCTCGGAGCCTCGCCGGGACGGCACGGTGGCGTCGCCCCGTGGGGTCGTCGGGTGAGATCGCCCGTGACCTCCCGGGGCGGCGGTCCGTCCGAGCGAGTCCCCGGGTGCCTCGAGGCCCCCGCAGGGACGGGGGCGCCGACCGGGGGCCGTACGGCGGACCGTGGCGGCGATGGGCGGTGCAGGCTCGTCGCGGATCCGTTCGGTGATGCCGGATCCGGCATGGACAGCGGGATGCCCCCAACGGGATTCGAACCCGTGCCGCCGCCTTGAAAGGGCGGTGTCCTAGGCCGCTAGACGATGGGGGCCGGACGGAAGGGAAGTAGACCAGAAAGAAGGGCCCGGGATGGCTTTGAGAAAGCCGTCCCGGGCCCCGGTGGCAGAAGAGGTTTGGCTCAGGGGCGTGGTTCCGTCCCCATCGCTGCAGCTGCGCGTCAGGGGCACGCCCCTAGCTACTGCCACCTCTACAGTCACTATGCAATAGGACCACCTCCCTTCCGTAGTGCGACCGACTTTAGACGGCTCGGCGGACGACGGCCAGAGGTGCGGCGACCCGAGTTGCGGTGCACCCGTCCGCCGAGGGCGGGCGGGCGCGGCCGGGGCGCCGCTGGCAGGATGAGCGGGTCCCGCGTCCCGGCCCCGCCGGTGCGCATGCCCCGGAGGAGGAGCCCGCATGCCGAAGGCCGTCTGGAACGGCACCGTGATCGCTGAGAGCGACGACACGGTGATGGTCGAGGGCAACCACTACTTCCCCTCCTCGTCGGTCGACC
>JAUXWR010000462.1 GCA_030680075.1 Legionella sp.
TAAACTCGCGCGCTCGTTAAGTCTCTCTAAATTCCGGGACGACAGAGAAGAAGATTCGCGAGTTTACATTACATTGGTTGCCCGATTAGAGATCTGGCGACCATTTTAATAGATAATATTTTGTGCAAATTGTGAAGTTAGCATTGTAGGTTGGGCCCCTGGCCCAACAAGCTGTCGGGCTAAGAGCCCGACCTACATTTTGATTCAAAAAGCATGCGTATACCCTAACTAAAATGGAACCGATAAATTTTTATTAATTTTCAATAACTCTTTTTTAAAGAGCACTTGAATATCAGTAAGACTTTCCTCATCCTTTGCCTCAAAACGAACAACGAGACAAGGCGTCGTATTAGACGCCCGCACCAACCCCCAGCCATGAGCAAACTCTACTCGCAAGCCATCAATACGAATAATTTTAGACTCAGCAAATTCCGCTTCAGAACAAAAACGTTCCATAAAAGCAAATTTTTCACTGTCATCAAGGGGAATTTTAATTTCAGGCGTATTAACACTATCAGGCACTTTTAAAAACTGCTCATCAACCGATAAGGGGCTGGCACTCACAATTTCCAATAAACGACAGGCACTATAAAGCGCGTCATCAAAACCATACCAACGGTCTTTAAAAAAGAGATGCCCGCTCATCTCACCTGCTAAAGCCGCGTTTGATGTTTTCATCATGGCTTTAACAATAGAGTGACCAGTGGGACACATCTTGGCGACTCCGCCTGCCGCCTCAATAACGCTACCCAAATGCGACGAACACTTCACGTCATAAACAATAGTGGCGCCGGGACTTCGTTTTAGCAAAGCGCGAGCATAATACATCATCAAACGATCAGGCCATATTACCTTCCCTTTATTGGTAACAACACCAAGCCTGTCAGCGTCGCCATCAAAGGCCAAACCTAAATCGGCCTTATGACTTGCCACCGCTTTTTTTAAATCAACAAGATTGGCTTCAATAGTCGGGTCAGGGTGATGATTGGGAAAATTGCCGTCCACTTCACAATAAAGCGGAATAACCTCACAGCCCAAACGCGCAATAACGTCAGGAATAACAGGCCCCGCAATACCATTACCGCAGTCAACAACTACTTTTAACGGACGCGCCACTGTAATATCTGAAATTACCCTGCTCATATAATCATCAATAATATCCAGCGAGCGACTTTGGCCCTCTGCGTTTATAAAATCGCCCTTTCGCACGATGTCATACAAAATATCAATATCTGTCTGAACCAGGGTTTTACCCGCCAAAACCATTTTAATGCCATTGTAATCCGCGGGGTTATGACTGCCAGTCACTATCAACCCACAATCCAGTCCATGTGCGTGAGTAGCATAATACATAACAGGTGTGGCAATCATGCCTAAATCGACAACGCTAATACCACTGTCAATTAATCCTTGTTTTAAGGCATTGGCCAGGTTATTACTAGTCAAACGCCCATCTCTCGCAAGAAAAATTTGAGACCGTTCAAGTGCGTGCAAGCGGCAACTGATAGCGCGACCAATAGTATAATAAGCATCTTCATTAAAATGTTTATTAATCACTCCCCGAATATCATAGGCTCTAAATACGCCCCTATCGACAGATATTTCCTGATACGTCATTAGGCTCTCCCGGAACTACCAAAACCACCTTCGCCGCGGTCTGTTTCCGTAAAGGCGTCAACTACCTTAAATTGGGCTCTTACAATAGGAAGAAATACTAATTGCGCGATTCTATCGCCAGGATTAACCGTAAAATGCTCATCCCCTCGATTCCAGCAGGAAATTTTCAACTCCCCCTGATAATCCGCATCGATTAAGCCAACAAGATTTCCAAGCACAATACCGTGCTTATGACCTAATCCTGAACGAGGAAGAATAACCGCTGCCAAACCGGGATCAGCAATATAAATTGCCAATCCTGTGGGTAACAGAACAGTTTCACGCGCTGCAATTTGCAAGGGTTCATCAATACATACGCGTAAATCAAGACCCGCTGAAGCTTCAGTTGCATAAGTCGGGAGTGCAATACTTTGCCCAATGCGTGGATCCAAAATTTTAAGTTCAATTGCTTGTTTCATGTCGCGTCCTTCTGGTTGAATGGGTGCCATTCTGAATAGTTGCGGCAAGGATTGCAATAATTTCACCAGCCAATCGAACTTTATTGGTTAGTGGTAACGCAGTTTGTATATGTTCGCTCAATACCACTACTTCGTTGCATTCATTTTCAAAACCTAATCCCTCACCGACTTGATTGGCAATAATCATATCGAGCTTTTTCTCATTTAATTTTTTACGGGCATTTTGGATTAAATCGTTGGTTTCTGCAGCAAAACCAATAACTAAAGAGGCTTTTTTACTGGCAGCCACATCAGCGAGAATATCTTTATTGATTGCAAGCTTAAGGGATAAATCGGTATTACTCCCCTTTTTAATTTTTTGAGCAGTAACTGTTTGAGGCGCGTAATCCGCAACGGCTGCAGAACCAATAAAAATCATACCCGTTTTTAATTCGTTCATGACGTGCTCATGCATCTCTTTAGCAGATACTACCGAACAAAATTTAACGCCCTCTGGAACAGGCAGGGACGACGGTCCACTAATTAAAGTAACCTCAGCTCCTGCCACGCGAGCAGCTTCTGCCAATGCATACCCCATCTTTCCCGAACTGTAATTAGAGAGGTAGCGCACCGGATCAATGGCTTCACGTGTAGGCCCTGCTGTTATCAAAATCTTTTGGCCTTTTAATAATTGATTAACTGGGTGTAATCGCAACGCATTGATAATAGCATCAACTTCGCTAAGCCGACCCAATCCATATTCCCCACAGGCTTGCGCCCCCTCCCCAGGTCCCACCAACATCACGCCTCGCTTATGTAAAAGCTCAACATTTGCCTGAGTTGCCGGATGATGCCACATATTTTTGTTCATGGCAGGACAAACAATAACAGGCGCATCAGTGGCGAGATAAATCGTTGATAACAAATCGTCAGCCAAACCTTGAGCAAATTTCGCGAGGCAATTGGCGGAAGCGGGAGCCACCAATAAATAATCAGCCCAGCGGGCAAGCTCAATATGCCCCATTGCCCGCTCTGCCTCTTCATCAAAGAGATCAACACGAACAGCATTGCCACTTAAGGCCTGTAAGGTTAAGGGCGTGATAAATTGTTGTGCTGAAGCAGTCATCACCACTCGCACTTGGGCGCCCAAGCGCGTCAATTCACGTACCAGGTAGGCAGATTTATAGGCCGCGATACCGCCACAAATGCCCAACACAATTTTTTTATCGTTAAAATCTTGCATGGTTTGCCAATTTTGATAAGAATAGCCCCGATCAAAACACAAACCTCGCCATAAAGGAATAACAATGACAAACCTGCCTGTAGTGCAGCCGTTGCGGCTGCGCGAGAAATTAGCCACGTCTGGCGCAAAAAACCTGTCTGATGCTGAACTGTTAGCCGTTTTTATCAGTTCAGGTAGCGGTAAAAAATCGTGCCTGCAATTGGCAAATGAATTACTTAAAGAGTTCGGCGATTTGCGGGCTATTCTTAATGCCTCACTTAAGCGTTTTAAACAAGTTCATGGATTAGGAGATGTGCGTTACCTTCAATTACAGGCCGCTCGCGAAATTTGTCTGCGCAGTAATTTTATTAGTTTGCAAAAAGATATCCAGCTCGCTAATTCTCGGCAAACTCACCAGTTTATTAAACGCCAGCTTAGAGACCGTAAAAACGAAACCTTTGCGGTACTTTATTTTGACAGTCAACATCGGGTAATCAGCTACGAAGAGCTTTTTCATGGGACCATCAATGCTGCGAGTGTTCATGCCCGCCCTTTGGTGGAGCGCGCCCTGGCCGTGAATGCTGCAGCGATTATTGTCGCTCACAATCACCCGTCGGGCGTTTCTGATGCCAGTCAACACGACCTGAACATAACTGAACGTCTGCGCCATGCCTTGGCATTAGTGGACGTTCAGTTGCTTGATCACCTGGTTATTGGCGATAACGAAGTATTCTCCATCGTAAGCCAAATAAAATGGGCCTGTCATTAATGCCAGTTAGTACCTCTGCCATGGTGGGCATGTCGCTATCGCGCCTTTACCCACCCTACGTTACTCCTTCGCGCAAAAAGATGGATATTGGCATTTTTATTGCTTGGTCTTCAGCAAAAAAATAAAGGTAAGCTTATATGGTTAATGAAACTATCGACGTGCTTGTTGTGGGGGCAGGCCCTGTGGGCTTATTTTGTGCCAATGAATTAAGCCGTCATGGGCTTTCTTGCCGTATTATTGAAAAAAAATCGGCTCTAAGTGATAAATCCAAAGCACTGGGTATTCACATTCGTACCCTTGATGTATTACAGGATTGCGGTTTTTATGATGAGGTCATTGAAGAAGGGCATGTTGTCTTAGGCGCTCTTTTAAAATCAAATGGTAAACAATTAGCCGAACTAAATTTCGAAGGAATTGGCGCGAGTCGTAATTTTTTAATCGATTTACCGCAAGATAAAACTGAGCGTATCCTCTACAAAGGCCTGGTCGACAAAAAAATAGCAATCGAGTGGCAGTCAGAATTATTAACACTTGAACAATTCCCTGATGAAGTAATAGCAGGTATTGAACATCCAGACGGCCACATAGAAAAAATTCGTGCCAATTGGCTAATTGCCTGTGATGGCGCCCATAGTACAGCAAGGCAATTGTTAAAAGCAGAATTTATTGGCGCCTCTTACGCCCAAACCTGGTGGCTGGCTGATCTTCATATCAATTGGTCATTGCCTCAAAATAAAATGATCATTAATGCAAGTGAAAAAGGCCCTTTGGCCTGCTTTCCGATGGGTGATAATCGGTATCGAATTGTAATGACCGCGCCTGCCAATCATCACGAGCAACCCGACATGAACGATATAGTACAAGCGTTTAATGAACGGACATCCGATGAGGCATTGCTGTCCGATCCCGTCTGGATAACTGCTTTTTCGATTCACCATAAACAGATTCAACACTATCGCGACAATCGTGTATTTTTTTGCGGGGACGCCGCTCACATCCATAGCCCTATGGGTGGGCAAGGACTTAATACCGGGATTCAGGATGCTTATAATCTGGTTTGGAAACTAGCCCTGGTTCAAAAAAAACAGGCTAAAGACAATTTGCTCAATAGCTATCATGATGAGCGCTATCCTATTGGTAAATCCGTACTAAAAAAGACAGATATAATGACCAAAATGATTTTAATAAAAACCCCTTATTTGATTACACTTCGTAATCATCTGATGAGTTTTTTAAGCTCTTTCGATTTTTTACGGAAAATCATTGCCAAGGACTTGGCAGAATTAAAAATCTCTTATGCCAAAAGCCCCATTGTAAAAACACTGGGTGAAAAAACCGATTTAAAGACAGGTCAATTTGTTCCCAATTTTTCATTAAAAAATAGCATCAACAGCGATAAAAAATCCCTTGCAGACATTAGTCAGGGTACTTTGCATCATTTATTTTTATTTGCAGGATTACATCCTGTGGACAGCCTTCGCCTAAATGAGGTGGCTTTTCTTTTGGATAAATTTAAAGACGTATTAACGGTTCATCTGGTCTTACTGAATGCCCAAGCAAATACTACGAATTTCCCCTCCATTTGGATTGATGAAAATCAGGCTTTTCACGATGAATATAAATTGCAGAACCCAACCGCCATGCTGGTTCGTCCGGACAAATATATAGGCCTAACGCAATCACCAATAAACTTTGAACAATTGCAAACTACATTAAATGAACTCTTGTAACGCTCATGAGGCACGCCAATTCGCGATCCGGGGCGCGTGCCTGAATCGTAGGGTAGGTAAAGGAGCAATAGCGACGTGCCCACCAAAGACTGTCAGGATTGAAGTGAGTCGTAGGGTGGGTAAAGGAGCGATAGCGACGTGCCCACCACAGTCATGAGAGCGTGTTTCAAGCATGGTTAAGCTAAAAAATTATTGCCTAAAGACGGAGCAGTAAATTATAAAGAGCGCTCAACACGCCACGCCTGCAGTTGATAAATTTTTTCCTGCAAATTCTCATGATTAGCCGGATTCGCTGGAGACAGAATATTACACTCTTCTTCGTTTAGTGCTTTTGCTTCAGCGATTGTCATGAGTCCTGCCTCAACAAACCGGTGAGCGGCAATCAGATTAGTCGCCTCTTTCTGAGTGGCGTTTAATATTTCCTGCAAGGTTTCTACCTGATGCAATGTCCCCTCTTCCGTCAAGGCACAATGGCCAAGATAAGCTTGTAACCGGTTTAAATTATTAAACCTCACCTTATCTTCATAGAATAATTCATTAACATAGTGTTCGTTTAAACCCGTATGTTGTGCCAGGTTTACGATAAATGGCCGCGACTCAAAATACCGGGTTTTTCCGGGTTCATAGCCGTCATCATGAGATGGCAAAAGGGCATTGTAAATAGCTCTTTGTTGCGGATTAGATAATACAATATAAGCCTCTCTGATTAATTTGTATTTTCGTTGAGCGTCGTTAAGATTTTCCTGATTTTTATCAGGGTGAAATTCTACAGCCAGTTTGCCATAAGCATTTGTAATAGCCGCAGACGATGCTTGTCTGTCTATATTTAAAATGTCGTAGTAAGTGGCCATGGTTCTCACCAATTTTTTCTTAAATATGAAGAAATTATATGATATAAGCTCGATTTTCTCCAATATTAAAAAGGCAGTAACTATTGAGCCCCATCTACATAATTACTAATAACTGGTTCCTATAAAAGTCATCAGGAGCCCCAGACTCTCTCCCCCCGGCAAAAAAACAACAGGAGGACGCAAATTGGCTGCACGTGGATTTTACGCCGTCTATCAGAGCGACTATTGCGGCAGTAAATGCATTACAGAATGCAAAAGCCATCTCTCTCATATCGTGCATTACTTTCTTCCACCAACCATTACTTAATGGATTAAACATCACATCCATATTTTTAGTTATAGCATCAAGCTCTGTCCAATCTTCCTGCCCATTATAAATGACCAAAGGGGCGGGTGCGTCGTCTTCCTCAGGAATATCTTCAAGCACTACAGGCATACCAACCAATTCTATTGACAGATTTTTTTTGGTTGCAGCATGCTTTAGAAAAACCGTATCAGCACTGCTCATAGTGACATGGTTAGACGTCATGCACATCATAAACATACCGTTTAAATCGCTATCTCCATGAATACACCCTTCTTCGATAATCAAGGTATAACCGAAAGGAATTCTTACCCCTATCAACTCCAGTTCATCCCTTTTGCTGTCATCTTTCCAGCGGCCAAGCGTAACAAATCCTGTGGCTTTTTCATCAAGAGGTGTTATTGATTGAGCAAAATCATGCGTCTCTAAAAATAAACCACCCCCCTCATCCACTACTCGCTTCGCGTATTCTGGTTCATAACGATAAGAAACAGCACGCCACTCATCTGCTACAGGAACAGGTTTCGATGTAATGGTGAAAGGTTCATCATTTTTTACCAGTCGTGATTTAAAATAAGAAAGATCCACTTCTGAGGCATCAAAATGATACAACTCAATTTGCACTGAATCACCAGCAATTTCCAAAAGTCCGGAGGATTTAAATAAACTATCACCCGTCAGTGGATGATCCTGGCTTGCATACTCCTCACGTTTTGCCTTAATCGCCTCGCTGTCAGCTCCACTGGTCCATACACCTTTGACCGAAGTGACCATATCTTCTGGAATCTCTGCCTTTTGCTCTAGTTGTGACGCTTCTCTTTCATGCTGATAAATAATTGGAACGCCTTTATTGATATCAACAGAAAAAGAATATTGATGCGCTGCCTCCCAATTACCATAATAATCAGCAGGTCCTACCATACTTTTGCCAGGAACTCCTCTAACTGCACGCAGGTTGTCTAATCGGGCTCTACTGCGAACGGAAGCCTCAATAGTCCCATTAGGCGAACGACGCGGGATACGACTATTCAATAAAGAACTATGCACCCTACAGAAAACTGTCCCATCTTTACCATCTAATGGTAAAAGACGCGTAGATTCAATTGACGTAACCGCTTTTTTATCTGGCATAAGCACTCTTGAAAAAATTTTCAACCATTTTATCATGAGCCATTAAAAACACAAGGTGCACAAAAACAAAGCTATGATGTGCGCCTCACAGCGCACGAAGTCACCCTTTAGTCAGGGCATTGCATTTTTTCGTAAACATGCTCAGCGTTCGGGATAGTCTGCCTCATCACCTTGAAAAAATTACGGGCGTTTAGTCGCATTTCCGGGTGTAATTGACGTACATCTTTATAAGCTTGCACCAAATATCCAGGCTCAGGATGACCCGAAGTCTTAGCGATATATTCCAATTCACAGAGTTGATGCTCATCAACCACAATTTTATGAAATAAACTGGCTATTTTTTGGGAGAGTAGAGCACACCCGGCATTTTTTGGTGGATTTTGTGATGCAAGCACGGTAAACCCGGGAAGAGCGGCCTCTTCGCCAGCTGGATTTTTTCCAGTTAACAGTTGTGTTAATAACGTTCGAATCCTTGGACTTAAATTTAATTCATCCAGAATGACCGTACTTCCACCCTCAAAAGCCTCCAGTAAGAGTTCCATATCTTTATCACTGTCGCTTGCTGTAAGCTGGTAATAGCGAAGTTGAGAATTTTTAGCATCCCGACTTAAGCCCTTTTGTTCAGCGGCTTTTCGCCAACAGGTACTCTTTCCTACGCTAGATGGCCCCTCTAGCAAAGTTCCTAATTTGCCCGGTAAATTGCTATTGCGGTTTATTCTTTCTTCACGCAGTTGCAATGTATTTTCAATTAAACGCCAGACTTCCTGTTTTTCTGGTGGAATAACAAGTTCACGATCGCTTGGTACTTTACTGGGGGTTAATTCCGCCCAGCTACCAATTTGGCTTTGTAAAAACGTTTTGAATTGATTACGCGCCGCCTTACTGATCAAAAGACCTGCCATTTCATCAAATAAAGCCTTTCCGACGATATTTTGCCAGGGCAACGCTATATCCATGGATTTTAACCGACAACAGCTATTTCCCAGCTCACGCAAAGTCACAGAAGGCGCGCATTGAGGATTATTTAATAAATAGTTATAAGCAAGCATCATGGCATCTGATATTGCATGTACCTCATCAAATGAATCCCTTAAGTAACATTTCACCAGTTCTCGAATAAAATGTGGTTGGAAAGGCTTAAACCAAATTACGTGGGCGGCGTTCCATAATAGTGGATGGAATTGCTGCTCATGAGCGCCCATAACAATGACTTTATGTTTGAGTGATAAGGGATAAGTTGTGCCTTTAAAATGAACTACACCCTGTAAAATTCCGCGTAAAAACTCCAATTTACCGGTTTTTATTAAATTGACATCATCCAATATCAAGGTGAGCGTGCCTACCACAGAAGAATGGGACGCTTTTAACCAGTCCAGTATATTGTCTTCACCATAAAATAATTTGCCATATTGTTTGGCTATCCGGTGCGCGGCTTCTGTTTTACCCGTCACGGATTCCCCTGCCAAGTAAATAATCCGTTTATCTTTCTGTTGCATAGCCTCCGATAAGGATGCCATTTGTTTGGCTAAACGAGCAGGGTGAGGAAATTTAAGTGTTAATGTAGTGAGCGGTTCTTTATTTTCAACCCTACAAAATGCATCGCTTATCCAGTCTTCCTTAACCAGGTTATTGGTTTTCAATAAAAAGAGAAGCGCCTCTTGCAAATCGTCTGAAGGTGTTATCTGCATGTCCAAATCTTTAAATGACAGCTTTAGTGCATGACCGCTAAAACAGTTTGCAATTTGCCAAAAGAGGCGTCTTAAGTCTTTTCCTGAATGCACCTGTTTTAGCAAACTCTGCAGCTTATCTATTCGAACAGACTGCTGTTGCGTTGTCGATAGCAAGATTTTTGCTGTAACATTTAAAAACTCATATTTTTTATCTTGTTTGTAGTGATAATGTAAAACCGACTTGAGTGGATTTTCTTTTTCTTGCTCCAGCGTCAATGCGTTTACACATGCCTGATATTTGTCATAATTCAGTTGGAAGGATGGTAATTCCCTCTGAATTATCGCAAAAAAGTGTTCCAGGTTTTGTAGTGCTTGCGACGGCTCGTTACTGCTCGAGGCAAAATAAGCTTCTCTATAATTTACTAAATCAGGGTGAAAAACATAATCGGGGCGATAATTATTTGCTAAATCCGGGTTAGGTTCACCAATCCACACTACTTTGCCCTTTACTGCTTTTCGTTCTCCATTAACATATAAATAAGGATGGTCAGTGAATAATGTTTTTAAGGCCATATAGTCTTGAGCAGACATTTTGCCATATAAAATTACTGTTTCTCCTCCCTTCAATTGTCGCCAAAAATCTCCATCATGCCTTTCTGCTCCGATGCTATTGAAATTTTGAAGCAGATTAACTTGTTCTATCAATGCCGACCAACAATCCTCATTAGATACATGAAATAGGTGCTCAGGGGGTACAGCTAATTTTTGAGCCATCACCCTGGCTAAAAATGCCGGATCGCAAGATTCAATTCGCGTGCTTTTTTCTAAGGGATAATTGCTTTCAACAAGCTGCTCTACCGAAGAAGGCACTACTGGTAAGCAGTTTTCCGCGGCTTTTTCAACGTTTAAATTTTTCTTATCAACACGCGGGTCAACCTTTGGTTCAACATAAAAATGGAAAGAGGGGCGCGTGATTTCTGGCATAGCAGCAATGGTATCAAATAACCGCTGCCATTGATCCTCGCTTAATTTATCTTCAACAATAAATTGATCACCTTCCCGGTAACTCGCAAGCCATCCATCCAATGTATAAATACGTTTGTCTTTGCCAATTTGTTGTAACTCAAATAATTGGTAATAATTTTCCGTGTTAAGATGATATTTTTTCCCACTTGTTGGCCCATTGTCAAAAACTACAGCAAGCGGTATTGTCAGTGCAGGCGCTTTTTTTCGCAGGGTGAACGTAAAATTTGGATGTATTGGTAAATATTCCCCATTATATAAAATCGTATTTTCAGTAGTAAAACGATGCAAAAATTGCTGAAATGATGGGTCATGCATCGGCGGATTATCAACCACAAGCGCATGACCCTCTGTAATTGCCCTCACTAGTGAGCCTGGTTTAATACCATATTTGTCCCCATGCAGGCTTAAGTCTTCCACTAAGAATTTGGACCATTCTGCACTGTGGTATAAATTAACAACCTCGCTTTCTTCATCCTTTTGACTTGGCTCTTTAAACCATGCTCTTGTCGCATAAAGACCATTCGTTGGGCGCCGCAAATGCTTGGGGAAATGGATTTCATTACACCGTGATAAAAAGATATCGTTTACTTCAATATGCTCTCCCAACGTGCCAACAATTTTTATTCCTGGTGGCAACAGTTTTCCGTGTAAGGTTGGTGGCTCGTCCATCATGCATTTAAAGATGCCTCGCTCTCTTGGCGTGAAATTAGACCAATTAATAACAATTATTCCGTGTCCTCGCTCAATCATTTGCTTAAGCGGACCATCAACAGAAATTTGTTGACTATCTTTAATTTGTATCTGCTCAAATAAGCTCGATAGTTCATATGCAAAATCAATATAGACAACCAGGGTTGACCCCGCTTTTTCCCGAATTAACGCATGCCAGCGCCATGCTTCTTCTTTTTGAGGAACGCGTAGTAACATAGGTTGATTCTGGTCAATGAGCTTACTCACGAAAGAATCAATATGGGAGCAATCCTGTAACCAGGCGTTTGCTTTTGTAAATTGCTTTCGCCAATGATATTTAGTCATCTCAACATCATTGCTAACTACCTTATGAAAATAATGAGACCAATCCACTGTAGAATTATCTCTACGAGCAGGAAAATTATCTCTACGAGCAGGCTTTTTCTCTGTAGCGGGTCTACCCAAATCAGGTTCGGTATTGAGAATCTCTTCTTCAATGTGAACCATTTCTTCTCTATTTTGAGTCTCACTTCTGACTTTCGCTAAAAATTGCTTATCCAGGTAAGGACTTGGTTTTTCAATAATAGTAATGTCAGGGCCACCTAAATCGAAGGCTCTAAACCCACGCGTCGTTTTCACTTGGGCATAATAATAGCCACGGCTTTGCACAACTTGAGCAGGAATATTATAGTATTGGCACAACGTCATAAAAACGAGCGACCGGTGGTAGTCGGTGCCTTTACCTTCTCGAAGAATGAGTTTAAATGCACCGATAAAGTCTTTATCTTGTTCGGCATTTTCGGGTAATGAAAGCGGTTCATTTTTAAAAGAGCGACAAAAATCTGCAATTAATTGAAGCTTTTCCTCCTTTGATGAGCTCGCCTTTAATTGTCTAAAAAATGGCGTTGGAAAAACCTTTAAACAATAAGTTATTGCATCTTCTATTTCATCAGGTAGCAAGTAGCGGGAATAAGAGTATTCTGGATAAAAATCCGCTGGTAACGCTGCTGTTTGGCAAAAATACTGACTACCGGTATAAAGAATATAGTGAGGAGAAAGTGGCATATCCTCTAACTTACCTCTCCAGTGAATAAGATATTGACCTGTTGCCCTGCTATGATAAACATTCCACGATGCCTTATCAGTAAGATCTATTAATTTGTCCTTGGGCGTTACACCAGGTAGATAATATGAACCGGCAATATTTGGGCTCGTTTGTATCAGGCCCATGTAGAGGTTGTTACGCTCCAAATCTGAATATTCCTTAAACTGATAATACGACAGGTCTGGATTTACTCGCTTAAGAATAGGCTCTTTCTCCTCGGTGAGAGCAACCCTGTCCAGAGTTATGTAACGAATCTGCCGAATATCAGGCGAAGCTTGTTCTTCATGCAGGGGAAAAATCTCTCTTTCCAACTCAAGCCTTGTGTCAGGAGAAACATAAGTCTGGTATAACGAAGTGTTCCTGAATATTTTTTTGACCGGCTTAAAACAGATGGGCAATTCCGATGCGAAATGTGGTGCGTCAGGGGCAGATTGAGATGAAATATCTGATGGTGTCTCGATAGCGGATACCGATGAAGACCCGGAAGAACAAGCTGATGGTTCTGGGTGTTGAAAGGAGCTATAGTCAACCACCTGTTCTTGAGGAACAGGGACACCACCTCCACCAATTTTTCGCACGTTAACTAAGTGCATAGTCGAGGAAATACTGTCTTGGCTCAAAATTAACTTCAGACAATTAATAAGCGTAAGAAATTCAAGTCTACTTTCTTGCAGATTTTGAATAAGTTCAATTACAGGGCAATCCTCCAGAGTTAAAGATACAAGATTGCCATGATTGGCCAGATCCAATACCCCAAGATTCGTTTGGGTAAGGTACAACTGCGTAAGGAGTTTACAAGCCTCAAGGCCGAGAATATCTGCACCCGACACCGCAAGCGAAAGTAGCTTGCCTAAAGCAGAAACGTTGACTGACCGAATGCCAGTTTTCTTAAGCAATAAATCTTCCAGTTCACCCAATTTTTCCACGCCTTTTAGCGTGGATAATTGATTACAATTCATAAGGTGTAATAGCCGTAACTGACTTAGAGAGCTCACATCAAGCGACGGGATATCACCCCCATTAATACGAAGCTCTTCCAGCTGTGTGCATAATAAAGGCCCCTCCAAGACACACTCACCACCCATTACGTTATTAAGCATCAATTTGCGCAAATTTTGATTTATTTGGGAAATAAACCAAGTCGATTGGAACACCAGGTCAACCAACGTTAAACTTTCAAGTTTAGTGAGCTTGTCAAAATTGTTAAAAATACCTGGGTAAGCATTTAACGTTAACGTCCTTAACTCTGTTAATTGCGAACCGTCGAGAATTTTTAATTGCCCATTAAGCTTGATTACCTCGTTTTCCAACGTTAATTCATTTAATTCAACGCAATTTTCTAATCCTTTAATATCAAGACAACTACACTTCTCTTTGCAATCACAACGTCTCTTGGAGACAAACAGTTTTTTTAATTTTTCAAGCTTTGCCACATTAATAATAATATCGGGGTGCTTTGGATCATTAAAATTAAAATTCAGATACAACTCTTCGAGCTCAGTCAAATTATCTATACCCACAATATTTTGAGGCCTTTCAGTTGTCCTAATTGTTAATTTTTTTAATGCGCTGAATTGTGTGAGAACAATAACCACACCTGCTTCACTATTTATAATAGCTAACTCTTGTAGTCTGCTGTTATTTTGAGATGAAAATACCTCATCAACACTCCCCTTTTTCAGGCTTCGTAATAATCGCTCAAACTCACTGGGGCTAAAACTATTGGTCCAAACAAATTGGTATTGAGTATCGCCAGAATCCATCGGACAGGAAATAGTGGTAAATAAACCTTGGCTGGCAATTAAACAAAGAGATTTTATTTGTTTCTCATCAAGCGCCTTGCACGTTTCGGGCGTTAAGGCTAATTCATAGGCATTGTCGAGGAAAGAGTAGTCGCCGAGGTAAGAAATCAGTTCATTTAAAACATGAGCACGTTTTATGTGGTCTATCACCACAAAATCGCTCATTTCCTTGTTATCAATTGTTAATTCATCCTCCAGAGCGTCTTTTGGTACAATATCAACTGCTGATAATTTTGCAGCAAGATCTGTACTGGACTTTATTTCTTCCAATACTCCTGATTCAGTGCGAATATAAATCATAAAGTTTTTTTTCAGTAAAAAACGCACCAACTCTACATCTACGGTACTAAGCCCGAACGATAATTGATAGAAATTGAGAATGATTTTTTTTTGTTTGGTGGATTTGCTATTGGTTTGTGATAGCCAACAAGGTTGTTGATTGATAGCTCGTCTGACGTCCAGCCGGCTCGCCTGTGTTTTTTGCCAAGTGTAGACTTCCGTGGGACTTTCATCCGGTATTAGCAGATCCAAATCAATAAACCGTTGACTTAATGTTTTCATATTTTTATTCCATACAAGCAAATTTTTCGGAATCATATTGATTAATGAGGAATATGGCAACAACATATTCGCCTTTACAGCGCCTATTTTATGCTCTATTATTTGAAAATGGTACATTTATCAAATGTGGGTAAAATGGTTAATTGGGGAGGGCTTCGCGAAGGATCAGGGCGGCGAAAGGGTGGCGGTAAATACGGTGAGGAGACGAAAGCGATACGCGTGCCTTTGTCTCGGATAGATGAGGTCAAAACGCTAATTGATAATCCTGATAATGAACCTTATACCTTGCCGCTTTATGCGAGTAAAGTGCGAGCGGGCTTCCCCTCTCCCGCCGATGATTACATCGAATGCAGTCTTAATTTAAATGAGCACCTCATTAAACACCCTGCTGCTACTTTTTTTGTAACAGCCTCTGGCGACTCCATGAAAAACGCAGGAATTTCCTCGGGCGATATGCTGATAGTCGATAAAAGCCTTGAGGCGACGCATGGGAAAATTGTTATTGCCGCTTTAAATGGCGAGCTCACCGTCAAACGTTTGTCGCGACAAAATGGGCGTGTGCAACTGGTACCTGAGAACAATAAATATGCCCCCATTGATATTACTGATGAGCAGGATCTGGTGATTTGGGGTGTGGTGACCCACGTCATTCATACGGCGCTTTAAATATGTTTGCCCTAATCGATTGTAATAATTTTTATGCCAGTTGTGAGCGCCTTTTTCGGCCAGACTTACGCGAGAAACCTATTGTTATTTTATCCAATAATGATGGCTGTGTGATCGCGCGCTCCAATGAAGCAAAAGCTGTAGGGATAAAAATGGGCGCACCTTATTTTAAAATGCGCGGCTTATGTACTGAGCATCAGGTACACGTTTTCTCCTCAAATTATACACTGTATGGTGATTTGTCTCACCGTGTCATGAGTGTCATTGACGAGAGCTGGGATAAAACTGAAATTTATTCCATTGATGAGGCTTTTTTGGATTTAACCACGCTACCTGCTTCTCAGCATGAGGATTTTTGCAAAGCGCTCCAAAAAAAAATTTTACAATATACCGGGATTCCAACATCTATTGGAATTGGAGCCACTAAAACCCTGGCGAAGCTCGCTAATCATGTGGCTAAAAAAGAACTAAAAACTCCCGTGGTAAATCTATCAAATCAATCGTTTTGGCTGAATAAAGTAGAAGTAGGCGACGTATGGGGTGTTGGCAGGCGCTTACACAAACGCCTGCAGGCAATTGGCGTCTCGACCGCTGCTGAGCTCGCCGCTTATGACAAGCATATGCTGAAGAAGGCTTTTAGTGTGGTGCTCATGCGAACAGCTATGGAATTACAAGGAGTTCCCTGTAGCGGATTAGAACCCCCTGAGCCTAAACAAAGCATTATGTCATCCCGAAGTTTTGGAGCGAGACAAACCGAATTTCACCTTTTAGCTCAGGCGATTAGCGGGCATTGTGCCATTGCCTGGGAAAAACTACGCACGCAAAACCTGCTTGCCCAGCACATTTGTGTTTTTGTGCGCTCAAATCCATTTCGAGAAGATTTGACCCAATATTCCAACGCTATTGGCTTTCGTCTGGTAAACCCCACCGATGATATCCGGCTTCTGACACGGTTTGCCAAGATATGTCTTAAGAAAATTTATAGAAAAAATATTGAATATTATAAAGTTGGCGTCTTATTAGGCGACCTCATTGGAAAACAAACACGTCAGCTCGATTTATTCAATCCACAAGATGAAAAAATGCTAATAAAAAATGAAAACATAATGACCGCAATGGAAGCCATTAATAAAAAATTCGGCCACGACACCATGCGCCTCGCCGCCGAAGGCTTTACCAAACCCTGGGCCATGAAGCGCCAGTTAAAAACCCCCAATTATACAACGCAGTGGCATGAACTACCGATTGTCTATGCGCATTAAGCCAAAACCATCTATATAGGATTTAACTTAGTGGAACCCCCCTTTTTGATACGAAAAAATAACAAAAAAAACTTTAAATTCTCATATTTCAAAGAAGATTTTTTCTTAAATAATTTCATATAATTTACTTTATCACGTTGCCACCTAACTCAATATGAATCCAAAGTACTTGCATTGATTATTCAAAGCGATTATTGTTCAGTTATTCTAAGAACATCAGTGGCTTGAATGATCGCCCTATGAGTGCAGGATAACCACCTGTGGACGATAATATTTGATCGGATACCCCAAAACGAACCTATTACGTGCCCAGTATTATTTGGTTAAAATATATGAAAAGATATAATCTAGCGCTTATTTCATTAAATAATGATTTATATACTTCTTTAATTGCTGGTAAAGAAAAAAATTCCTTTGGATATTGCATTGGTGAAACATCTATTCCTCACATTACAGTTTGTCAATTCGTATGCAACTCATCTCACATTGAAAGCGTGTGGAATATTATCCGTAATAAATTTGAAAATACCATGCTGAACATTACATTTAGGTTATATAGCAATATTACATTTGATAACAGAATTTATTGGCTCTCATTAACCCCACAAGAGAGAGAAGCATTACAAAATATATTTGATATAGTTTCTAACCACGTAGAATCATTAAGAAGCGATACCTATGATCCACATCTAACACTTTTAAATTATCAAAAAAATAACCTTTATATAAATAAAGAGGAGCTAGAAAATGGTGTTATTATCAGTGATGATTTTTATCTTTCTTTAGGGGAAAGTGATGAAATTGGCCAGCTAACCAAAATTATTTTTCAATCAGACGAAATACCAAAACAGACTTTAAATTAAATTATGATAATTTATTCCGGCTTGCATATATATTATTAGAAAAGTCACTGGATTGCTCGCCTGCGGCTCTCCTAACTAATTTCACAATTTGCACAAATATTATCTATCCTAAATGGCGCCAGATCTTCAATCAGGTGGCCAATATAATGCCTGACTCGCGAATCCCCTTCCCTGTCGTCCCGGAATTTAGAGAGACTTAACGAGCGCGCGAGTTTAGTCTCTCTAAATGTCCGGGATCTATTTTCAGGCTGGTACGGGGTATTAATCTTAAGATTATGACCAGTAATACTGCCTGACAAGGTGCACGGAGTGGAATGGATCCCGGACATTTAGTAAGACTAGGTTCGCACGCTCACCAAATCTTACTAAATTCCGGGACGACACCCATTAGAGCGTGCTTCAATCATGGTAAGGTTAAAAAGTTAGTGCTAAACGCTTTCTGGATTTCATATAAAAGCTCGCAATGAGAGCATCTTTTTCGAGATTTAAAATTGTCCTGTGCAATTCGAGAAAAATCGCATTTCTACGCTCTTAAGAAAATCTTAATAATAATTAATTATAATAGCAGAAATTTAAATTTCGGTGATGAAAATGTCAAGACAAAAAATTTTAGCTTCATCTACTCAAAAAAACAAACCTCTAGAAGATAATAATCCTGAATACGATCACTTATTCAGAATGCTTATCATCGGAGACGGAGGAGTAGGAAAGACTTGTTTAGTGCACCGATTCACTAAGGATACCTATACCGACGGTTATATTTCATCAATCGCTGCTCCTTCTTATAGTTCAAAGGACATAAAAACTTACGGAAAAAAAGTTAAAACTCTGATTTATGACATTCATCCTCGAGATATAAAGAGCCGGATTGAACACGGTGTTCATGCGTATATGTTTGTTTTTGACGTTACGGATAGAACATCTTTCGATAATATAAAAGCATGGATGGATGAAATTAACCTTTCTCAGAATCCAATCATACTGGTTGCTAATAAAGTTGATTTAGTTCAAAAAAGAACGGTCAGTTCTGACGAAGCATCAAAATTTGTTGACGAATTAAAACGTGATAAAAATTACAATATTACCTATGCCGAAACTAGTGCCAAAACTGGTGAAAACGTTGATGAGGCTTTTACAAATCTGACTGATATGTGCATGGAAAAATATACACAACTTGAGAATCATTCTGCTTCAGAAGAACTCCAACTACAACAAGAGAATCGTGATAAACTTATCATGCAGCTGGATGGTTATATAAAAAGAATAGAAGCATATAATAACTCTCGTAATAAAATAGATTTCTCTCACGGATTTTGGTTTTATGCGAATTCAAGAGCCTGTAACCGTGAAGCTAATTACCATTTGGCAATAAAACTTCAGTCAGAGCTGAAGGAAAAGAAACCACTTGAAGATATTTTTGATGATTTGAATATATCTAACCTTCGCGGACAAGAAATTTCGAAAAATAACATTCAGTATAAGCCTTATTTCAAGAACCGGGGAATTAATAGCAAGGAACTTAATAATATTCTTAAAGAAGCCTCTAAAATGATAGATTCTGATAAACAAGCTTCTTTTAAAAAAGGCTCTTAAGTAACAAAAATAACTACCAATACCTTTCACAGGGAGTGTGAACGTTTAATGTTGTCATATCGCTATCAGTTAGAAATAGATAAAGCAGTTCTTCAAAACCCTCCATTGCTCAATAAATGAAGTTTATTCAGAAATCAAAACATGGATAATAGGGAATAATAGTAAACAGGATATTTTATGCATTTTCTTCTAATTCATGGTTCCTGGCATGGAGCCTGGTGTTGGGAAAAACTGACACCATATTTTTTGGCCGATAACCATCAAGTCACTTGTATTGATTTACCGGGCAGTGGTGAACGATTTGGCGAAATAGATAAGGTTACGTTTGACGTTTTGGTTGATGCCGTCAAAGAGATTTTAGTAAAACAAACAGCGCCCGTTGTATTAATTGCCCATTCTGCTTCAGGATTACTTATTCCCGCGCTGGCCGAAAAATTCCCGCAAAAAATCGACCATATTTTCTATTTGACAGCCTGGTTGCCCAGAAATGGCTATTCATTGGTGGACATGGCCTGTGAATATAACAATTCTGAACTACCCTCCATATTTATTGATGCTCCTTATCCACACTGGACCATGGTTGATAAAGAAGGTGCCAGACACGTTTTTTATCATGATTGTGATAGAGAAATACAAAATTTTGCCTTAAGTCGCATTAAACCTAAAAATGGTTTACCTGATCGAGTCAAAATGAACGCAATTGTTGTTAAAAACTCCATTGATAAAAGTACCTATGTGCTTTGCACGGAAGATAAGGTTATTAACCCCGCGTCTCAACGGGACATAGCAACGCGGTTTGGATTAAATCCCGAACAAATTATCTCTTTTAAATCCGGACATAGCCCCTTTTTCTCACACCCCGAGGCTCTTGCCACCTTAATTACCAAGAGGATAAGAGGAAACGAGCCTTCTCTTTAACAAAGCGAGCCTTACTTGTCCCTCAATATAGCCTCGCTGTATCTTGCTTCTTATCAAGGGAATCAGTACATTCATTACATTAGGACTTTTGCCTAGGTATTTACTAATTCAGGAAAAATTATGCGTCTCTTAATCGCTACCTTCTTTGGAATATTTGCTTTTTTTGTTCATGCGGATACGATGAATCATTACATGAATATTTCTAACCAAATCCCGCAAATGGAAATGAAAGCAGACCCGCAAGCCCAAGCCTGGGCGCGCTCAGCGCGCAGTATCATGGTTATAACCAATGAGTCTATTGCAGAAACGCTGACACAAGCGAATGAATTGGCAAAAGCGCAAGGAAAACCTTTATTTTGTTTACCCCTCAATACCACCTTAAATGCAATGACAATGGGCGGGATTATTCTGCAAGCTTATCGCGACAACTCCAGTCAGCAAAGCGACAAAGACCGAATGACTGTCTCACAAATGGCTTGGGCTGGCGTCACGAAAGCCTATCCGTGCCAACCGCAGGTAGCGCAAACCAATTCATTTGCGGTGCAGCAAATGCAACATATTAGCGGAAAGTAAAACCCTTTTATTCGCTATTAGCATGACAACAAAGCTTACTCCGCAGCATTTGTGAGTAAGCTTTGATATAAATGAACTTCCTGATTACCAACGAAATGATTATTGGTTAAACTCTTCAAATGCTTCCAAGGCTTCCGCTGCGTACATTAAAGACGGGCCACCCCCCATGTAAACTGCCATGCCTAACGTTTCCATCAACTCTTCGCGGCTGGCCTGTAATTTCACCAACGCTTGTGAATGAAAACCAATGCAACCGGGGCAGTGGTTGGCGACTGCCAATGCCATTGCAATCAGCTCTTTAGTTTTTTTGTCCAAAGCGCCGTCTTTGGTGGCCGCTGCCGCTAAAGAGGAAAAGCCTGCCATTACTTCAGGCATTTCTTTACGCATTTTGGCTAATTGGGTACTGATACCGCTGGTAACTTCATGGAATTTTTTTGACATTAGTAACTCTCCTGAGTGTGATAAATGGGTGCTAAATCTTTTGCATGAATTTTATAACACGGGCTGTTCTGAGGAACAACGCTCTTGTCTGTTTAAACTGATTTTAAGCTTGATATATCCGCCCATAATTGTTCTGCAATTATGCCGTGAGAAGGTTTTTGCAACCGAATTGCGGCCATGATTAACTGGCGCTCATCAAAGTGGTTGCCTCTGAGTAATTGCAATCGCCCATCGGCTAATTCAGCAGCAATTAAATGACCCGGCAGGCGCCCCCAACCTAAACCGGCGACTATAATTTGTTTTTTTGTGATTACATCACTAACAGTCCAATGACGGCAATGCTCAACCACGCCAAAAGAAAAATTAGTCTTTGATGAGTCTTTTAAAATAACCTGCATACACTCCTTTAACGTATCCAGATGCTGTAATTGCTGTGTATATTGCGCGATGAATTGAGGCGCGGCTACAGCGAGCATAGATTCCGAGTGTAAAGGGATAACTTCTACCGCCTGTTTATTGATTAAATTTTCACTAATCACAATATCAGCATGCCCTTGCGTTAACCGCTCACAAGCGCCACCCAAAGACTCTGATAAGAAATGAAAATGAGTTTGTGGGTAGCGTGTTAACCATTGACTAAATAAATTTTTCAATTTTTCCAGTGGGTAAAACACATCAATAGCAATAGTAATATCGCTTTCCATATCAGCTTTTAATAACTCTGCAAACTGATTAACGTGTTGCCAATGACTCATTAACACTTTGGCGCGCTGGTAGATCTTTTCGCCTTGTAAAGTTAAAACAGGCCGGTAATGACTCCTGTCAAAAAGCACCAGATTTAGTTGGTCTTCCAATTTTTTTACGGCATTGGTGATAGCAGGTTGTGATTTAAACAATATAGTTGCAGCAGCATGAAAACCGCCCTTTTCCACCACTACTACAAACACCTGTAATGCATCAAAATCAAACATGATAATAGTTTGTTATCAATTTAATAGAAATTCAATATTATCAATTTATCAACTCTAACTCTACTATCAAATGACTTTAACCAAATAGAGAAGAAGATGCTGATAAGTCATACAGAAATAACTGCTCGAAAAATTTTGGCATTGCTACTGGCTAATAAACGCCAGGCCACGCTCAAAATAAACAACTGTCATAGTAATTTTTGCCTTCAATGCCAGCGGCCTCATCTAGAGCAGGTCTCTTTTGCCATTAAAACTCAACAACCCCTTACCTTCATATTGCCCGCATTTCCGGCTAAATCATCCAATCGCCAAAAAACGATTTCAGCAAAACCTGATTTAGGTGAAATTATGGGCTTGAGTAACTTAAATACTTTGTGCGGGAAAATAAATAAATTGCACCCGCCAGGCGTAACATTGCTTATCTGTTCAGATGGTCGCGTGTTTAATGATTTAGTATTAGTGAGTGATGAAGACGTTGATCTTTACCAGCAAGGGATTAAAGACATCATCAAAAACCGCCAACTTACCCATCTTGATACTTTCTCGCTTGACGAGGTTTATAACGACCACGACTATGTTTTTATGCGAGAGCAACTAATGAATGAATTTGGTGAGTCCCTCGAATTATTAAAACGACGCTTGCACCATGATGACGCACTTTTGTATCAATTTAATGGCATCCACCGCTTTGTTCTTGAAGATCAATTATCCCTTAAGTCATATCAATCAAAAAATCAGACGCGCAAAGAAGCCAAGGAGATCGCCTATGACGTTATCAGACGCTCGAATGCCTGGTCACGTTTATTGGAAAATTATTTTCCTCATGGTGTGCGCTTATCGATTCATCCCCAACCTTGCGGCTCTGAAAAACTGGGCATTCAGTTCTTGCCAGCGACAAATCGCTGGGCAACCCCCTGGCACAATGTTTTACTTAAAAATCACCAGGGCTGGCAATTGGTTAAACGCGCGGATGCAGAGCGAATAGGAGCCACCTTTCATCAGGATCATTATGTGTTGGAGAGCTGCCAATGACGAATCAATTTACTCCCCATGTTATCACGAGCTCAAATCAGTCACTGGAAAGTGTCCCTGAGCTCTTGTCACAAGTAAGCACGCATAAATTGGTTTTGTTGCGAGGGTTTACGGCTCTTGAAAAAGAACAACTATTAGCCTTTTGTCAAAGCCTGGGAGCGCTTCTCTCCTGGGATTTTGGTCCTGTGATGGAAATGCGGGTTAACAAAGACACAAAAAATTATCTATTTACTGAAGGTGACGTACCGCTTCATTGGGATGGTGCCTTTTATCAGGAGCCGCGCTTTTTGGTTTTTCATTGTATACAAGCGCCTCTTCCTGATGCCGGTGGTGAAACGGTATTTGTGGACACCGAAAGTGTTTGGGAAAACCTCGATGAAAAAACAAAAGCGCTTTGGAAGCGTTACCAACTAACATTCTCTACCGAAAAACTGGCGCATTATGGAGGCAATATCACCCGCAATCTTGTCAATAAACATCCCGAGAGAGAGCGTACAATTTTACGCTTTGCAGAGCCTGTGGGTGAAGATTATCTAAATCCCGTCGACGTCTCTATCGTTAACAAAAACCATGCGGAATCAGAAGCTATTTTAACGGAAATAAGAGAAATAATGCGCCACCGTCAATATTGCTACGCGCATACCTGGCAAACAGGTGACTATCTCATTGCGGATAATCGCTCTTTACTCCATGGGCGCAATGCTTTTAATGCTCATTCCCCGAGGCATTTAAGAAGGATACAAATTTTATGACAGCTTATACATTAATGCAGTTAAAACAAACGTCAACGCCTGCCGAATTTAGCAGTGCTTTACGTGAAATGGGCGAAATCTACTGGTGGGAGCCTGGAAAATTCTGGGTTATTACCAGCTATGATCTGGCAAAAGAAGTTCTCACCAGTGAGGCTTTTAGCTGTGACCGATCGCCTTTTTTTATTTCTCGCATGCCAGAGATGAATCTCGCCTTAATCAGCGATTTTTTTAAAGTTGTCAGCAAAATGATGGTGATGAGTGATGCACCGGCGCATACGGACAGGCGACGAATTTGTTATCATGGATTTACGTCAAACGCACTCGATAAGTTAAATCCTCTTATCGAACAGACTATCAGCACGTGTTTACAATCTTTCACGCCTGATAAACCCTTTGATTTTGTAACGCAACTGGCACAAGTTATCCCGGCAACTACCCTGGCTGAATTATTTGCTATTCCCAAATCCGAGCGTCAGGATTTTTATGAATGGTCTAATACGATGACCCAGTTTTTTGGTGGCTCCACTACGTACCTCGACGAAGATGGCATTAAAGTCAATCATAGTGCTCAAAATCTATATAATTATTTTGCTGATCTCATCACCCAACGTCGTCATCATTTAAGCGATGATTTTTTAAGTACTCTGCTTAAACATCAAAATCATTTTGAATTAAGTGATGACGAAATCATCTCACAAGCGGTGATGATGTTAGTCGCAGGGCAAGTAACCACTACCGATCAATTAGGTAATAATTTATACACCTTTATCAGTACCCCCGGTTTATGGGAGCAAGTAGCGGCTAATATGAGTGAGCTTGATAAATATATCGAGGAATGCAATCGTCTGGATCCGGCAGTTACTTTTATCTTTCGGGTAACAAAAGAAGATACTTATCTGGGCACGCAATTTATCAAAGCGGGCAGTGTTATATTTATTTCAACGCATGCGGTTAACCGTGATCCGAAATATTTTAATGAGCCGGATACCATAAGTCTTGCGCGCGGTAAGACACCTCATTACAGCTATGGCTACGGAAGTCATTACTGTCTTGGGGCAAAATTGGCAAGGGTTGAGATGCAGAGTGTTTTTAAAGCAATGCTAACGTCTTTCCCCTCACTGCGCTTTGATGAAAATTTGCCCGCCATCAGGAAACATCATAGTTTGTCATTTTCAGGGTTTGAGCAATTTGGATTACGTGAGAAATAGCAGAGTTCCCCGTATTACGCAATGCTAGGGTCTGTTGACAATTCACAGCCAACCTACGTGCCGCGGCTTCACAGCCAACCTACGTGCCGCGGCTTCACAGCCAGCCTACGTGCCGCGGCTTCACAGCCAGCCTACGTGCCGCGGCTTCACAGCCAGCCTACGTGCCGCGGCTTCACAGCCAACCTACGTGCCGCGGCTTCACAGCCAACCTATGTGCCGCGGCTTCACAGCCAGCCTACGTGCCGCGGCTTGTCCGCGGCATCCAGTAGATCTCAATCATTGGCAAATTTCTTCATAAAGATCACACCATTCGGGATTAAGTTTTTCGATTAGATTTAATGTTCATGGTGTTGGCCAATTGTTGAAACGTTTTTCACGGCGAGCTGCTTCACTATACAACTCATGCGTTTCATAATCTGTGAAGCCAGGTATGAATTTATTTTTGTGCTCCCAAGTGCGCTTAATAAGGGCTGTCGTAGCTCCTACATAAAGAGTGCCGTTGCGCTAAATTGCAAGAATATAAACATAAGACGGTTGCATCATCATTCCTTGAGTGTTGGACGAAGACCGAGATACTATCGGGGAAGTTGGGCTATCAACTTTATTTTAATTTGACCATCCACTAGATGCCGCGGACAAGCCGCGACACGTAGGCGGGCTGTGAAGCCGCGACACGTAGGCTGGCTGTGAAGCCGCGGCACGTAGGATGTCTGTGAATTGTCAACAGAGCCTAATACGGGCTACCTCTATAGTCCGAAATTATTCCAGACTAAACCATGATTTCCTGAAAAAAATCAGCCATCGCCTGTAAAGAGCGGCGTTCGGCTCTTGCATTATAGATAGTTCCCAATTTTTCATCATGGGCATCGGGGTTCGTAAAGGCGTGCTCTGTATGACCATATTGATGTACTTGCCAATCGACTTGAGCCTTTGTCATTTCCTGACAAAATGCATTCACTGCATCAGGTTTTACCATTGGATCATCATAACCGTGCAGGGCTAAAACTTTGGCTTTAATAGTTTCATCAGGTAAATGCTCAGGCCTGTTTAATAACCCATGAAAACTGACTACTCCTCTGACATTCGCCCCGCTTCGCGCCAAATCAAGCACACATAAGCCGCCGAAACAAAACCCGATAGCACCAATCCTGCTACTATCAACCTCGGGCAGCGCAATTAATGCGTCTAAAGCCGCCTGCATACGGGCTCTTAATAAACCCCTATCCTCAAGGAGGGGTTGCATAAGTGCCATTTTTTCATCATTATTATCACCTGTCCTGCCATGACCATACATATCAATAGCAAAACCAATATAGCCCATTTTTGCGAGCATCTCGGCTTTTTGACGAGCAAAATTATTTTGCCCTGACCAATCATGGGCGACTAAAACAGCCGCACGCGGTTGCTTGTTTTCCGAATTTGAAGCCACAAAACCATGAAACGCTTCATTGCCATGATGATAGATGACCGTTGATGTCTGCATATAAAAATCCTTACTTTTTTTAATTATGTCAGTCTAGAAGGATTTAAAAAAATGTCCAGTACATTGATTCATTTATAAATTCTTATTTTTAGACTATGCTTTATGCATAGAGTAACTAATAGGATAGTTGCTATGATAGCGAATTTTTTGACAGGAATGAGGGATTTTTTTCATGCTCAATTATGTTATCAACTATTTATTACACCGCTCCCTATTCCTCTAGAAAAAGAGTACCGTGACTTTGCCCTTCGAGCCTGTGAATTTGTTGAAAATAATCGCACCAATGTAATTGACTGCTCCTCACCCAGGCATCATGTAATTCATCACTTTGCGCAAAAAGATAATCCCGCTGCCAAAAAAATACTGATAACGCACGGCTGGATGTCACGTGCCGCCTATATGGTCAAGATTATTCGTGCACTACATAAACAAGGCTATGATGTGTATGCTCTTGACTTCCCAGCTCATGGTGAAGCAAAAGGCTTGCAACTGACATGGACAGATTCCGTTATTATTTTAAAAGAAACCCTCAACAAACTAGGTCCATTTTATGGCGTAATTGGTCACTCTTTCGGCGGATCCATGTTATTAAATACCTTAAATCTTGCAAGCCAACTTCCAGAGTGGCAGGTTGACACCCTTCCAGAGCGAGCAGTCTTGATTGCCTCGCCTACCAATATGCGCACACCTGTTGGAAAATTAGCCAGACGATTTAAACTTAGCGGCCAGGCATATCTGTTGTTGCGTGAGGCTATTCGACAAAACTCAAACACCCATATCCGGCATCTTCACACGCGCCATTTTATCAGGAAAGGTGAAATTCCTATCCTCTGTATTCATGGTAACGATGATCATACCATTGACCCTCACGAATCCATCAGCTTCTGTCGCCATTATCCGCATGCCTCTTTGGCATTGATTCCCGGCATTGATCATGTTGGCGTTTTAATTGATGAACGAGTGGAAGCCATCGTAAGTAATTTTTTGCTTTAATAAATTTATTAATCCAGTGTCTGCTTAAATCGCCTGAACCCTATTACCATAACGGTTAAGGTAAAAACTAAAATGGGAATTATCTCTCGCCATACGTCCAAAAATCCATTACCTTTCAATAAAATCCCACGCACAATAGTGAGAAAATGAGTTAAAGGTAGCACGTTACCTATCCACTGCGCCCATTCTGGCATACCGCGAAAAGGAAACATGAATCCTGATAATAATATCGATGGTAAAAAGAAAAACATGGCACTTTGTATAGCTTGTAACTGATTCGTCGCAAGTGTTGAGAAAGTAAGCCCCATAGCAAGATTAGCCGCAATAAAAGGCAGGCATAAAATCAGAAGCAATAAAATACTCCCTTGCATGGGGACTGCAAAAAGTAACCAGGCTAAAAAAAGGATTAACAACGCCTGTGCGTAGCCCACCATGATGTAAGGCAGTATTTTTCCAATCATGATTTCCATGCGGGTTAATGGTGTGGCCATCAGATTTTCCATGGTTCCTCGCTCATATTCCCGTGTTATTACCAAGGCCGTAATAATAACCATTGTCATGGTTAATACCACACCTAAGAGCCCCGGAACAATGTTGTACGCTGAGATAGCGAGCGGGTTATAAACTGCATTTACCAAGGGTTGATATGGTGGCAGCGTTGCATTTAGAGACGTCAAAGGCCCTGTTAATTCTTCTTTTAGGGCTAAAGGTGCAAGTTCTGTAAATACGGAAACGGCACGGCTTGTCGCAGCAGGGTCGCTTGCATCGGCTTCGAGTAAAAGACCTGGTGTTAAGCCCCTGACCAAATCGCGTGTAAAATCAGGGGGGAAATTAACGATAAATTGCACTTTACCGCGTCTTAATAAATTATGAGCCTCTTCTTCACTTACCGACGGACTTATAAATTTAAAATAGGTGGAGTTTTCCATGCTCACCAAAATACGGCGGGTGAAATTGCTCTGATCAGCATTAATAATAGCCGTTGGTAAATATTTGGGATTGTTGTTAATTGCAAATCCAAATAAGATTAACTGCATTAGTGGGATACCAATAATCATCGCAAATGTTGCCTTGTCGCGCTTCATTTGGATAAATTCTTTGATCATGACGGATAAAAGTCGAGAAGCCTTCAATTGAATTCTCCCTGAGATTTTTTTACAAGGCTAATAAAAGCATCTTCAAGAGTGGGTTCAATGACTTGCCACTGAATGGCATATTTTCTGGCTAAAGCGTTCAATCCTTTTTCAATTTGATGGCTATCGTAGCCTGATACATGAAGCTGATTACCAAATAACGCGGCTTGTTCAACGCCTTCAATTTGTTTAGCCTGTTGTAATAAACGAGTTGTCACCTCGCCTGTAATTTGCCAGGTGAGAAGATGTGTCGAGGCAATAACCTCATCAACAGTTCCTGTTATTAACAATTCGCCGTATGCCAAATACGCAAGGCGCGTGCACCTTTGCGCTTCATCCATATAATGGGTGGAGACCAGCGTGGTTATACCTTCCTCACTAAGGCTATGAATTTTATCCCAGAACTCCCGCCGGGCAATGGGGTCGACCCCTGCAGTAGGCTCATCTAACAATAGTAAGGCGGGTTTATGCAATAAACAGGCGGCCAGAGCTACGCGTTGTTTCCAACCACCTGACAATAATCCGGTTAACTGCTTTCGCCGTTGTTGCAGGCCTAAAGATTCAAGCGCTTCTTCTACACGCTCTTCGCGATTTTCTATCCCATACACTCGAGCTACAAAATTGAGATTTTCTTCGATACTTAAATCAGTATAAAAACTGAATTTTTGGGTCATGTAGCCTACGTGTTGTTTAATTTGGCGAGATTGCGTGAGAATATCGAACCCCAAACAAGTACCTCTTCCTGCATCAGGTGTTAACAGACCACATAACATGCGGATAGTTGTGGTTTTTCCACTGCCATTAGGGCCCAAGAAGCCGAAAACCTCTCCTTTTTTAACATGCAAATCGACGTCATTTACTACTACTTTATGGTCAAAGCTTTTGCATAGGCCAGTAACGTCGATAATAACCTCAGCGCTCATTTCAAATACACCGTTACGGGTTGTCCGGGCTTATATTGGTTAAAATCAGGTAAGCTTGCTTTAATACGAAATACTAATTTATCATTATTTTCACGACTATAAACCAAAGGCGGAATATATTGGGCTTCCGGTGAAATATAACTAATTGTCGCCTCAGTGGTATTAGTGCAGCCATAACAATTAATCGCTATTTTCTGGCCAATTTTAATGCTTGCTAGCGTTTGAACCGGCACATAAAATTCAACCTTGATATTGGCGGGTGTTAATATCGCCAATACAGCTTTTTCACTGCCCACAAACTCACCTTCGTGATAATAGGTATCAAACACTACTCCGCTTGCGGGTGCATGTATTTCTTTTTGAGCCAATTGCCACTGGGCTTCATGATATTGGGCAGAAAGTGCGGAAATTTGCTCTTGTTGCGCCTTTATTTTTTCTTCTCGCCCACCAAGTTGCGCTAACTCAAGGTTCGCCGCATATTGCGCTTTAAGCTTTTGTTGCCGGGTAAGATTAGCAATAGCCACATCAAGGGAATCTTTATCAACCGCATTTTTTTTATAAAGCTCACGATAACGATTTACCCGAATTTCCGCTAATTGCATATCTGCGTCTGCTTGCTCAATCTGAGCTTTTATTGCCAAAATTTCAGGCGCACGTTTTGGATTTATTAAATCTTTAAGCAGATGCTTTGCTTCATCCAGTTTTTCTTCATATTCTTTTACAAATAAAGACTGTGGTTCCTTATCAAGCTTAAATAAAAGTTGCCCTTTTTTTACCGAATCCCCACGGTCTACCGGCAGATAAATAAGCCGCCCCGAATTGGGTGACGCCAGGTAGATATTCTCCCCTTCAATGTACCCTTGAAATTGAGGTTTATCCGATTTGTCGCAACTGGTGATAAAAATGACAATGAAAAAAAATATCCATCTCAGCTTCATAGATCGCGCGCATGTTAAGATTAATACTTTCTATAGTGACCCTAAATGTATTTTTGAGCAAATAATTTGATCTTCCCAGGCGCCTTTCGGGCTGTTAATCTGGAAAATATCCAATTATGAAGCGTTGCGGTGAATAAATGAAGTTTGACTTAATTGTTTTAGGTGGTGGCAGTGGCGGCATTGCCAGTGCGACTCGTGCAGCCAAGTATGGCGCAAGAGTCGCCGTGGTAGAAAAGAGTCACCTGGGGGGCACGTGCGTTAATTTTGGCTGCGTACCTAAAAAGGTGATGTTTAATGCCTCGATGATGGCAGAAACAATGCAAAAATCCGTGGATTATGGTTTTGACCCGGTTAAGGTTAACTTAAATTGGCAAACGCTCGTCCAAAAACGTAATGCCTATATCGAAAGACTACGTGACATTTACGCGACTCGTTTTACAACGCTTGATATTACCAGGCTGCACGGCCACGGCAAATTTATAGATGCTCATACCATTAATGTAGCAGGTAAAAACTATCAGGCACCCCACATTATTATTGCAACAGGCGGCAAACCTACCCTCCCTCCTGATTCAAAAGGAGTCGAGCACACTATTGATTCTGATGGCTTTTTCGCTCTTACAACCAAACCTCAAAAGGTAGCTGTCATTGGAGGTGGCTATATTGGCGTAGAACTGGCTGGAGTATTACAGGGTCTTGGCGTTGAAACGCATTTATTGTTGCGAGGTAATCGCCCGCTTAGTCGCTTTGATACGATGTTGGGTGATACGTTATTAGAAATCATGCGTCAACAAGGAATACAGGTTCATTTAAATCATCAAGCTCAATCTATCACAGCAGATGATGGCGGTAAAAAATCCATTCAATGCGTGAGTGGCGCTGAGATTACAGCCTTAGATACAGTAATTATGGCGGTGGGGCGTTCTCCACGAACGGTTGATTTGAATCTTGAGGGGATTGGCTTACAGACAGATAAGCGCGGCTTAATTAAGGTCGATCCATTTCAAAATACCAACATTGAGGGGATTTACGCCATTGGAGACGTAATTGACGCACCAGCTCTCACACCCGTTGCCATTGCCGCAGGACGTCGTTTATGTGACCGATTGTTTGGTGGTCAAAAGGATGCTCATTTATCCTACGACAACATCCCGTCTGTCGTATTCAGTCATCCACCTGTCGGGAGTGTGGGGCTTAGCGAAGCCGATGCTGTGGCAAAATTCGGTGCGGAACATATCAACGTTTACAAAACACGATTTAATCCCATGATTGATGCATTAAGTGAAGAAAAAACACCGACGGCGATGAAGCTGGTAACACAAGGACTTGAAGAAAAAATCATTGGCGTCCATATTATAGGATATAGCGCCGATGAAATGCTGCAAGGCTTTGGGGTTGCTGTTAAAATGGGCGCCTGTAAACGCGATTTCGACAATACAGTCGCCATTCATCCAACCAGTTCGGAAGAGCTGGTAACTATGGTATAAGGTTTATCCTATGCATCCATCTATCAGACCCTTTGAATCTATATACCCAACCTTGGGCGAACGAGTATACATTGATCCCACAGCAGTCGTAATTGGCGATGTCACGTTGGCTGATGATGTATCGGTATGGCCAATGGCTGTGATCCGTGGGGATGTGAACTCCATACATATCAGTGAAGGCTGTAATATTCAGGATGCGGCTATATTGCACGCGACTCATGAAGGCCCGTTTACTCCCGGCGGAAGGCAATTATATTTAGGCAAGAATGTAACTGTTGGTCATCAAGCTGTGTTACATGCCTGTCATATTGAAGGAGAGAGCCTGATTGGTATTGGTGCGTTAATACTTGACGCCGTTCATATTGAACAGCATGTCATGGTAGCGGCCGGCAGCGTGGTACCGCCAGGTAAACGTTTGTTGAGTGGTTATTTATATTTAGGCAGTCCAGCACGAGCTGTAAGACATCTAACAGAAGATGAACTGACTAATTTAAACTATTCAGCCAATCATTATATTAAGCTTAAAGCGAAATACCTTTAACCGTTAACGCCTCCCAAAGGCGCTTTTTTGTGGCGTCACGAAGCATAAGTATATAATTTTTGCCTAGACATATGCTTCAAGACGGGGTTTCCTCTCCTCTGGAGCCACGAAAAGGTTCTGAGGTTAAAGAATTTAGGGCACTATTAGGCTCTTACCCACCAAGGTGTGAAACTAGAAGCCTCTGCTCATGATATCACTTTGAAAAAGGCAAAAAAAAAGCGGCTAAAAAGCCGCTTTCGGAATAAAGCCCTGGCGATGACCTACTTTCACATGGGGAAACCCCACACTATCATTGGCGCATGTCTGTTTCACTTCTGAGTTCGAGATGGAGTCAGGTGGTTC
>JAUXWR010000467.1 GCA_030680075.1 Legionella sp.
GCGCCGCCAAAGCCGCAACCGATTTGCGCGTCTCCTGAATGAAAGCCACTTGTGGAAGGTTCGCGCGCACCTCGCGGCTGTAGTCGGTGAAGGATCGCGAAAACATGGAGATGAACGCGAGCTTCTTGCCGCGGCGCGCAACCAGATCGTGGATGCGCTGGAACCGCTCTTCCCAATGAGCCGCCATGCCGGTTTCGCGCGGCAACTCCGCCTGCAGGAGCAGCACGTCAAGGTTGGGGTCGTCGCAAAGGATATCGACGCATTCGACATACTTGTCGACGCTCGTCAGCACGGTGAAGCCGCCGTCGGCCGGGTTGCCGGCCGACGAGCCCCTCGACAAGAGCGCGGTCAACCGCGCGCCGACATTCGGCGCGAGTGGCGGAAAGACCAGGCCGCTGCCTGCGGCGCCGTCTACAAGAATGCCGCGATAGGCGCCGGACAGGCTGAGCGCGCCGATCCTGCGGCCGAACGGCACGCCGAGATGGACGGCGAGTTCGATGGCTTCGATTGCGTCGTCGAGCGATTCGACGCGGATCACGCCATGCTCGCGCGTCGCCGCATCGAAGGCTTCCGACGAACCGGCCAATGCTCCGGTATGCGACGAGGCCGCCTCGCGCCCTTCCTCGGTGCTGCCGATCTTGAAGACGATGACCGGCTTGCCGGCATCGCGGGCGCGCGCGCAGGCCGCATTGAAGGCGCCGATGTTCTTGACGGATTCAAGATAGCAGAAAATGACTTTGATCGTGGGACTGTCCGCCATGTAGGCGATGTAATCGGCGCAACTGAGATCGATCTCGTTGCCGCTTGAGATCAGCGCGCCTATCTGGATGCCGCGGTCTGCCAGAATATGATTGGCATATAGCAGCACACCACCGCTTTGCCCGACCAAGGCAACCGGCCCCGGTGCGACGTGCAGCGCGCGATGGTCCACTAGGGTGCACAGCCCATTCGCGCCGATGATGTTACCGGTACAATTCGGGCCCTGGATGGCCATGCCGGTTTCGGCAATGACAGCACGAAGACGGGCCGCGAGCGCTAGGCCTTCG
>JAUXWR010000468.1 GCA_030680075.1 Legionella sp.
ACATTAAGAGAGACTAAACTCGCGCGCTCGTTAAGTCTCTCTAAATTCCGGGACGACAGAGAAGAAGATTCGCGAGTTTACATTACATTGGTTGCCCGATTAGTGATCTGGCGACCATTTTAATAGATAATCTTTTGTACAATTTGGGAAGTTAGTTAGGAGTCGCAGACGAAGCAATTTAGTGATCTTTATGAGCAATGCGCTAATTGGCTTTTCAAAGGCCGCTGGATTGCTTCAATTTGTTCGCAAAGACGGCATTTTTGCGAGATTTAAAAATTGTCCTGTGCAAAGAATATTATTTCGTTTGGGTAAGACGTAAGAGTGCTTCATCTACAGCAATTGGGGGCTTCCATTCAAGTAGCCTCTCTGTTTTGCTAATATCAACTTGCAAAGACCCGCATAAACGCTGCCCTATTCCTTTTTTACCTAAAAGACGTGCTGTACCTTTTAAAATCCAGCTAGGAATAGGTATTAAATGCACGGGCTTTTCCAAAGCATGACTCATTTTTTGCAATAATTCAGTGGTGGATAAATCTTCGCCATCACTGACGAGCAAAATCTGATTTTTTGCCTGATGGTGGCTGATACATAGAACAATTAAATCCACCAGATTATCGATTGATACAAAGCTGCGCTTATTATTAATCGCCCCTAAAGGTAGAGGAATTCCTTTTTTAAGCCACATTAGCATGCTTTGAAAATTCCCCTTCACCTTCGGTCCATAGACTAGCGGCGGGCGAATTATGACTATCTCCATTCCGCTTTCTTTTGCGATACGTTGCAAGGCACGCTCTGCTTCATATTTTGAAATGGCATAGGCATCTGTTGGACAGGGGGTATCATCTGCATTAAAAGGCTTGTCAGGACGCGTTATTTCACCATTGACTTTAATGGAACTAATGAAAATAAAACGGGTTACCCCGGCGCTCGCGGCTTGTCTTGCGAGATTTACCGTGCCCTCTACATTAACCCTGCGAAACTCCGCCAAGGGGTCAACTGCTTTATCGTTCAATATATGCACGCGTGCTGCAGTATGAACAACAACATTGCAGCCGTTTAAGGCGTCTTGCCAATTTGTTGTAGCGGAAATATCGCCTACTGCTATTGCCTTATCCTGAAAACTCTTATCACCCAGGGTGCGCACCGCAAGACGAGGTATATAAGAGGTTTCTTCAAGCAAATAATCTGCAAGTCTTTTACCGATAAAACCATTCGCACCCGTAATTAATATATTCATCATAAATCATTCAAAGAGATAATTTTTTGCAGGCGCTGCATTTGACTGACGCCAGACTGTTTGATTAATGTAATCAACATAACTTATAACGATGCGTACCACTTGCTTGGAGACAGGCCCTGTCTGATAATCTCCAACGATAGGGATGACACGACGATTTTTGTCATATTGGGAGGTGACCGTTTTTACCGCCTGAAGGACTCTTTCTTTGCGAAGCCCGCTCATGATCAACGTTCCCTCATCCATACCTTCGGGTCGCTCATGTGCATTTCTTATTGTGATTGCCGGAAGATTTAATAAGGATGCTTCTTCGGTAATGGTGCCGCTATCTGATAATACGCAAAAAGCTGACATTTGCAGCTTAATGTAGTCAGAAAGCCCCAGAGGCTTTTCAAAGCGTATCATGGGATTTATTGAGCCACCGGCAATATAACTCTCTATTCGTTTTCTGGTACGTGGGTGGGTTGAGACAAATATCGGATAGTTATACTTTTCGACTAATGCTTCCAGACTTTCAAAGAGACAACGTAGATTATCAACACTATCTACATTTTCTTCACGATGCGCGCTAACAACAAAATATTTTCCAGGTTCAAACTGGTATTGCTCGACAATGGTTGACGCGTTAATTTTGGGCATGTAATGGTTTAAAACCTCTTCCATATGAGAACCCGTTTTTATAATGGTCTCCTGCCTTATCCCTTCTGCAATAAGATATCGACGCGCATGCTCGGTTAATACCATATTAATATCGCTTAAATGATCAACAATTTTACGATTAATTTCTTCAGGAACCCGCTGATCAAAACAGCGATTTCCTGCTTCCATGTGAAAAACAGGAATTTTACGCCGTTTGGCGGCAATTATGGCAAGACAGGTATTGGTATCGCCATATAATAAAAATGCATCAGGCTTCACTTCTTCAAACAAAGCGTCGATGTTGGTGATCACATCAGCGATTGATTTTGCAACAGATTCACGCGACACATTCAAAAAATAATCAGGCTTTCTGATTTCCATATCGTCAAAAAAAACCTGGTTTAATTCATAATCATAGTTTTGACCAGAATGAACCAAAATATGCTCAACCTGATTATCAAGCTCCGCAATTACACGGCTCATTTTAATAAGCTCAGGACGTGTGCCTACCAATGTCATTACTTTAAGCATCGAGTGCCTCCTGAATAAAATCGAGTCTCAGAAGCAAATCTTTAATTTCTGTGACTGTTAATTGCTTCGTATTGTGAGAGGTGTAATCATCAAAATTGACCATCATCTCCTCTCCTTCAACAAAATATTTTTTATAATTGAGATCCCTGTTATCGGCAGGAATTCGATAATATTTTTCACTGTCTACGGCTTTTGACATTTCCTCGCGGGAAACTAGCGACTCATATAATTTTTCACCATGACGAGTTCCAATAATTCTTATTGAACTTTGTGAGCGAAAGAGCTCGATGAGTGCCTGAGCAAGATCTGCAACGGTAGAGGCAGGAGATTTTTGCACGAAAATATCCCCGGGAAAGGCTTGTTCAAACGCATGCAAAACAAGATCAACTGAATCTTCAAGCGACATCAGGAAACGCGTCATTTTAGGATCAGTAATGGTAAGCGCCTGATTTTTTTTAATCTGACTTACAAAAAGTGGAATGACCGAGCCACGAGAGGCCATAACATTCCCATAGCGGGTTGCACAAATAACGGGAAGCCCTCCTGATACAGGACGCGATTTGGCGACTACAATTTTCTCAGCCATCGCTTTGGAAATACCCATAGCGTTTATGGGATAAACTGCTTTATCACTGCTTAAAACTACTATTTTTTGTACGCGATTGGCAATACCGGCACGAAGCACATTTTCCGTTCCAAGGATATTGGTACGAACCGCCTCCATTGGATAAAATTCACACGAAGGTACTTGCTTAAGGGCTGCGGCATGAAACACATAATCGACCCCTCTCATCGCGTCTGTTAACGCATGTTCATCTCGTACATCGCCAATATAGAATTTCAGTTTATCGTTATCAATTTCATTGCGCATGTCTTCCTGTTTTTTTTCATCCCGACTAAAGATGCGTATTTCACCAATATCCGAATTTAGAAAGCGCTTTAAAATAGCATGCCCAAAGGAGCCAGTGCCACCGGTTATCATGAGAACTTTATCATTAAACATTTAAGGCGCTCCAACTAAACGATGAGACCGATGCATCATCTCAATAAGCTCTGGCCATTCGGGAGCTACATAACCTGTCGCTTCTTTAAAACGCTCTGCATTAAGAGAGCGATCAATGTAGATCTGCTCATCGGGAATAATGGTAATTTTTTTACCATAAATTTCGGCTACTAATTTTAAGAGCTCGTATTTATTAACAGGCTTGGCTGCAACATGATAAAGCCCAAACAGTTCAGGTCGAGGAATAACATAATCAAGCATCACACGAGTGAGCTCAACGGTGGGTAATCCAGAAAAAATAGCATTCACATAGCCTTTAACCTGTTCTTTTTGAGAAAGAAACCAGTCTATTAAAGCATAATTGCTATTTAGCTCATGACCAATAATAGAGGTGCGCAGTGTTAATACATGGGGTAAATCACTTAATTCCCCAATATATTTTGATTTGCCGTATAAATCTTCAGCATCCGAGGGGTCTGATTCAGTGTAGGAGCCCTTACGGCCAGAGAAAACACAATCAGTACTAATATGGATTAATCGCGCGGCAAACGCTTTACATTGATTAGCCAGTCGATGAGGAAACATCGCGTTAATAGGCAGCACGACCAAGGGATCATTGGCTGTCTCAAGTTGCTTTATTAAGCCCACGCAATTTATCACCAAATGGGGTTGAACCTGTTCAAATACACGTTTTAAGGAACCCTCATCAAGAACATCTACACCGTGAATCAAATTGGCATGAGTAGATATTGGGAAATAACGACGTCCATCTGGGTCACGTAGCGTGCCCCAGGCTTCAAAATTTTTATGGCCTTGAAGTGCGCGCAAAATAGCACTACCTAACATGCCAGTTGCACCTAACACTAAAATCTTCACTTAAGATATCTCCTTTTTACTTATCCTTTTCTCAAGAATTTCTATGAGGTAGCGACCCTGGCTAATCATTTCAAAATGTTTAAGAAAGTAGGCACGCCCGGCTTTCCCCATTTCATCACGCAATGTTGCTGGCATTTGATAAAAGTGCTCTATATTCTCAGCTAACGCGTTAACATCTTGAGCCGCCGATGTAAGCCCCGCTTTTGCTTCTGTAATTATGCGCGAGCCCTCACCATCAAGTGACGCAATGATGGGACGCCCGGCCGCCAAATAAGCCTGAATTTTACTAGGGATTGTGTAGCTAAAAATTTCATCTCGTTTAAGAGTAACCAGCAACCCCTTGGCTTTTGAAAATATAACGGGCATAAGGGCCGGCGGAAAACGCCCGGCCAGGATAAGATTATCTAACCCTCGCGCCTTTATTTGCCCTGCAATCCACTCTCCCATGCTACCACTGCCAATCAGAATTATTTTAATAGCCGATAACTGTTTAAGGCGTTCGGCGGCTCCAACTATGGTCTCAAGCGACTGCGCCGTGCCCAGGTTCCCGGCAAAAACAAGGCAACAGTGGCGCTGAAGCTCCGATAACAATGCTTTTGGAATAGCGTCTTCTTCAGCTGCTATTGGAAAAGTATCTATATAAGAGTTCGGATAATAAACTATTTTTTCTTCAATAGCATATTGTGCAACCGGTTTTTGGAAAGCTTTTGATTGGACCAATAACATATCGGCCGAATGATAAATCCAACGAACTAACCGACCGACCGCGCGCAATAAAAAACGATTTTTAATAAACCCCGTAGCACTTAAAGTTTCAGGCCAGAGATCCTGAACCCAAACCGCTAAAGGCAGTTTGAGACGTTTTTTCAAATACATTGCAGGAATTACCGAGGTTACAGGCGATGGAGTGAACACAAAAATTACATCAAATTGCGTGGACTTTATCATCCGGTGGAAAAAAAATAAGCCACTGAAGACAAAAGACAGATAATTAATTAGCAATCTCCTGCCACCGCCCTTACCTCTCGGACAAATAGGAACACGATGAACTTTAACCACCTCATTGAAATACTCGGTAGTACAGCCTTTAGCGCTATAGCCATCGAATATGTCGCCATCCGGATAGTTAGGCTTACCGGTCAATACCTCAATAGTGTGTCCATCGGCCACAAGGCATTTGACCAGCTCGCTAATTATAAAAGACTCAGGCCAAAAATACTGTGATACTAAGAGAATTTTCATTAATTAACACTAACTTATAGTAAATAATCTCTACAAAAGACAAAATCCAAAAAAAGAAACCGTCTTTGCGAGCGCCAGCGAAGCAATCCAGGCCTTGGAATGCTCATGAATACGCCCATTGTTCGCAAGGTCACTGGATTGCTTCGCTGGCGCTCGCAAAGACGGCATTTTTCTTGGGACATTAAAAATTGTCCTTTGCAAAGGTAAATAGTTTTGACTCAGACATTCTGGGCGACATGTTCGATCATCTCGGTAATAACGTTATTCCAGGTTTTTAAATGCTCTGGTGAAATATTCTCTCTTTTTACACGAAGTACCGATCTTTTCATATTGGGAACCGCTATTTTTTCAAAAGGCATACCGGATAGTAACTCTTGATGGGGTCCAATAGCTGAAATATACGACTCTTCTGCAAAAAAAATCCCTTCAGAGGCGGCATTATAAGAATTTTCAATGTGCGTGGTGGATATGTAATAAGTGGATTTCTGTAACTCTTCTATTACTTTGTTCCGCGGCAATGCCCCTGTTATGATAATACTCTTATCCTCACGAAGATTAGCAGGAATGCGCGTCTCATCCCCAATAATTTTCAATTTTAATAGTGGATTTTTTACTCGTAACATGTCAAATACATGCCAGGAATCCTGGAGCGCTTTATAACGGTAGGTTCCAAGTACAATGGCAATGTTATCTTTTTTGGTGCGAGCATCAGACTTGAGAAAAAAGAGCTCATCATCGCTGCCATTGACTGAGAGGCAAAATTTGCTGGCATGTTCCGCATCGATTAAATTTAACGAAAAATTTGACTCCGCTGAAATAATATCCACGTTTTTAAAGTAACGCTTGATTCGCCTGCCCAGAAAATCAAGCTTCATTCTATCAAATAAAGATAAAGGAACATGCCATGCATCAAGAGGCAGCACATTACTTAAATGAAACCAGTTTATTCGGCCAAATTTATGATAAACAGGAATGCCATAGGAATAATAGACATCGGGCACACCGGTCTCTTTGCGAATGTTCTCCAAATAACCACAATCATTAAATAAACGTTGCAATTTTGATTGGTGCGCCAGAATAAAGCGATTATTGGGGTATTGATTTTGTAAATAATGGCAATTGGGGTGAATGATAAATGTAGCCCCGCCATTTTCATTAAACCATTTTGCATAAGCATCAAGGCGTTTAAATCCGCCGCCGGAATATGACGCTGCAAAGTTAAAAAGAAATTTTTTCTGTATCACTACAACAATCCTTATTCCAATTTTTCACTCATGATACGCTTACCTGATTTTATCCATCGCATCATACATAGAATCATGTTGCGGCGTCAAAAGATCTGCTACTATATTTGGCAATTCTTTGCAGGAAAAGAACTTTGTTGTTGAAGGACTAAGGGAGTAATACCGTTAATGAATATCGCAATAATCCCGGCTCGCGGGGGCAGTAAGCGTATCCCACGAAAAAATATCAAGCCCTTTTATGGAAAACCGATGATTGCCTGGTCTATTGAGGCAGCGATTGCATCGGGCGTTTTTGACCACATCATCGTCTCCACAGATGATGCGGAAATTGCCGAGATTGCCGTTCAATGGGGTGCTGAAGTACCTTTTATTCGCCCCGAATCGTTATCAAATGATTATGCAGGAACAGTAGAAGTCATCGCTCACGCCACGGAGTGGGCACAAAATCAAGGCTGGCACCTGGATGCCGTTTGTTGTATTTACGCAACAGCCCCATTTCTTGAGCCTGAGGATATTAAACGCGGCCTAAACGACCTTAACTCCGGTGATTGGGCCTACGCTTTTTCGGTTACGGATTTCGCAGCGCCGATATTTCGAGCCTTTAAACAGACCCAAAATGGTGGGCTGGAAATGTTCTTCCCCGAACACTTCCCTACCCGCTCTCAAGATTTACCAGAAGCTTTTCACGACGCGGGGCAATTTTACTGGGGCAAACCAGGTGCGTGGCTTGGGGGCAAAAAAGTATTTGACCGTCATTCAAAACCTGTTCATGTTCCTCGCTTTAGAGTGCAGGATATTGATAATCAAGCGGATTGGGAGCGAGCGCAGCTGCTTGCATCCTCTCTTTTGAGTAAAAAATTTGAGTACGTGGATAATTTATGACGGGTCAATTAAATGTTCTTATTATTGGTTGCGGCAAGATAGCTGGCGGCTTTGATGCCTCCCAGAATGCTGGGACTTTACCGTGTACACATGCAGGTGCCTTCTCAGAAGATACACGATTTAATATAGTAGCATGCGTTGATCCCGATAATATTACCCGTTCACGCTTCATAGAGCGTTGGAATATACCGTGGGGTTTTAATACTTTAGAGGAAGCTCTGGGCAATCAATTGCCAATAGATATTATCAGTATTTGCTCGCCTACCGCTTTTCATAAGTCCAATTTGCTGGATGCGTTAAAATTTAAACCTCGACTAATTTTTTGTGAAAAGCCCGTCAGTGAATCATCTAACGATACGCAACTATTGCGTGATGCCTGTGAAAACGCAGGCGTTCTTTTAGCGGTGAACTATACACGCCGCTGGGATCCAAACCTTGTTAATCTTAAGCAAGCACTCCTTGATGGCAAATATGGCAAGTTGCGTTCCGTTGCAGGCTTTTATAACAAAGGTATATTAAATAATGGCTCTCATTTAATCGATCTATTGCACTATTTGTTAGGTGATTTGCAGGTTATTGCGGTGGCCGAGCCTCTTATTGATTTGAGTGTTAACGACCCTACTGTTCCTGCAATGCTTCAATCAGCAAGCGGTGTGCCTGTTCACTTGGCAATTGGACACGCTGACGATTATTCTTTTTTTGAACTGCATTTGATTTTTTCAACCGGTCTTTTAATGATGCGCGATGGAGGGTTGTCCTGGGTATCTCGTTACCCGATTTTGAGCGAACGATTTCCTGGCTACAGAACACTCGGTCAAGAACACTTTGATGAAGGCGGTTATCCAAAAGCTATGTTGGCGGCTGTTGATAATATCTTCGATGCGCTATCATCAGGTGCGAGCCTCGCAAGCACGGGGACGAGCGCACTTAAGGCGCAGATAACGTGTGAAAAAATTATTGCTTTAGTGAATTAAATTTTAATTATTGGTAAAACAAATGACGAACTTAGTTGAAAAATTGGCATTATTTGGCGGCTCTAAAGTAATTAATACACCTTTCACGCCTTATAACAGCATTGGTGAGGAAGAAAGAATTGCTGTAAATGAGGTGATGAAAACAGGAATTTTATCGCAATTTATTGGGGCCTGGCATGATGATTTTTATGGGGGCCCTAAAGTTCGTGAGTTTGAACGCACTTGTGAAAAATATTTTAACGTCAAACATGCTATTACTGTTAACTCCTGGACATCCGGTCTGATTGCCGCTATTGGCGCATTAGATATTGAGCCAGGCGATGAGATTATTGTAAGCCCCTGGACCATGAGTGCTAGTGCTACAGCCATTTTACATTGGAATGCGATTCCGGTATTTGCAGATATTGAAATGAATTCCTTCAATATCGACCCGCTTTCTATTGAAAAAAATATTAGTCCTTACACAAAAGCTATTCTCGCTGTCGATATTTTTGGACAATCTGCCAATATGGACGCCATTATGGCTATTGCACAAAAACATAATCTAAAAGTGATATCAGATACCGCGCAAGCGCCTGGTGCATTTTATAAAAATAAATACGCAGGTACCATTGCTGATATTGGCGGCTATAGCCTTAACTATCATAAGCATATACATACCGGTGAAGGCGGTATTTTAGTCACTAATGATGATGCGTTAGCAGAACGCATGCGCTTGATTCGCAATCACGCTGAAGCCGTGGTCGGAGATAAAGGCGTAACCGACCTCAATAACATGATTGGTTACAATTTTCGTTTAGGCGAAATTGAGTGTGCAATAGGAATCGAGCAGTTAAAAAAACTGGAAGGCTTTGTCAAATCACGCCAAAATCAGGCAGAGCGCCTAAATGAGGGGTTGAAAAATTTAGACGGTCTAAAAACCCCGTTAGTTAACGAGGATAGTACTCATGTCTATTACGTTTATCCGTTAATTGTTGAAGAGCAAATAACCGGATGCAGTCGCAACCTTATTGTTAACGCTTTGCAAGCAGAAGGGGTAAGTGTCAGTGGACGCTATCAAAATCTGCATTTAATGCCCATGTATCAAAAGAAAATTGCCTATGGTTCACAAGGCTTTCCGTGGACATCAGATATCTGTCATCGTGAAGTAAGTTATGCCAAAGGTATTTGCCCTGTTGCGGAATATTTAAATGATTCGGCTTATATAGGGCTTGGCATGTGTGTCTATGATTTAACGAATGATGATGTTGATTGCATAATCAAAGCCTTTCATAAAGTGTGGGCAAATCTTAAAACGTTAAAAAATCATGCGTGACATTATTTCGATTAAGTCATTCTTTCCCTTACAGGGTGAGCAGGTTCATCTTCATTTATTTAAACGTGAAGATATTACCGAGTCGTATGTAGGGTGGCTTAATGACAAAGATGTTGTCCGCTATAGTAATCAGCGTTTTATTAATCATTCGATTGCAAGCTCCGTGGATTATTTTAACTCCTTTCAAAAAAATAACGCTCTTTTTGTAGCTATCCGACTAAAAGATACGGGTCAAATGGTGGGAACCATGACGGTATATTTTAATTATCAGCACCAAGTGGCAGATATTGGGATTATGATAGGCGAGAAAAATTGCTGGGGTAAAGGGATTGGCAAAGATGCGTGGCTTACTTTGTTGACTTTTTTAAGTAACGAGGTCGGCGTTAGAAAGATTACAGGGGGAACGTTGGCGCTGAATTTGGGTATGATCAAAATTATGCGTGAAACGGGCATGAAGGAAGATGGTGTTCGCCGGGAACATGAGCTAGTTGACGGGAAAGCTCATGACATATTGCATTTTACGAAGCTGTCTCATGAATAACTATACCAATGCAGCAGTTGTAGCCCACGATGCTGGAGCCGCGAACCATATTATTTCATGGCTTCGAACAGGTCTTATTGATAGCAAGAGTGCCTTTTTTTGCTTCGCAGGACCTGCCGAAGTGATTGCTTTGGCGTTTTTTCCTGAGTTGCAAAATCACTCACTGGATGATGCGCTAAATAATGCTTCAATCCTGATTTCGGGCACAGGCTGGCAAACTGAGCTTGAACATAACGCACGCATTCTTGCTCGAGCAAACAATCTGAAAACAGTCGGGGTAATTGATCATTGGGTGAATTATCAAGCACGTTTTATACGAAATAATGCCGAAATTCTTCCGGATGAAATTTGGGTGGTTGATGATTATGCTAAAAAAATTGCCGAAACCTCTTTTCCCACTACGGCCATAATTAAACAACCCAATGATTATTTAACGTTCGAGCTGCAAACGATTAAATCGTTTACAAAGAGCCGCACGGGATTTACGCGTGTTCTATTTCTAATGGAGCCTATTCGCGAAAAGTGGGGAAGCACAACTACTCTGGGTGAAATACAAGCGTTTAACTATTTTATCCGACATGTAAATGTGCTTAATTTATCAAATATGGAGTTGGTTATTAAACCACACCCGTCTGATAATATAGGAAAATATCAATCGCTGATTAACACTCATCGCGCATTAGCTATCAAGATTGATGACGAATCAACACTCGCTGAACTTTTAGGCTGGGCAGACATTGTCGTCGGATGCCAAACCTATGCTATGGCTATCGCAACTGCCGCGGGGAAAACCGTTGTTTCTACCCTCCCGCCACAAGCCTCGCCCTGTGTGTTACCTCACCAGGAAATTATTCATTTATCCAAATTGGTTGTTGAACATGAACTATTGTAAAAAATGCCTGCAACCAGATACGCGTCCCAATAGCAAATTCAATGACGACGGGATTTGCCCTGCCTGTATTTATTTTGACGAGCTTAAAAAAGTTGATTGGCAAGAGCGCCGTGAGATATTAGTTGATCTCGTTGAAAACGCGCCCAAACATAAAAAACATAAATTTGATTGTATTATTGGGGTAAGTGGCGGCAAAGATAGTACAAGACAAGCACTCTTTGTGCGCGATAAACTGAAATTAAATCCACTCCTTGCGTGCTTGTCTTATCCTCCCGAGCAAGTAACAGCGCGTGGCGTGGATAATATATCGACCTTAATTAATCTCGGTTTTGATTGCGTCGTCCTAAGCCCCGCGCCTAAGACCTGGCGAACGCTTATGAAGCATAGCTTTAATCGCTTTACAAATTGGGCTAAATCAACCGAACTCGCACTTTTTAGCTCCGTTCCGCAATTAGCGATTCGCTATGAAATACCTTTAATTTTATGGGGCGAAAATCCAGGATTACAGTTGGGCGATCTGAAAACATTGGGGCGAACGGGTTATGATGGTAATAATTTGCGCAATATGAATACCCTCTCGGGCGGCGCGCTCGACTGGATTCTTGAGATGCATGAAGACGCTGGTGATTTAATCAGCTATCGTTACCCAACAATTGCTGAGTTTGAAAAAGCCAATATCCAAATCGTGTACCTGGGCTGGTTTCTGGGGGATTGGTCTTTAGTAAACAATGCGGCTTATTCATGCCTTAATGGGCTTGAAATAAGGGAAGATACCGTTGGCAACACAGGCGATCTCTATGGAGTCACGTCACTTGATGAAGACTGGGTAACCTTAAATCAAATGATTAAATATTATAAATTTGGGTTTGGCCGGGTAACTGATTACGTTAACGAAGAAATACGTTTGGGCAAAATGACGCGTGATAAAGGCATCGAGCTCGTTACTCACTATGACGACTCCTGCGGTGAACACTATATTGAAAGCTTTTGTCGCTATATCGATATTAGCAAAGATTTTTTTTGGGAAAAGGTTCATGGCTCCCTCAATCGCGAGCTTTTCTCCATTCAATCAAATGGGCAAATAAGTAGAAAATTCACGGTTGGAGTCGGTTTGTGAGCAAACAACTAATTGGCATTCTTGATTACGGCGCCGGTAATTGTACATCCGTGAGACTCGCCATTACGCGAGTGGGATTTCGTACCCGTCTTGTCAAATATTACGAAGATTTCTCAGGCCTCCAGGCCTTACTTATCCCGGGCGTAGGTGCTTTTCCTTCAGCCATGAAGGCCTTAAACGAACTACAGCTTATTGAGCCTATTCGTGAGTATGCTCATCAGAATAGACCCTTGATTGGTATCTGTTTAGGGATGCAACTCTTGGCAGATGTATCTTATGAGCATGAATATACCCGTGGCCTTGGATTAATTCCAGGAGAGGTAAAACCACTTGGAAAGCCTCTGTGGCATACGGGCTGGAATACCCTGGAAGTCGTTCACAAAGAGGGCATTTCTGATGGCAGTGACGCGGCCAGTTTTTATTTTAATCATGCCTTTGAATTTAATACCAGAGAAAATTACATAGTGGCCACAGCAAACATCGGCCGCCCGGTTGCGGCGATGGTGAGAAAAAATAATATCTGTGGGTTTCAATTTCATCCTGAAAAAAGTCAAATAGCAGGGATGCAATTAATGAAAAGAGCAATCAACGAGTTGTCACATGCTTAGAAAACGACTGATTGGTGTTGTAACTATTCGCAATAACTGGGCCGTTCAATCTTTTGGCTATAATCATTATCTTCCGCTGGGCAAACCTGAATGTGTAGTTGAAAACCTGGACAGGTGGGGAGTGGATGAGATTTTAATCCAGGTTATTGACCGAAGTATTAGCCATCGAGGACCTGATTTGGCCCTTATGGATAAAATTGCCAACCAGGGCATCTCAACACCCCTTACCTATTGCGGTGGCATTTCCTCGGAAACAGATGCAGTCAACGTTATCAGAGCCGGAGCTGATCGTATTTGCATCGATACGTTATTGCATACAGATGCTCTTGCCGTACGACATATTGCAAGCAGGCTTGGTGCACAGGCAATTATTGCGAGTTTACCGTTAGCTATCGATAATGACGGTGTTCTCTCTTGGTATAATTATCAAATAAAACAGCAAGCCCCTATCAGTAATGATGTTGTATCGTTGATTAATGAAGGCGTTATTTCCGAAGCATTATTAATTGATTATCAACATGAGGGCATGCCAGACGCCTATGATTTAAGATTACGTGACAATTTTTTTAGTAAGAGCCTACCCCTTATTCTTTTTGGAGGCTTAAGCTCAGGTGAGCAAATCGAAGAAGCTTTACATGATAGTCGCGTTTCGGCCGTAGCCGTTGGTAATTTTCTAAACTACCAAGAGCATGCGGTGCAAAAATTAAAAAGCAAATTGGCCCTTATTCCTGTCAGGCCTCCCTTTTATTATGAACCGAGTTAGATTATATCCATGAGCGATACTCTATTTTGCAAACGATGCCTTTATGGCACCAACCATCCTTTAGGTCTGACTATTAATAATGAGGGCATATGCTCAGGCTGTCTGACTCATGAAGAAAAAGATGTGCTTGATTGGGATGCACGCTGGCAAATGCTACAGAATCTGGCAGCTGATTATAAGAGCTTTGATACCAGAACTTACGATTGCATAGTCCCTGTATCAGGCGCGCAGGACTCCTATTTTATCGTCCATCTGGTGAAAGAAAAACTGGGGTTAAATCCTCTTTTGGTAACTTATAATAAATATTGGAATACCCCGCTTGGCATCAAAAATCTCGCCAATCTGCGGATTCGATTTAACTGCGATATCCTGGTTCAAAACGTAAATCCATTATCTGTTAAAAAAATTGTCAAAACCACCTTACGGCATTTGGGGAGCCTTTACTGGCACTGTATTGCGGGTCAAACCGTTTTCCCTGTCCAAACCGCTGTACGCTATAAAATTCCATTAATCATTTGGGGTGCTCATCAAGGTATTGAGCAAGTAGGTATGTTTTCGCATGAACACTCAGTCGAAATGACCCGGCGTTATCGGAAAGATCATGATTTAATGGGTTTTGAGGCGGATGATTTGCTGTCTGATTTTGACGTTTTAACAGAAGATGATATTTGGCAGTATCGCTATCCAGATGATCATGAGCTCAATCAGGTAGGGGTGAGGGGTATTTATTTAGGCAATTACGTCCGTTGGGATTGTAAGACTCAACATGAATTAATGATAGAAAATTATGGTTATCAAACCAGCAGTTTTGCAAGAACATTTGATACTTATGACTTTGTTGATTGCTACCATTATATGAATCTTCATGACCAGTTAAAAATGTATAAACACGGGTACTCCAAAGTGCTTGACCATGCTTGTCGGGAAATCCGTTACGGGAGGCTTACACGCAGAGAAGCGTTGCAATTGGTTCAGCATTATCAAGAAACGCCGATTCAATACAGCAGTTTGATGTGTGAATGGCTAGGCATTAACCAGCGAGCATTACAATTTGTTCTTGATACCCATAGAAATGAGCGCATCTGGGTTAAAGATGAAGCAGGTTCGTGGGGAAGAAAGGAACCCCAGGAAAAGAGCAGTATCGTTTCTATTGATAGGGTAATCAGATTTGAAAAAAATGCCTCCCTTAGTTTAAATGAGTTGGATAGGCATATTACGATCGGTAAAGGTTGGCCATAGGGGTAACATCGCCGTGATTAAGTTTCGTGCCAGGGAATAAAGTCTTCTTTTAAGGTCTGGGCAAAGACACTGTCTCCATCCAATATTTGAGGTAGATAATCACGTTTCATCTATTAAAAAACGCCTCCGTCACTTGCAATTAAATCAAATCTATTTTGAAAAATTTTTGTCGCGAGTCTTGCGCCTGATATACTTAAGTGGTCTGAGTCAAAGTAATAAGATTGTGTTTTATTGGCAAAAGGACAAACCTTTGATGGGCAATAAATGTTATCCAAATCAATAATATCAACACTATTTTTTTGTTTATACGTTTCAATCCGTGCATTAACAAATTTTTGAAGCTTTTTGTGTTGTTTGAGACTAACCGACAGATCATCTATTCTCTTTTGTGGATTTTTAACGTTTAAACTCATTTGTACTTGTCTGAAGAGGTCTTTTAAATTTTGCAGTTGCATGGGCGTATCTTTAACAATATGGACTCCTACCCCAGCATTTGTATAATTGGAAATCGTTTTATTCAACCCTTCTTCGAATGCTATTCTTGACGCTTCTTTCGTGTATTCATCAGTCTTGTCAAATAAACGAAGAAAATTAATTTCTTCTACACCATATCGACCATCAGTGTAATACGTCCATCTCGCCATTAAAAAAACATCTGTTATCCCATTATTTATTACAAAATTAAACACACGTTCATTCAAATCGTGGCAATTTTTTAGCGTCTGATCACCTCTTATAGAATAAATTCCAAGCAAGGGGGGGCAACCGGAAAAGCCTGTAAATAAAATATCAACGTCACGTCGCAAGGCGATGTCTTCCAAAACAGGAAGAAAGTTAAGGGCATGACTATCACCATAGACAAAAATTAGTGCGGGTTTATCATCTTTTTTGTTTAAATGGCAAAACCAATGGTTAGACCGCTTATGCGCTTCAGGAATATCAAAGCATTCACGGGCATGTTCGCTGCGCTTAGCCGAATTAATTAAATTATGAACACCATTGAAGTCATTGTTCATCCGTTCATGGGTAAAAATGTAATAGCCCATCTCACCAATGGTGGCCATAACAAGACAGAGCATACCCAACTTTAATTTTGTAAAATTACCAAAACGAATTGGTTTTTCAATCCATTCATAAGTAAACCATGCAAGAACAAGGCTCATCAGAATAGCAGCCAGGCGAAGCATAGCTGACGGTGCTGACGCCTCAATAATCCGGATAAATGAAAGAATTGGCCAGTGCCAGAGATACAAGGGGAAACTTATCAACCCAATGAGAACAACCAAACGATTAGATAAGATAAAGCGATTAAACCAGGCATCTTGTCCTGCGGAAATAATTAGATAAGTACCTACTGTTGGCAATAATGCCCACCATCCGGGAAAAAATGTTTCTTTATTCAGGATAATAACAGAGATAAAAACAAGACAAATACCCGTTAATGACTGAATATTCCTTAAGCCAGAAAGATGTGCTGAGAAAAATCCATTAGTCGGTATACAACGAAATTCCTTATACACGGTCAGGTACGCGAGAAGGCTTCCAAGGGTAAGCTCCCAAATGCGTGTCAACGGTGAATAAAAAACACCAATAGGATCTCCTGAAATTTTGCTAATATTTAACCCAAAAGAAATGCAGCCTATGCATAGTAACAAGTAAAATAAATTCCATCTGACTTTGTAAGCCAGCCCTATCAATAATGGCCAAATAATATAAAACTGCTCCTCGACCCCAAGCGACCAAAGATGAAGAAGCGGCTTGGCTTCTGCTGCATTATCGAAATAACCTGACTCATTCCATAATATAAAATTTGATATAAACGCTGCACCACCGGCAATATGTTTTCCTAATTGTTTATATTCATCAGTAAACAATACAAACCAGCCAAAGGCAAAAGAGGCTAAGAGAATAAGCGTTAATGCAGGAAAAATACGCTTGATTCGACGTGCATAGAACGTCGTAAAACTTAAAGTCCCGTTATCCAGACCTTGAAAAATAATACTTGAAATAAGAAAGCCGGAAATAACAAAAAAAACATCAACCCCTATAAATCCGCCTTTGAGCCAATGAGGGAAAGCATGAAATCCAACAACAGATAACACTGCAACAGCGCGTAATCCATCGATATCAGCACGATAAGCTGCGTGAAGTGAATGATTTGTCATATAACCTTATTTTTTAACTGACGAACTACAAAAGACAATACGCCTACCTACTTTCCAGCGTTATCAGAATCGCTTAAAACACTCTTCCCAAATTCATTAACAGCATCATATACCGTATCAATTGCTATGAAATCTGTCGCAACTAATTTTTTTGAATCATAAATTCGGGCCAAGGATGATTCTGAGCGTCCTTTGAGCTTTAGAAGAAATGATAAAAATAATGAAGGTACCGGTAAAACAGGGATTTTACGGGGTTTAAGGCCTAATGCTTCCGATAAAAATTTCTCGACGCTCAAAAAATTATTTTTCGGATCATTATCAGCAGAAATATAGTAAATGCTGCCGTTCTTACAATCGTCATGCTCCGCTAAATGCAGTATCGCGGATGCCACGTGATGCACGGAAACCAAATGCATGTTACGTTTTCCAAAAAGAGAAGCCCGCGCATAATTGATCAAAGGGTTTCCTCTCAGTAACGACTCAGCTAATTTTACTAAATTTTTACCCCCAGCGCCCACAATTGCCGTAGGTCGAACAATAACGACCTCAAGCGTGCCAGACGCATTAAGCAAAAGCTCTTCTATTGCATATTTATTCTGCTCATAAGGCGTATAGGGGATGCAGGGAACCGTTTCATCGATACAAACACTTTTAGTCGTGCCGGCGACCATTGCAGTAGAGCAATGCACTAATCGCTTTACACCTTGCCGATGGCAGGATTCGATAATATTACTGATTAAACGAAGATTATCCTCGTCATTTCCTGTTTTGAGATATGCGGTATTAATGACGATATCTTCTGGTTCCAGGACTGTATCCAGTGAGTGAGATGCGCTCAGATCCGCCGCAAACCAGGTAATATTATCAGCATGTAAATCCCTATCAGAAGGTTTCCTTCGAGCCACCGCTTTTATTGGAGTATTCTTTTTTTGCCCAATAATTGCTCTCCCTACAAAACCACTCGCGCCAAGAATTACTAAAGAAGCCATCCATTTTTCCTTTTAACAATGAGATACGGCAGGTGTCCCTACCTATGGGCTAATTGAAACAGTAAATTAATCTACTGGCAATAATTATTCTTAATTCAAGATATAATCATCTAATAAACCAAAAGGAACGTTCCAAAGACGTAATAGCTTCAGCATGCCTTCTATGATAAGGCGAGCCGGATGAAAGTTTCGTTAATTTTTCAACTTGCGAAAAACGAAAGAAGGCAATAAGAGCGCTAATAATAGTCGAATTTTTAACTGCCCCCAGGGGAGTTCATTAAATAATGCATAAGCTTTGTTTTTTTCTCTTTGTAAACAAAGGTTCACGGCTTTCATGTAGCCAATACGGCGTTTGGCAAGCTGAAAACTCGGGCATTTCTGAATGACAGGGCTTGCCCCTATTTCACTTAACCAAAGCTCATGCTCGTCGATATTTCGGCCACGGTGTTTAGCGCTCTCATTAGTAGCGTGGATGCGATAAAATGCCACGGGCTCCTGAACACAATCCGATTTCCATGAAATGGCGAGACGTGCGACGAGGTCAAGATCACCTATCATATGAAAACGTGGGTCGCATAGATAATTAAGGGTACTTAATGCTGTGCGTCTCAAGACAAGCGTTGGTAACCCAACAAAGTAGGATTTTAAGAGATCATTTAATACCCAACCGGTAGGAATGGGGGATTTTAGCGAAAGCCAGCGTTTCTTTTTTAGCTCAGATTCTACCCAGTAATTACCATAAACAAACCCTACTTCTGCATCGTCGAAAAGAGGAATTTGTTTTTCTAACTTGGTTGGTAGCCACCAATCATCTACATCCAACAGCGCAATAAAATCACCACTCACCTTTTCTAGGGCATAGTTGCGTGCTTCATAAAGCCATGTGTGTTTAGGCGCATAGAAGTACTTAAATCGCGCGTCTTTATAGCTTTGAAATATTTCAGCACTTCGATCGGTAGATTGGTTATCCCAGAAAATTATTTCCCAATTTTGATAAGTCTGTGCTAATACACTGTCAATGGCCTGGCGTAAATATTTTTCGCCGTTATAACAGTTCATTAATACACTAACGAGCGGCTCTTTTTTCATGATTGCTCTCTTATCCATTGAATGGTTTTTTCCAATCCACTCTCAAGGCTAACACAAGGTGTCCAATTAAGAAACGAACGTACTTTGGAAATATTGGCATACAAAGCCATGTTCTCACCTACCCTGTAAGGTATTTCACCGAATTGAGGTTGTCCCTTACCAATTAAACAAACGATTGTTTCTATCATGTGGCGAATGGAAATACCCTCACCTGATGCCACATTAAAAATCTGGCCATTAGCCGCTGGATTCGCAAGTACCGTAAAGATGGCGTTGACAATATCATCTATATAACAAAAATCACGCAATTGTTCACCCTTTGAGGTGGAAAAAATACGCCCCTCAAGGCACCCTCGTACAATTTGCGGAATAAATCGACGATTATCCTGACCTGGCCCATAAGTTAAAAAGAGTCGCAGAGTAGTCGCAGGGAAATTCTCGGTGCGACTTAACATTTGTAGAAAATGAGTAGCAGCGACTTTTCCTATAGAATAAGGAGAAATGGGTGCTTCTCGCGCTGTTTCTACTTGAGGTGCCGGTGAATTACCGTATTCGTCACTACTGCCAATATTCACAAACATTTGCAATGCGTCGCGGTTTATCAGTTCAGTCAGGTTTAAGACGCTTAAAAAGTGGCTATTAAGAACCCGTCTGCCTTCCCCTTTGAAAAATAAGGTGTGATCAATCTCACCACTACAATTTACGACGTAGTCAAATTTGGCTCCACCTAAGGCGCCCGCCAGGGCTTGAAGGTTGGTGGTATCGGCAACCAGGTGCCTTACAGGAGAATCCTCCTGGGGTAAATGTTTAAGCGAACGATTTAAACTGGTCACATCCCAACCGAGCAACACCCCTCTTTTAACTACATGTTGGCCAATAAATCCATTGCCACCTACCACTAAAAGACGCGACAATTTTTGTGTCATTCATTTAAACCTATAGTTAACAATTCCCATTGATAAGGAATGGCTGGATGATTTATGGGACGCCCTTCACTCTCATTGGGAGCATGGGGGATATCGGTGCAATTTACCAGAAGAGCGGGAACAGGGCTTAGGCCCGCAAATCCATACCAAAGGCCTGGAGGAATTCGAAGTCTTGAATAAGCATGGGGACGGCCTAACTCTATTACTTGCAAGTGTCCCTGGGTTGTCGAATTTTCACGCTCATCATAGATAACAATTCGCGCCCGTCCTACGGGAACTGCCAAATTTTGAGTCTGACTATTATGGCGCTTCCAGGCTTTTACAACGCCTGGAAACACTTCAGAAAAATAGCACTCGCCAAAGCGCGTAAATTCGGGCGCGTCACTTCGCAACATATGCATAACAGCACCACGCTCATCAGGAAATTGATTTAAGTTGGTGAGAGTAACGCCTTCTATCAGACAGGGTTTGTCAATTATCTCTATCATTGTGCCCATACTCTACTGCGCTCAATGCCTGTGCGCTCATAGTTATCAATCTGTTTTGTGGTTAACGCGTACATATCGCTTTTTTTACGGTAAAAAGCACTATACCAATCGCTTACTAACTCAATTGTCTCATGATAATCAAGGTTAGGCTCCCATTTCAAATGAAAAAGCGCTTTATCACAGTTAAGTTTAAGTAATCCTGCTTCATGAAAAGGGATATTATCAGTAATTCGATAAGCCTGCCTCGACTTATCAAAATCACTTTTGCGATAGAGCGAATCGAGCAATTCAACTACTGTACGATTTTGTTCAGCTCGGGGCCCAAAATTAAACGCCTCTCCATGAAGTTGCTGCTGGCTAAGCGCTTGTGCCAAGGCAAGGTAGCCACTTAAAGGCTCCAAAACATGCTGCCATGGTCGGGTGGCCTTCGGGCTGCGGATATCAACACTTCTGCCGTTACTCCAGGCACGCATACAATCGGCAATAATGCGGTCTACCGCCCAATCCCCGCCGCCAATCACATTGCCTGCACGCCCTATCGCAATCGTTACAGGGGACTCTTTGGTGAAAAACGAATGCACATAAGATTTAATCACCATCTCAGCGGCGCCCTTGGAGCCGCTATAAACATCCTTCCCACCCAATGCGTCTGTTTCCCGGTAACCCCATTCCCATTCAACATTGTCGTAACATTTGTCACTGGTAATAACTACCACCGTACATGGCCAGTCGACCAAACGAAGACTCTCAAGAATATTCATCGTGCCAATAACATTCGTGCTGATGGTGTCAACAGGATTACTATAAGATACGGAAACGATAGCTTGCGCTGCCAGATGAAAAACAAAATCAGGCCGCTCATTAATAATAGTTTCACGCATCAATTTCAGATCACGAATGTCACCTTTAATATGCTTGATTCGGGATGCTAAGGCTAACTCGTCAAACATGGCCGGTTCGGTTGGGACATCGATAGATACACCAATTACTTCAGCCCCCAATTTTAAGAGCCAGGTAGTAAGCCAACTTCCTTTAAAGCCGGTATGGCCTGTTACCAGCACGCGTCGATTGTTATAAATATCGCCAAACATCATCAATAACCTCTATTTTGAGCCAAACCAGGGAGCATGTCCGCTGTCCCATAATTCCTGAAGAGCGTTGCGATCGCGGATGGTATCCATGCATTGCCAATAACCGGTGTGTTCGTATGCCATTAACTGCTTATCACGCGCAAGACTCTCAAGAGGAGATTGTTCAAGAATAGTATTGTCATCAGAAAGGTATTCAAATATCTCTGGTTCAAATACAAAAAAACCGCCATTAATCCAACCCTCACCGGACTGTGGTTTTTCTTTGAAATCAATAACCTGACTATTATTAATATGAAGGCCGCCAAAGCGTGCGGATGGGCGTGCCGCAGTTACTGTCGCCATTCGGCCATGGGATTTATGGAATGCTAAAAGAGCCTGCAGATCAACATCTGAAACACCGTCTCCGTAGGTGAGCATAAAAGTGCCACCGGCTGCAAGATGAGGCTTTAGCCGCAGAAGTCGCCCTCCGGTCAGGGTATTAGCGCCAGTATCAAACAGGGATACCCGCCAGTCTTCTGCGGTGGGATTTGTGTAAAAAACTTCACCATTTTTAAGATGGACGGTTAAATCACTGAGGCGCGCATGGTAGTTAAGAAAATAATCCTTGATAACTTCACCTTTATAACCCAGAGCTAACATAAAGTTGTTAAAGCCATATTGTTCATAAATTTTCATAATATGCCAAAGAATTGGGCGCCCCCCAATTTCCACCATAGGCTTAGGCTTGACTTGGGTTTCTTCCGAAAGACGGGTACCCAGACCACCACAAAAGATCACTACGTTCAATGTGTTCTCCTCTACAAAATCAAAATGGTCAGAACACCAAGGCTTTAGCCTTGATGGATGCTTCGAGACGAGATTACCACCTCTCCTCAGCACGAACGGTTCCGGAAAGTAATTTTCCTATCCTGAACTGGTATTACTTAATGGCTTTGCAATAAAAGATCGGTAGTTTGCCTTATGTGTGCTCATTGAGTAAATACAACCATTACGCAAAACTGGTCACGTATCCAAATTTATCGAGAAAACGTTTACCCAATCGAATAAAAGGCATTTCTATATAGTGATGAGCTAATGATGAAAGAATTAAGGTCATTATCAGGATCACACCAAATAAGGCAAAGGGCGAGCTAATCCATGGCTCTATTAACCAGAGAAGTGGATTATGAAAAAGATAAATACAAAAACTGATTTTCCCTATATAGGCAAGCCCGCGCCATGCAAACCATTTTCTGTCTATAGCAATAAAAAAAATGAATAAAGGCCACACATAATTAAAAAAATTATGGGTGAAATTTACCTGTGGCCCGCTTTTGCAAATTAGTTGAGCAATAATGTAAATTATTACTAAATAACCTGATAATGGAAGGTAAAAATTAAATTTTTTATTAGCTAAACTGTGAATACCTGCCCAACACCCGAGCACAAAAACTGATAAAAACATCAAATGGCCAAAAGGAATCGGCAAACCTGTAGCGGTTCTAATAATTACGATGCTAAATGCACCCATAATTAAAATAAAAAATAACCCACCGTATACTCTGGAATTATTGGCTAATCCCTTCGCAAGTAAACAGCAAATTAAGCCGTAAAAAATTAATTCCAAAAATAAAGACCAGAATACACCGTTAACATGAGGTATTTGTAGGGCTGGTTGAAACATCGTGAGGTTACCGAGCAATTGGTGCAAGGAAACGGTTTCAGGGGTAGCGTAAGCTGCCAAAAAAACCGCCGCCCAATAGACCGGATAAAGGCGAAATGCTCGACGGATGAGAAAATTTCGAACGGGATTTGTGCCTGTTTTCTTTAACGATAAAACAATACAATAACCACTGATTAAAAAAAATAAAATAACCCCTGCTGTACCTAAACTCCCCATCTCCCCACATATTCCGCCCCCAATATGGTGCGCAAAAACAGAAAGAGCAGCAATAGCCCGCAAACTGTCGATCGTTAAATTTCGCTTAGTCCGGGATGATTTTTCCAATGAGGTGCTTATTCTTTCATTCATAGTTGGGGACCGTTTTTATTCCGTGAAAAGTAAATGTTTTGCGCAAACCTTCTTCGAGAGAGACAACCGAAGCTTTACCTAACATATTTTTTTCCCGTGATCTGTCCAATACGCTAGCGGGAATATCCACAAAACGATTATCGATATAATTGATGAGAAGCTTCCTGCCAATAACACGTTCAATTAGTTTAATCACATCATTAAGCGCGTGCCCTATACCACTACCCACATTGAAAATAATCGGTTCTGTTGATGACGTAGCTAAAAGATGTAAGGTTTCGGCCACATCATCAATGTACACGAAGTCCCGAATAATAGACCCGTCTCCTCGGATAGTAATAGCATCCTGTGATAATATTTTTCCTGTCGCTATTGCAATGAATCCCTGACGGCCATGAATGGATTGCCCAGGCCCATAAGGGTTACTCAATCGGACAATTTTACAATCCAGACCGTGCTGATATTTATATAACTGCAGGTATTTCTCGATAGTGAGTTTCTGTATACCATGAGAACTAATGGGATCTGTAGGAGCTGATTCTTTAATGGGTAAACTCGTTTGCACACCATACACAGAAGCTGAAGAAATGAATATTATTCGCTGTGTTTTCTCTTGCACGCATAATTTCAAAAGTTGCAACGTTTGCACCACGTTCGAAATAAGCTCACTGCTTTCATCCACTGCATCACCCGGGACTGTATTGGCGATAAAATGAAATATTACCTCGGTGCCCTGCACCAATTTTTTGAGGGTTTCCTTATTATCAAACTCCCCTTTCACCCAGGTAAGCCTGCCCGCAAATTCGTCGGGGCACTCTTTATGATCCAGAACGTTTAGGCAATAGCCTTGCTGCAAAGCAAATCTTATAAAGTTACGCCCAATAAAACCGGCTCCCAGTACGGCCGCATTTAGTGCCATAGTATTCTCTTAATCGGTTAATTGTCGGAGTGTTTCTTCTGCCGAAGAATGCATTTTTTGCAACGATAATTTCTGTTCGAATTTTAAACGTGCATTATTTGCCAATCGCAGTCGCATTTCGTCATCAGCCATCAGACACTCTATCGCCTGCACTATCTCATTTACCTCGCCAGGCTCTATTAACAAACCCTCTTCACCATGGGTAATGGCTTCGGGAATTCCGCCTACCGCCGTTGCCACTATTGTCGAGCGACTGCGCATCGATTCGATAATGCTGTAGGGAAATCCTTCCCATAATGATGGAAAGACATAAATATCAAATGTCTCAAGTAAAGCGCCGACATCACCGCTATAATGCCCTAATAATTTGACTTGCCTTTGCAAGCTCAACTCTTGAACTCGCTCAAGCAGCAAAGGCGATGCATCCCCTTCTCCTGCAAGAACCAGTTGCAAATGAGGGTATTTAATGGCGAGGATTGCAAAGGCGTCCAGCAGATGCAAAACACCTTTAGCGACATCCATGCGCGCAATACAGCCAATAATGAAATTTTCGCCTCGGGTTTTAACAGAATCATTAAGCTCCATGTCCTCAAGACCATTATAAATTACCTGACTTAAACCCGGCGGAATTTCTCGCATTTCCTGCAAAGCCTTATCAATGGCTTTGGCATTTACGATAACTACCGAGGCAGAAGACCATACCAATTTATCAATAATTTTTTCATAAAGACGCCAATACGTTTTTCGCGGTGTCGGCATGCTGACGATAGTAAGGGCAACGGGTATTCCAAGTACTTTCGCCGCCACAACCATAGCAAGACTTGCTTGCGCCGCAGGGTAGCCTCCGTTGCAACTTATAACACTGGAGGGTTTGATTTTTTTTATTTTTACCATGAAAAACAAAACGTTAAACATAAAAAAGAAAGGCTCAAGTAGCCGCAAAAATAAAGAAAAAACCAGACTGGGTCTTTTGGGTGAACTATCCAAAGCTTCCCGAATTCTTGCACCGGTTAAAAAAAACAGATGATGAAAAAATGCAGGTTTTTGGAGTCGAGTTACATCATTTGGGAAAATGCCACCAGCATTGCTTGCGAAAACTATGTCATTATAGTTATCAGCCACTGCATTCACTATATCAATCATATAGCGATTGCCCCCACCGCGCGCATAATTTTCTGTAAATACTAATAGTTTTTTCAAGCCGCGCCACCCTTGCGATAAATCGCCAAAATATAGGAACTGAAATAACGATTGTTAATATTATCGAGGATTTTGAAATTTCTACAGGGTCCGGCTATTCGAAGCATGCTTTTAACCATAAATTGCAAGGGACTCCCATATTTGTGTTTAGCAATGGGTAATGAGGGTTCAAAAGAGCCGATATAATTCAAATACAATGATTGCAGCGAAAAACGCGCTTCCAAATCACGAAAATAATCCAGGTTCATGATATCCAGATTATGTTTATCTAAAATTTCCTGATCAAGGGTTCGTTGTATAAACGAATAGATCCCACAAAAATTGGGAACACCAAGAATCAATACCCCACCTGGCTTCAACCAGCGCAAATGCAAATCAACAACAGCATCGACATCCTTAAAATGCTCAATAAAACCAAATGACATGACAGCGTCAAATTGGCGCGACGGTTCTGATTGAAAAAAATCGCCAATCAGGATGGCGCCTGTATCAAGACCGAGCATCTTAAAATTTTCTAACGTCGCCTGCATTCCTGCCGCTGAATATTCTAAGCCATAGGGATTAACACCAAATTCTTTCGCCATGAAAGCCAGCCATTTACCAGGCGCACAACCCACTTCAAAGACATCGCCAGATAGCCGCGGCAGGTGTTTTTTTAACCCATTGGCAAGGCAGCGGTCAAAAGACAAATTAAAATCAACTTCACTGGGGAGCTTACAATTCGCCCAATAATTTTCCCAAAAAGTTACTTCTGTTAACTCCATTAGATCTCCTGACTCCTGATAACCTCACGTAAATGCGGCGAATTAGTACTAACAATCACCTGAAGCAAGTAAATGGCTTACTTCATCAACAACTATTTGATGAGAGACACTATCTTTCATTTGATTAGATAAAAACTCGGTATAATACGTTTCATATTTTTCTTTATCCACTTTAATATTCATTGCAATAGTAATTTCTTTTTCAAAATTCAAAAGAGAGCACCCCAGCATCTCAGCTGTCATTTTCATCTGATTATATTCATGAGTGTGGATTTTTTTTATCTCTTCACTAAAGATAAGGCAAAGAGGCTTTTCATAAATTACTGCATAAGATATGGCAGTTGAGGCATGAGCAATAACTATTGCAGAGTTTTTCACTAGAGAGCTGGTTTCACCAAAAACAACCCGTCGGCCCCCAAATGGGTTCACTGGATAAAGGGCCTTTGGATGCGCCGCAATTGCAACTGTAGTGTCATATCTTTTCTCTATTTCCACAAAGAAGTTGTTCAAGGCATTATAATATTTTTCTGCAGTCACTCGTGCATTATTTTGAATGCTGAAGTCGGGATGAAAAGGCAGAAAATCATCAATGAATACACAATAATTATCAGGTAATTCAGAGGGTCTGCTGTTATCACTACAGGAGCAATCAATATCAAAATGATGAATTTTTGACAGTTTGACGGAGTCCGCCTTATGTAACCTTTCAGCCAAATTTCCCGCTACAAATGTTAGATCATGTCTTTTAATAATGGGTAAAAATTTAAAAATAGCCGAACCAACCAATGAAAGAATCAGGTGTTTTTTATTACCACTGAAAACTCTCTGAAGAAAGGCACTTAAAGTTGTTTTTGGTTGGCTTATAAAGGGTAGATAACCCCGGCCAAAAAATATGGTTTTCTTCTTACCTGAATTTAGAAGAAGATAAATCGGGAGTGATTTCAGGTTGCGCGTCAACTGAATAACAAATGCCACATTATTGTTTTCTTGCTTCATTTTCGCATTTAGGGCTTTTAGCGTGGCAATTTTCAAATAATTAATTTCCTTAAGATTGGAAGGAAAAACCATATCATATCCAAGGATTGAGCCAATATCCCAATACTCAATGAGGAAATTATTTTCTATTAACTCATACACAAAAAATTTGCGCTGAAAATCCGTTGTAGGTGGATGTGGCATAAGAAAAATGATTTTCTTTGGGCTCATTTCATCCCCAGAATTGCTTCAGCGAGTTTCCAATCCCACTCGGTGTCAATATCAAGTGTTTCTTTGGGGTTATCAATTATCAATGGGCACATAGTATTCCCGTAAAAAGAGCGATCATTGCGAAGAGTATCGGGAGTTGCAAGATAAAAAGCACCATTGATCACATAGGCGGGTTCAAGGTCTTGTGATCGGGATAAGAGGCCTTCATCGTTAATAAAAGGTTGAAGCGCCCTGTCTTTCATCTTAAAACACCAAAGCGGATGAGATTTCGCTGAAGACACCGCTATGACCGAGCAATTATCTTCGCTTTTGAAAAGGTGAATACCGCTCAATATAGTGTTGCGGCTCCGAAAAGGAGAGGTAGGTTGCAATAACATTACCCCATCAACTTTATCATGTTGACTTTCATACCAATCCAAGGCATGCAGACAAACATCTATCGAAGAAGCCGTATCGCTAGCAAGTTCTGTGGGCCTGAGCCAGGGCACAGTAGCCCCTGCCTGGCGACTAATTTCAGCGATTTGCGGGCAATCGGTAGAAACGAGAATGTCACAAATACCAGGAATTTCCGTAGCTGCATCAATACTCCACTCAATAAGTGGCTTACCTCCTAAAGGGCGACTATTTTTGCCAGGAAGTCTTTTAGAGCCGCCTCGCGCGGTTATTATGGTCAAAATTCTCATTGCATCAAAAACCGTCGTAAAATTTTTAACCCAACTTCCCCACTCTTTTCAGGATGAAATTGACAGCCGGTGATGTTTTCGCGCCCAATCACACTGGTAATAGATACCCCTTCATAGAGACAATCCGCAATTTTAGCGGAAGTTTCTGCAGGGCAGGCCATAAATGAGTGAACAAAATATACATCTTCATCGGGGTTAATATCATTAAGAATAGTACCCTCCCAGTGGGTACGCCCTTCTGGTAACATCAGAGAATTCCAGCCAATATGAGGGATTCTGGTGGTTGGGGCGAGAGCTGGTATAGCGATTACTTGACCAGGTATTAATCCAAGACCCGCTGTCGTGTTAAATTCATCACTTTTATCCAGTAACATTTGCATGCCTAAACATATGCCTAAAAGAGAAGTTCCACGTGCCGCGACCTCACGCACAGTATCATCAAGTCCTTGCTGACAAAGAGCCTGCATTCCATAAGAGAAAGAACCCACACCAGGTAATACCACGCGGCTGGCTGTTAAAATATTTTGTGGCGAAGAGGTTATTGTTACCCTCGCCCCACATTGCTCAAGGGCTCGACTGACACTTAACAAATTACCTGCGCCATAATCAATGACAGCAACATCAAGCGTGCTCATAGCGTCTCACCCCAATACCTGCTTGTGCTGCAACCTGTCGAATATCCGCAATTGTGGCTCGCCCATAATGGAGAATATCAGCCATGGCAATAGCATCTGTACCGCCTTCTTTTACCGCATCAATTAGGTCATCAGGTTTTCCCATGCCCCCGCTGGCAATAACAGGAACATTCACTTCCTGAGTTACCGCTTTTAATAATGCGACATCAAAACCCTTACGTGTGCCTTCCCTATCTATCGAGGTCAATAGAATTTCGCCTGCACCAAGAGCTACCCCTTGCTTGACCCAGTCAATGACATCCATACCGGTGGGTTCGCGTCCATTATCCGTATAAACTTCCCAGCGCATGGGTGCTGTTTCTTTTGCCTCAATGGAAAGAAGCATACACTGACTGCCAAAACGTCGCGCAATCATGGTAATAAGTGCAGGATTTGCGACGGCGGCTGTATTAATCGCCACTTTATCCGCACCAGAGCGAAGAATATGAGCCGCATCGTCCACTGAACGAATGCCACCGCCCACCGTTATTGGCACAAAAACATCCTGCACTGTTCTTTGCACAATTTCACTGAGGCTATTGCGTCCATATAAGCTTGCAACAGAGTCCATATAGATTAACTCGTCAGCCCCCTGTTGATAGTAACGACGCGCGTGCTCATTGGGAGACCCAATGACACGCAGTCCCTCTAAATGGATGCCTTTGATGAGATTTGGCCCTTTGATATCAAGGCGTGCAATAAGGCGAATTTTTCTCATGCCAAAACGTGCCCTTCTTCCCAAATTGGATTTTTTAATTGCCAAATACCATTGTTATTTTTCCAAAGGTGATGTGAGCGCCAGCTATCAACTACATTGTAAAAATCTTCTTCGCTAATTGCGCAATAATCCAGAAATTCCGTTAAATATTTTTTGGGAAACTCGCCATCATACCGTTTAACCAGGGCTATGCCCTCTTCACGGGTAATCTTTCCATCCCTGATTTCATGAGCCGTGTCAGAGGTGGTTCTGCCAATGCCGAATTTGATAAAGCCAAGATAATAATGAAACCCGTCAATCCTGTCATCAAGGCTTGCGTATTTGGAATAGGTTCCTTCAGAACGCTCTGAATTAGGCGTAAATCCGGTATTTTCTGTGCAGTAGTAAAAATTTTCTTGTGGATCCCAGAATTTGTAATAACCGAAGAAATGAATGGTCGTGCGATTTTTCAAAATATCGTCATAACGAGGTGCCGTAAATGGCTTTAAATCTGCTTCACTAACGCCATGCTCAGCCCAAAATTCGGGAGGGAAACCGGAGAAATAATGTTTGTCATGATCTTGAATATCTCTGTCCGGGCGAAAAGCGTTTTTCATGCACCCACCGTATTCAACCTCGCCATTTTCTCCATACATTATTAAAGATACATTGTGTTTTACCGCCATTTGTAAGGGAAAATTGGTCTGACCGTATATGAAAGGCTGAAATGGGTCGCCAAGGTAATTAAAAGCGAGTTGAGTCAATTTTCGAGTAACTTTTCCATTTGGGGTTCCAAGAATATTGTCAAAACCTGACGCAATAAACGCATCAAGATTTCGCCGCCCTATTTCAGTGGCTTTGAGGGGCGCCCAGGTTACGGTCAAGGGGTTCATCCCGTATTTATATTTAAGCTGATGGGCTACAAAGCTACCATCCTTGCCACCGCTACAAGGCACGATGACGTCATATTCACCATTGCCTTTTTTGTAACGATTGCAAAGCTCGATGAGCTCTTGCTCACGCTCATCCCAATTCACCTGACTGCGTTTGTAGTCAGCATAATTGCAAGCAGAGCAAATACCCACTTCATCAAATTGAATACGTGGCCGCTGATTTGAAACGGTACATTTTTTGCAAAATTTTACTTCAAGGGGCAAATTGTATTGCCCGATAATATCTCTTTTCATGACACCTAGCCTTTAAACAATTAAGTATGAAGTTCTTTTTTTTATTAATTTTTAAGCATGCTCTGAGCAAACCGTAAGTTGGTAGTTGGTAGGTTGGGCCTTGGCCCAACAAGCTGTCCGGCGAAGCGCTCGACCTACGTTAGCTTAACTCCCTCTAAATTAGCTTTTCTAAGATCATCTTCACGTCCTACATCCAACCATGGTTCATGCATAGGATAAACAATGGTACGTTTCATCTTATCTTTCAGGCGTGTAAAAAGTGTCGGCATGTCGCAATGTTCATTCGCTTGCAAATGAGTCAATGCCTCTGGCTCCAATACATAAATCCCTGAATTAATATGAGTACGTGAAATAGGTTTTTCCTCAAAATTCAAAATATCGACACCGCGGGTATGAACCACCCCAAACGGATTTTGCCATTCATGCAAACGAACAGCCATTGTTGCGGCAGCTTGATGACGACAATGAAAATCAAGTAACTCGCCATAGCGAATATCCGTCAATACATCACCATTTGATACCAAAAACGGGGAATCAGGACGTGGGTTTAACAGGCCAACAGCTCCAGCTGTTCCCAAAGGGGATTTTTCCCGTAAATAATCAATTTTTACTTGCCAGAGGCTACCGTCACCAAAATAATCTTCAATCATGTGACCCAAATAATGAATAGCGACGATGAAATGATGAAACCCCTCTGCTTTGGCTCTTTCGATAATATGCTCAAGCATGGGCTTGCCGCTGACAAGAAGCATGGGTTTAGGGCAATTTTCAGTATGGGGACGCAATCGCAAACCTTGGCCGCCTGCCATGATAACCATTAGATTTGGGCGAAGAGTGGGTGCTGCAAGCTCATCCCACAAATGTAAACCGACAACCCGTCTTTCATTATCAACTATCGGTAACTGATGAATTTTATTAGCCTGCATCAGTTGCAATACGGTGTCTCGATTTAGTTGTTTAGGGACTACTAATGGCTCACGATGCGTTATGCCATCAATAAGGCTTTCCATTGTTAACCCACGTAACAATCCACGCCTGATATCCCCGTCTGTAATCGTTCCTAATAAAGTGCCATCAGGAGCAATGACCAGCACTACCTGCAATGCTGTTTCATCCAGATTGCAAATTGCCTGTTGTAAGGTTGCATTGGCAGGAAGCATCGCTTTTTGCCAGGTTTGTACTGACGCAGTCTCTGCTATTTGTTCATTTCCCAATTCAAGCATGATTGCATCCTGCTCCAAACTCTACGTCATGAAAGGATTTTTTAAGAATAGTGTCCAGGGGATAAGTCTCTAGAACCTTTATTATTTTTTCACAGGCACCGCGCTCACCATAAGGATTGGAAACAGCTTGCAAAGACGCCTGAAATGATAATGAATATAAGGTCTCAATCGCTGCATTGATGGATAATGCCGTTGGTTCGCAATCAATAACACTGGAAGCTTTTAGGCGCCCCCGTTCGCGATCGCCAATATTTATCGTTGCCTTTTTGAAACTCGGTACTTCAATTAAGCCGCTGGAAGAGTTTCCAATCACGCCATCCACATATTGAAGGCACGAGAAATAACGCAATTGCCCGAGAGAGATATAGGCTTTGGCATTAGCGCGCTTACTCACAAATTCTTCAATCATCTTGATGATTATTCGGCTGTCGGTATCCGCATTAGGCATCGTAAAAATTAAATGAATATCAGGATGGGCCTCCAATGCTTTTAATAGTTCAGCTATTTGTCTACCGGATGACATATTTTCAAGAGTGGAGGGATGAAACGTCACCAGAAGATTTTTGCACCCAAATTTGAAATCAAGTGCCTCTTCGAGTACAGGTTTCTCTAACAAGGTTAATTTGCTGATGTTATCAATGCCGAGCCCTCCCACCAGAAACACGCGCTTAGGCGCCTCACCTAATTGAATCACTCGATTCAGGTAAGCGGGAGCTGCGACGAAATGCAAATGGGACATCTTGGTAATAGAATGACGTATTGCCTCATCAAAGGCTCCCTCGCTTGTCTCTCCACCATGTAAATGTGCTATCGGAATGCGGGCTATCATAGCGGCGGTCGCGGCTGCAAGTACTTCAAAACGATCGCCTAATACCAGCAGCAAATCAGGCTGTAAATCATTTAGCGCATCAGCAAAACCGATAATCCCGACACCAATAGCCTTGGTAACACCTACGGATGTATCAGAGCTAAGCAGCATTTCTACTTTACGATTAATCTTAAAACCATCGTTTTCTATTTCATGCCATGTAAGCCCAAACTCCGGTGAAAGATGCATGCCGGTGACAAGCACTTGCAGCTCAAGTGCTGAACTATTTTTAATGCCTTCCATTAGCCAGCGCAATAAACCATATTCAGCACGACTACCGGTAACAACACATATTTTGCGACTCATAATTCGATTAACTCATCCACTGAATAATTACGTTGTGCTTTACGGCCCTGAATTGCGTCCCACTGCATGGGAGAAAGGCCCGTGCCTGGGCGTTTAACGGCAATATTGCGCTCACTGAAAATTTCTCCGGTGTTAATGGTACACGCGGCAACCAGTGATTTACGCGCAATCACCTTGTTTTTAGATTCACTCGTGCTTGGGCGCTTGATACCGTCCCCCAGAGCTTGTTCAATATTACGGATGGCTTTAATCATCGCTTTTAGCTCATCAGGTTCAAGGCTTGCTTTTTGATCAGGGCCTGGAAGACTTCTATCGACGGTAAAATGCTTCTCGATAATAGTTGCGCCTAATGCTACCGCGGCTACTGCGACCTCAATCCCCGCTGTGTGATCAGAATAGCCTACATTCACCCCAAAAGCTTCCCGTATGGAAAGCATCGCGCGCAAGTTTACATCAGCCATTGGGGTTGGGTATTCGGTGTTACAATGAAGTACCGTAATATAATCGCGTGACGTACCGGCTTTTTCCAATATATCCAGAGCCGCTTCAATTTCTCCCAAAGTTGCCATGCCCGTTGAGAGAATGATGGGATAGCCATAACGACCTACATGACGCAAAAAGGGAAGATTGGTAATTTCTCCAGAGGGAATTTTAAACTGCTTAAGACCCAAACGCACCAGAAGATCAACACTTTCCTCATCAAATCCTGTGGAAAAAAACTGGATGCGGCGTGCCTGGCAATGGTCAATTAAGGCTTGATGCATTTCGGGAGTTAGCTCAAGGCGCCTTATCATAGCTTGTTGCGATTCAGACACATCGGTTGTCATCAGTTGATAATCCGCTTTTTTAGCGTCAGTTGTTACCAATCGGTTTGCATTAAAGGTCTGGAACTTAACCATATCAGCGCCGGATTCTGCAGCTATATCAATTAACCGGCGCGCGAGATCCAAATCACCATTATGGTTTACACCCGCTTCCGCAATAATCAGCGTTTTCATGTTAGTTCCTTGATGGCGGGCAATTGGGAGCCTGCGGCACAGTCAGCAAGAACTCGTTGCCCCATGCCAATTAAAGAGTTCTCACCAATGGTGAGGCACTGGCGTACACTTGCATTGCTTCCTATAAATGTGCCCGCACCGATTGATACACCACTGTTAACAGCAGCGGCAGTCGAGATATGGCAGTGATCAGCTATCATCACATCATGCTCAACCAAAGCCTGAGAATTGATAATACAATTACGCCCAATCCTGACGCCCGCATTAATTATTGCACCATGTAATACCATGGTACCCGCACCCAATGTTGCCCGTGGTGATACATATGCATGTGGCGAAACAATAATTGGTAATTCATACCCCTCTCTAATTAGGGCATCAAAAAAACGAATCCTGAATTGCGGTGTTTTAATATGGCCAATAGTGACCAGTGCAAAATCATATTGATGTCTTAAAGCCGGTAAATCCGCATCAGTTCCCAACACGGGATAACCAAAAATTTCGCCGCCTACTTCCTCGGGAACCCCTATCAAGCCGCCAATAGCAAACTGTCCTTCTTGCTCTATCACATCAATAGAGGCGCGAGCATGCCCACCAGCACCCAGTAGCAAAATTGGTTTCTTTGTCATGATAGCGCCTTAATACCCAGCGAAACGCTGCTGGGTAAATTAATCAAACGCCTTTCCAACGACTCAGCGACAGGTAAGGCCATGCGCGGACAATTTTGGTAAATGGGTAATCGGTGCATAAGCGTCCAGGCAGGGCGTGTCATTAATCCTGCATTATTGGTGGCATAAAGTATTGCATCGCGCGCGCGTGCTACCGACTCATCAAGGAGTAATGCTTGCAACCAATAATTACTTTCACAAGAGGCTGAAGGTTTACTTACTATTGAAAGCCCTGGGAGTTTTGCAAACGCTGCGTGATAACGCTCATAAAGACGGCGTTTTGCTGTTAGAAAATCGGAAATTTGCTCAAGCTGCGCACAGCCAAGTGCTGCATTAATATTGGGCATGCGATAATTAAAACCCACCTCATCGTGGACAAATTCGAAACGGTGGGCAACTTTTGCCGTTGTACTTAAATGTTTGGCGCGCTGAGCAAGGTGGGTGTCATTAGTGAGAATTGCGCCTCCGCCACCAGTTGTGATTGTTTTATTACCGTTAAAACTTAAGGTGCCCATCAGACCAAAAGTTCCCATGTGCTGCCCTTCGTAGGTACTGCCCAGAGACTCCGCTGCATCTTCCACAACTGTTAAATGAAAATCATGCGCGATTCTTAACATCCCTTCAATATCAACCGGGTGCCCAAAGGTATGCATGGGGATTAGCGCTGAAATTACCCGCCCGGTTTGCCGGTTTACGCATTTTTCATGGCGGATTTCAGTGTTATGTTGCAGGTAGTCATGAAGTGCCTCAGGATCAAGTCCTAATGTACGCTCTTCACTGTCAGCAAAATGCGGTGTCGCTCCACAATACATAACCGCATTAGCAGTAGCCACAAAGGTTAGAGCCGGAATAATTACCTCATCTCCCATGGCAACACCTGCCAATTTTAGCGCGAGATGAAGGGCCGCTGTTCCATTAACAATAGCCACCGCATGTTTAGCCCCAGTATAATGAGCGAGATCTGCTTCAAATTGATCAACAAATTTGCCCACCGAAGAAACAAAGGTTGAATCAAGGCATTCTTTAAGATAAAGCCATTCATTACCTAAAAAACAGGGCGCATGAAGTGCTGCCGGTGCAGGACCGGCCACTGATTGCACGGCATTAATTATATCAGCGACAAATTTATTTTCAGTAATCACCGAGCTCATAGATTGTAAATATCCGCTTTATACAACGATAAATGAGAAGGATTTGAAAACCACTCCACAGTTTTAATCAAACCGCGACGAAACCCTTCCAGATTAGCATATTGAGGTTGCCAATCCAGAACTTTTTGCGCTTTTTCATTAGAAGCCCACAGACGCTCCACTTCACTTTTTTCAGGACGTACGCGCGCATCGTCCCCCACAATTTCAATCTCGACGTTCATTACCTCGGCAATAAGTGATGCGGTGTCACCTATCGAAATTTCATAATTACTACCGAGATTAATAACTTCGCCAATCCCCCTATCAGTAGATAAAGCGGCCAAAAAACCTGCTACTGTATCGGCAACATAATTAAAATCGCGCGTAGGATGCACGGCACCTAATTTAATTTGACGCATACCGTTAGCTATTTGAGTAATAATCGTAGGAATGACGGCACGCGCCGATTGACGAGGACCATAGGTATTGAAAGGCCGGATGATAGATACGGGTGTGCCAAAAGAGGTATAAAACGACATCGCAATCTGATCAGCACCTATCTTGCTCGCTGAATAAGGTGATTGACCTTGCAGCGGATGCTCTTCAGTGATGGGCACAAATTGTGCGCTCCCATACACTTCACTGGTGGAGGTGTGTACTACTTTACTAATACCCAAATCGCGTGCAGCTTGTACAATATTGAGTGTCCCTTTGATATTAGTATCTACATAAGTATCAGGAGAATGGTAAGAATAAGGAATCGCAATAAGTGCCGCAAGATGTAGTACCGCGTCACAATCTTTCATCGCCAAGCGCACGCCATTTGGATCGCGAATGTCGCCTGCAAATACCTCAAACTTCCCCTTCACGTCATCTGCACACTGATCAAGCCAGCCCCAGGAATTAAACGAGTTATAAAGCACAAAGGCACGCACATCATAACCGCAGCGCACCAGTGCTTCAGTCAAATGGGAACCGATAAATCCATCAGCACCCGTAATTAATATCTTTTTATTAGTTAGCATCATTAAATTTTATTCGCTCATGGTAAGTCTATCAATCCAGCGCACACGCTGGATAGTAAGATCAAAGCTTGAACCTTGTTCAATACGTCGCAGCATTTTGCGCTTAAGCCATCGAGCCTGACCAAAAGCCACGGCAAAAAATTTATAAATCGCAATCACAAAACGTTGCTTCATTGGTCGTTTATACAGCGTTTCCAGAGTACTGAAATTTTGCAATGCATCGATAACATTGGTAATAGAACTGTCAGCAATGTCGGCTGCAACTTGCTCAAGTAGCCGCTGGCGAACTATTTCTTCATTATAAGAGACTTGTGCTGTTTCAATTATCGAGACAATTTCCTCAACAGAATCAGGTCGACAAACGCCTTCGAGAATTTGATTATTGTCATCACTCTCAGTCAGAATATGATTGGCGCGTGTGGGTACGACTCCACTGGTTAAAATAGGTAATTTTTTATGATAAAACACATCATATAAACTGGTTGAGGGCGGCATAACAATTAGATCCACCCCTTGTAACCAATGGCCGAAGGGCTCATCCCAGGGTGAAATTTTAATATTAATACCCAGTTTTTTAGCTAACTTTTCCCAGCTTTGACGATTCTCGCGCGGATGCGGGCGCACGGTGATTTCATAATGACTGCTATTAAGTGACATCATTACCTGAAGCATAATTCTAAAATCAATTACTTCTGTGTAATACATATCCTCTACATCTTTGTCGGGAGAATTCTCGAAAAGAGGGAAGATTGTTTTGCCAAATTTCATTGAGCTGCACACGCTCTCAAAGGGTGTTCTATTATCAAAAGGGCTAAGCAAGTTAAATCGCGAAACAAATCCTACCACCGGTTTCTCGGCTTTCTTGTTTCCGGAGTTTTTGGGATTGCTACAAGACTTCGATAAACGCGGGTGACCTACCACTTTGCATTTACTCAAATAGTCCGGGTAAAAGGTTTTAAATGGATTAAGATGTGAATATCCCCATAATAAAAATCCACGCACCGCCTGATGCCAGGGTTCGCATTTTTTAGCATCGTCGCCAAAATATTTACCGTTGAGTCGTCGCAGGGTGCCAGTAGCCTGACCAATTGCTTCCGTTTGTAAAATGAATACATTATCAGGAAGTGCTGTCGCATCGGGGAACGCGTCAATAAAATGAGCAAGAGAAGGTAAAATAATTGCATCAAACAGACTAAAATGGCGAAGCATCAAGCTCGAGGTTACTCTATTACCGTATATAAGCTCGCCCCCTTTTTGCTTTAATTCTTTTTTAAGAGCAGAAGCCACCACAGCATCACGTGCCAATTCGTCAATATGAAAATACACTAACATTTCTTTTTCCTTAAGTTTGCCACTACCAGCAAGTTCGGCCACCATCAACAACCAAATTAAATCCGGTTACATAACTGGATGCGTCAGACAGTAAATAGACAAGGGCGGCTTTATTCTCATCTTCACGTGCCATACGCCCCATGGGAATGCGATAAGCGAGCTCTTTTATAAAAGCCGGATCCTGATTATTGTATATACCGCCTGGCGAAATAGCATTGACCCGAACATTCATTTCGGCCCAATAAGTGGCCAAATATTTAGTTAAACCAACAAGACCTGACTTTACTACTGAATAAGTAACGGGCTTCACGGGTTGTGCATCCGGCAAGACGCCCGCTACTTCATAAATCCGTTGATCAGGCGCAATAAGTGCAAGATCAGAGGCTATATTAACAATAACACCTCCCCCATTCGTGGCGAGATGATGACCAAACACCTGTGCACAAAGAAAAGCCCCGGTAAGCCCTACGGAAATATCAGCATTCCAATAATCGAGAGACATATTTTCAAAACGGGTCAATTTTTTTGCATCACTACCAGGCCCTACTTTAGGATCGTTAGCTGCGTTATTAACCAAGCCATCAAAGTGGCCAAATTTTTCAATTATAGTTTCAAGACAGCCTTTAATATCGGCTTTATTTGTAATGTCACAATGTAATGCATACACCTCACCGGTGCCGTCATTTTTTATTTTAAGACAAGCTTTCTCGAGCGCCTCCCGATTAATATCAAGAAGAACAGGTATCCCTCCGGCTTCTACAACCGCTTTCGCGTGCTGGACGCCTACAAATCCGGCACCGCCTGTGATAGCAATGACTTTTCCTTCTAGAGAAAAACTTTGAATGACATTTTTGCTCATTTGATTTCTTTTACCTGTTTTGTGGCCAATGATTCGCGTGCAGCTATACATACCTGAAGCGTGAGTAGCCCTTCCTCAAGTGAAGGAGCATTTAGACGCTCTCGCGAACGGATGCTAGTAATAAAATCCGAAACTTCATGAAAGAACATGTCATTGCGCTGAAACTGGTCGTATACAATTTTTTTGGTTTCGTTTTGTTCCAACAAATTTAGTTCAAATTCATTCGTACAATAATTAAATAAGAGAGAGCCTTTCTCGCCTACAATATGAATATAACGTCTTGCGGGCTTTTGTAGAAAATCGAGGTGCACGTGAACGGGGAACTCTCGCCCTTTATTAATACAAGATAAATATATATCCGCCGTATCTTCCACATCCATTTGCAAATCTGAAAGTTGCCCACCTGCTGCATATACCCTTGAAGGCTTTCCAAATAACCATAACGCAATATCAATCTCATGACTTAAACAAAGAATAACCCCGCCGCCCTGCTCTTTTCTCGCGGCGTGACTGTCGCGGTAATCTTCATAAGGGTGCATGCCAGGTAGCCATTCGCCAAAATGAAGGTCGGCAGACGTAAGCGCACCTAAGGTATTTTGAGCCAGTAATTCCCTGATTTTGATATAAGCCGGATGATAACGAAGCTGGTATCCGACAACGCAAATCAATTGCTTTTGTTGGATAATCTCCATCAATTCGCCAACCCCTTGCTCTTCATTGGCTAAAGGCTTTTCAATAAAAATATGACAGCCTGCACGCGCAGCAGCAATAGCTGTTTGCAGGTGCATGGAAATTGGGTTAGTTACAAAAACTGCGTCAGGCTTCCAGGAAAGAGCCTTCTCAAAATTGGTGAAACATTTGATGTTGTAATAATCTTCCGGTTTTTTATCAAATGTTGCGTCCAGTTTATCGGAAATAACGATAGGTAGGTTTCGCGCACGATAAGCGGCAATATCGGCATCATCGCCAAGCACTCGCCGTAACATGCGGATATGACGTTGTCCAATCGACCCGAGGCCGCAAATAAGAAATTTCATTATGACGGGTGCCTTACAAAATCAGTGAGTTTTATAGTATCCGGCGAAATCGTGCGGGTACGAAGTTGGGCTTCAGCGCAAGCCAACTCGTCAGGATAGTCGACATCTACGGCCGGCTCTTCAATCAAAAATGGCAGAATAATATCGCCAGTCGTAGAGTTTTTTTCGAAAATTACTCGAGGACGCGTTATATCAATGTAGCCATCTTGCCAGTATACAAGTGGTAATTTTTGGCGAGGTTGATTATAAGGCTCAAGCACATTTGGCAAATACGCTACGGGCTTCATATACCCGTCAGTATCCATGATCCACATTTTAAAAGGGGTTTCCGAGGCAAGATGTACCGAACGCAAAGAATCAGCTTCCTCATGTGCGGCAAATGTCTCAATTGCCCTGTCAATTATCAAAGGATTTCGGGATGGAGGCGTAGGACGCAGGTTTACGACCATATTCGGGACATACCGTTCATTATCTTCTAGCCATTGAAGCGCATGACGATGAAATTCTACATCAAGCGCAAAGTCTCCTGAAAGTTCTGCAGGCCGCAAGAAAGGAACCTCAGCACCATAAGAACGCGCAATAGTCGCAATTTCTTCATCATCGGTAGTGACCACCACTCGGGAAATATGTTTTGAAGCCAAGGCGTGCTCAATAGCCCAGGCAATCATGGGTTTCCCATGCAGCTTCATTATATTTTTACGAGGCACTGATTTAGAACCGCCACGCGCAGGTATCAGAGCTAAAATATCACCGTACATATGCTTATTCATATTAATAGATGCTCAGTCTCAGGCCGTCAATAATTCATATAGTTTATGATGAAAAACTCGCGTATCTTCACGCATGGTTGCTCTTACCTGTAAAAAACGCTTGCGTATTACTGGTGCGTTTTCCAATGCATATTTAGCACGCTCAAAAAGCGTTGTTCCTGAAGAGGGCGTGAACGCATCAACGACCACTTCTTCAAGATTTATGCGCTGCATAAAATCTGTCATTCTATTTTGAGTCGTATAGGCAACCATGGGAGTACCAAGGCCAATACAAGGTGACATAGAGTGAACACGCATGCTAAGAGCCACATCAGCATTTCTATAGCGCCCGTAGAAGTACTCGCTGTCTTTGACGCGCCCAAGCCCTGTAGATACCATTCGCTGATGTGCAATGCGCGGATTAATACGCTCAAGAAAGTTACTGATAAAACGATAATCATCAAAATAATGCGGACACAGTATAAAGTTCGCTGAAAAATTTTCAGCTAATTTTTCAATAGCAATTACAAACTCATCAATCACATAATCGCGGGAGCGATTGGATACGCCCGCGACAGAGTAGCGAGTGTCAAAGCGATGAGCCATGTCTTCATCATTAAATGACACCATAATATTTTTAACGTTTGGCAGGATTTCGGGATACTCTCCGCCATCCTGAGCTGACACATAAACTGCCGAGTCAGGAATTTCTACAATTGCGTCACTATGAATACCGGTCATCTCTCTTAACCAGTCTTTGGTACCATCATTTCTTACCGCGAGAATCATATTCTCAGCGGCCAGAATTTTTTCAATAGTGAGCTTAAGTTTATCGAGATGATGATAAACCTGCCCGGGCCAATGCCGATAGGACAAACCATAGAAAATGACCGGCTTAGTAATCTTTGACCATAACTCAAACGGCAGCTCAAAGCGGGTACCGGTTCGGTTATTATAATCCCGGCCGTTAAATGTCACGGCGCCACCGATAATTAAACCATCTGAGGCATTTACTTTGTCAACAAATGCCTCATCGAAATCAACCATTCCAAACGTATAATTATCCCATGGTTCCCGTTGCCACTGAACAACACATGGAAAATCCTCTTCAATCGTTGACTCAAGGCCCCTGATTAAAGCTCCATTACCAATATTTGTGCTGTTAAAGTTTGCCAAATGAACAAGATTCAAAGAACCACTACTTTTCATAACCAGTTCCCTAAGCAACGCATTCATCAACGGCAACACGCAATTTATTGCGCACAATTAACTCGTCGGGTTTGATATCTTTAATGCCGGTACCCATCAATAAAGGAATTTTTCTGATAGTAGAAGCAAAATCTCTCAATGCATGCGTTTCAATGGAGGCAGCCTGATCAGAGCCATACATTGCTCTATCGAGTGTAATGTGTCTTTCCAGGGATGAAGCGCCCAATACAACGGCTGCTGAGCAGACTTTAAGAAGAGAAGTTTCATGACCTGAATAGCCTACCTTGCAGTTGTAACGCTTCATTAACATGGGAATACAAAGAAGATTGGCATCTTCCTGCTTCATTGGATAAGTACTATTACAATGCATTAACTCAAAGGGGCAGTTTGCTTTTTGAAAGAGGTTCACGGTTTCATCAATTTCATCAAGCGTGGCCATGCCAGTAGAAATAAACGTTAGTTTTTGTTCAGATGCTATTTCGCGAAGCAAGGGTTTATGACCCAACATGGCAGATGCTACTTTATTAAACGGAACGTTAAAGGCACGAATAAATCGTTGGGCATCCACATCCCAGGCGGAAGCACTCCAGTCAATGTTTAATGCTTTACAGTACTGAGCGATTTCCTCATAATCTTGTTGAGTAAACTCAAGCCCGAGCTTTTGGTGGCGCTGCGTATTACCCCATGGGCTTTCACGTGGGCTATCCAGAAATTCCTGGGTATAGACTTTATCAATGGTGCGTTTCTGAAATTTCACTGCGTCAAACCCTGCGTCAGCTGCAGCAGCAATCAGTTGTTTGGCAATATCCAGGCTGCCATTATGGTTTATGCCGATTTCAGCAATCAGATATAAGCTCATCAATTTCTTCCTCAGTTAAGTCATTTATTCCAAGCAACTGCTCGATGAATGCGCGGACAAAACCCTCTCCTCCACGCTGTGTAAGAATGGTCGCAACCTCTTTTACTTTTGGATGCGCGTCCGCGGGTGCTATCGCATAACCACTACGCCGCATCAGTGGCAAATCATTCAAATCATTTCCAACATACACTAACCCTGAAAAGGGTTCGTCATCAAACGAATTATGCGTTTGAAAGTAGTTGTTCATAAATTCAAGTTTATTTCCGACCCCGTGAAAACAATTCAGTTTCATTTTTTTTGCCCGTTTTAAAACAACGGGATTTGATTCTTTCGATAAAATAAAAAAATTAATCGTCAAGGCGTCTCTTTTTTGAAAAGCACGGACAAAATCAAAGGCAAGTCCATCACCCCGATCGCAGCGCACACTTTCAAGACCTTCCTCATTGACCCAGACTTTGTTATCCGTGAAGACACCGTCAAAATCGAAGGCTACCGTATGGATGGTTTCAAGGGGTGGAAAAGGTTTAGGCAAGATCCAGCTCCAGTTCAATTATCTCACAGAGGATATGGCCAATTAGAATATGAGCCTCCTGAATGCGAGCGGTAGAATCAGAGGGAATAATTAAACAGTGATCGGCAAATTCTTTACAAGGCCCACCGCCCTTCCCTAATAGAGCAAGGGTTGTTAATTGCATTTCGTGGGCAACTTTAAAAGCGTTTAAGATATTATCACTGTTGCCGCTGGTAGAAATACCAACAAGCGCGTCTCCCGGGCGACCTAAAGCTTCTACCTGGCGGGAAAAAATATCAGCATAACTGTAATCATTAGCAATGCAGGTAAGATTAGACGTATCAGTCGTTAAGGCAATAGCGCGAAGCGCCCTGCGATTTTTCTTAAACCGACCCACTAACTCTGCGGCGAGATGCTGGGAGTCAGCCGCACTGCCGCCGTTACCGCACCAAAAAATTGTACCGCCATCTCTCAGAGTATGCGCCAATTTTAAACCGAACTCTTTAATCGACGCTACAAACGAACTGTTTAGTAACTCGATTGTCGCAAGGTGTTCGGTGATATTTTGCTCAATAACCGTATCGAAAATCATATTCTTATTATTCTTCCAGGCACGCTAACGCCCTTGGGTTATGTTACTCCCAAAGAACCATAAACATGCTATTGTGAGGTACTGGTTCGCGCAATTCTACCTTACTTCAAGAGGATTGATAAGCCCTAACAAGGAGAAGTGGCAGACAATAAATTCAGGTATGAATTAGCAATCGCACTGGATTGATAATGCTTCAAAATTTCGTTAACGACAGCAATATCAACGCGTTGTGTCTCTTTAAAAAACTCACCCAGCTTATTGACCAGATTTTCTGTAATTCCATCCCCTTGAAAACAGGAAAAAGCCGCCGGATACGCTTTAAGCAAGGGAATAGTAGAATCTTCCTCGACTGAGGTAATGTTTAAGATAGGTAAACCTGTAGACATATATTCAATAACCTTACTCGGTGCCTGATAGGTCGTGGAATTACCAATATTTACCAAGATATCCGCACTTTCGTAAACCTGCATAATTTTTGATTTATCTACATGGCCGTGTAAAAAAATCCAGTCATTAATGGCAGCTTTCCAGGGTTCAAATTCTTGCTTGCAATCGCCAAGATTGCCATAAAAATGAATTTTAATAGTGCAGGAGGTAATCGCATTCCTGACGGCACTTAATAATTCAATTAAATAGTGAGGGTTACGTATTTTTGAGTAGAGGGTGCCTGCAAATAATAAATGAACCGTTTTAGTAGCCGCAGCTGCGTGCTCATCCCTCTCAGCAAAAATATAGTTGCCTGTAACCAGAGGAGGAATCACATGAAACCATTCCTTTGAGCCACCCAAATGCGCTATATATTCGTCTGCTGTCTTTTTTGTAGTGACTGTTATTTTTTGCGAGGATTTAATCACTCGCCGCTCGACATATTTATTTAATCGTTCATAAAGCCGATTATTATTCATTGGTGATTCTTTAAGAAAAGAAAAAGGATCACCATAATCGCAAATCCAGGGAATCTCCTGCCGACGACGACCGAGCATCATCGCAACCAGATGAGAACTAAAGGGATGTGCCACTGAAAAAATGCCATCATAGTGATGACTTTTTAAAAGACGTTTTGTCTCACGATATACACGAGGGATCCAGAACCAGGCAAAATCAGGCCATCGCAGCATCAATGTTATTTTTTTCAAGAGGGCGTAGGTTGCGTGTTTTATCTTTGTGCGCCACAGAGGTTCTGAGGAACCATCAGCATAAACTTTAGCAAACTCCATCGAGCGAAATCGCTGGGAAGGATCGCCAACGCGATAGACATTAACCCCTTTTACTTGCTCTTTTTTGGGCAAAGCTGACTCAGCATTGGCACATACCACATCAACAATAATCCCTTTTTGTGCCCAATATTCACAAATGGCACTCCAGCGAAAAGCTCGGGGGTCATTAGCTGGATGATAGGAGTGTGTTATAACCAGGATACGCACTATTTTATTCTCATCAATACATGGCATGCTTATGCATACTCATATTACAATTTATTAGCCGAGAGCTTAGCACAAACTTCGAGTCTTTTTTTATACCACAGAACACGGCCAAGCCTAAAAAACAATATATCGCTTGATAGGCATCTTCTCTGGGATAACCAAAGAATGAATGATACAAAGTAAACATAATAGATAATAATATGTAAAGAGTCAGTGCATTATTTTTAATAAAATAATTACGCCGATAGCACTGGCCAAGCGCGAGAAAGAACGGAACAAATCCAATAAACATCACCAATATTCCTACCCGTTGCATCCATCTAACGTAATCATTATGTGGCCCTGAGTTAATAACACTACTTAAACCTGCCCCGGTTAAATATTCCGAAGGGTGCAGTAAGCTTAAGCCATGTTGGAGTATTTTTATCCTTGGGGTGCTTATTGCCCCACCAAGCGTTACATATTTATCCACCATTCTCTGATGCAACTCAACTTCTGATGCATTTTTGAGGTCCGCATGCCTGTTAAGCGCTTGCAACGAAATAAATATGCAAAGTACGGCAATGCTTAAAAACATCAATTTTTTAACTAAACTGCTTTCTCGATTGTAGAGAAAAAAAACAACCGCAGACAATACAACAAATAACACTGATTGACGACTTGTCGACAAGCAAATATAGACAAAAAGAACGATTAAAATCGCGAGTGATATCAATTTGACAAATTTTGAGGAGCTTGCGCTACCCATTAAATACATCGCAGATAACGCGGGGAAAGTAAGGTAAGGTACATAACTGTTGTAGTTTAATCCTGAACCGCCCCCTAATTTAGTAAGTACGGGCAATGTGAAAATAGTAGCTATTTGTTCATGATAAAGAAACGAAAGAACGCTGATTGGTGCAATCAAGACCGTGATTAGTGCGAGCTTATTAATTTCTTGTTCTGTTAGGCCTCTTAAGGCCAAATAAACAACCATGGGAATATATAAAAAGGCATTACGCAAAACATATAACGCAGGATTCACTGTTTTAAGATGCAAAGACGCGCCGGTGATATCCACCTCATACAGGTTCCGACCAGGATCAAACATCGCAAAAAATAGTAATAAGGCCGGAAAAAGAAGAATGAAAAATAATTCAGTTTGAGCCGCGTATGTTTGGTTAAAAATGCTCTTTCCACAGGAAAAAAACTTCTGGCAACACAAGCCAAAGAAAATTAATGCAAGTAATTCACGGTAATAAACGACTTTGTCAAAAAGAAAAAAATGAAATGGATTTAGTATTATCAACAAAAACAACGCATACAAACCCAATTGATCCGGCACAGTTGTTCCCTGCTTGTGCCAATTTCCTGCACTTAAGGTGTTCACTTTACATTAACTCCATGTCTTATACTTAATCCCATATCCAGATGAAAAAACAGATTTATTGGGTAATTTAGAACTTAACTCCTTGTTCTTATGCGCATGATAAATCACGACAGAGTTATTTCCTAGAGAAATTGCTAATTGATGTAAATCTTTCAGAGAAGCTGTTTTGCCGATAAAACCTTTATCACCAAAATAAATCACCTCCACTTTTTCTATTTGAATGGGTCTAAAGACATTTGCCAAATGAAAATCTTGATTTTCGGATGTTGAAAAAGGAGAAAAGTGACTCTCACTACTACGATAATTGTTCCGCTCTACGGGTATTGGCGTATAAAGATAAGTCCCTGGATCGCTGATTATATTTTTATTGTCGATGACTAATTCAACCGATAATTGATCATGATGCCGGTGACTGGAATGAAGCGGCTCATTACCAATCCAGCACCGCACTGCCAAATATAATCTGGAAGATTGAAAAATAAACAAACCAAAGTCGGGGTAAGCCTTAAGCGTTAAATCGGTTAATAAATCGCTATCATCAACCGTGAATTCAAATTTTCGACAGTGGTGTTCGGGAAGCGCTAATAGTTGCAATAGAGACGTCTCAAAAATATCCTTGTTGCTTCTCTGAGAATACTCTCTTCTCCTGCAAATTTGCGATTGCATGCTTTTTTTTGCAAGAGCGCGGATAATGAGACGGTCAGCATTAGCAAAAACGCCTTCTTGCAACATGGGCCAATTAGCAAACTCTGCTCGTTCAAATAACCCCGCACTCGCTGCCACCAAATGACGGCAATCCAGATTATCTTCCATGAAATAGATTGCATCGTCCGGTGTTTCGTACAGGCTTAAAGTGCAAGGCTTGTAGTTATCCAAATTCAAATAGGTCTCTTGAGCCTCTCTTACCGTCATTTGCCGATAAATCGGTGCGAGCTTAAAAAAGCGGCCACTATCATTATCCCCGATTTGCGGAATATGACCTGATGGTTTGGTTATATCTATAATGAATTCCGCCATGCGCTCCAGACGTTGTAAATAGTCTGGCGGGAATGGGCTAAATCTTGTTTCGTCTGGCAAGGGGTACAACGGTAGGGGAGCCGCTTTCAGGCACGGGGTTCCGCGTTTATTTTTAATAAAGGTGTGATTATAGGTTTGAAGCTTTTCAAGCCGTTGAGAAGGCAGCCCGAGAATAAGGGCACTTGCATAATAAACCATTTCAGCCGAGAGGCGATGATAGCTTGTCGAGCCTTCAAAATTTCCCCCATCAGGGTGAAATTGTCTATCCACTTCAATAACCAGCTCCTGTGTTGCAAACGCTAACCACGCATCCGTTTCAGGGCTTGAGGGCAGATAGGCTGCAATAAATGCCAGTCCTGTAATATTAGCCAGATAGTGATTGGCGCGTAACGGACTCCACTCCAGATTTTCAACAATATAGTGTCCATGCTCATAAATGCTTTTCGCAAACAGGTGTTCAACAGACGGTTTAAACTGAATTTGGCCTGATAAAAATATATCGCGCGCCAGTAACCAGTTAACTGCCCGAATAGCCACATCCATAGGGCAAACCCAATTAACGCCAAACCCTGGCGGGTTTGTTGCCATAAAATCCAGCATCTGATTTTGGTATTCAGCTAAAATCCGGCTTTTTTCATTCTCACAACGTTCAGGAGAAAGATAAGCAAGCGCTAACTGCGGTAAATGTTGCATACGCGCCAATTCCCAGGGTACTTTTATATCAACCCCTGGAATATGGCCAATACGAATTTTTTTTGACCACTGTTGTTCTGACCAGCGGTAACCTGATTTAAAATCGAGTTGCCAATCGATGGGCTGATAATCAGGTGAAATATGTTGCCAGATTTTTTGTGCATATACTAAGTTGGAGCGATTAATTCGGCCTTTAAGCCAATTTCCTTCGCTATCAATTTTAACAGGCTTTCCCATTTCAAATTGGTATTGCTCAAGTCCTCGGCAATTCATTCCATAAAAAACTTCCACCCAGCCTGAACCGAGCAAATCAAATTGATGGTGAAGGTAATGCGTAATAACAAGGGAAGGAATTCCATTCACATCAGCTAAATCAGCCGTTTCAAAATTGAGACAGGAGGCCAGCTCATAAGATACATCACTTTGATGGTAGCTTCCTTTGCATTTTGCCTGCGCAAGATGTCGCCATTGTCTAAGCTCACGCCCGGCACGCGCAGTAACTCGTTTAATGAGGCCGAAATAGCCTGATTCACCAATTATTTGTTGCAGCCGCTTTCTCATTGCTTATTAAAATCCTGGCTCATTTCAGCACGACATAATTGCTCTTCTACTAATAAACCTATCTTTGCTGATTGTACTTGCTGCCACCAGGGAATTGGCCATTCACCGCTATTAATGCTGTCTGCAAAAGCGATTAACTCTTCTCTCAAGCCCTTTTCCTGAACAGACGTTTTTAGCGATTTTCCTTTAATACCGTGTATCGTCATTGTTTTATAATCTGACAAAAATAGCTGTTTACCATCCACGTATAAATCCGCTGTCTCCTTGGGAGAGTCTTTAGCACCCATTGCGGTGTATGTAAGGCTTGCAACGGAGCCATCACTAAAAGACAGAGTCGCCATAAAGTTATCACGCGAGCTATAATGATGTGAGTTAAGGCTTATAGGCTGCGCTGTCAGGTGTACAATTTCTGAATTGGCAAGGTAGGTAAAAAGATCATAAATATGGCAAGCTTCACCTAAATTACGCCCTCCTCCTTCTTGTCCATGCACCCAATGATCGAGCGGTATATAACCTGCGTTCATGCGATAATTCAGCATAAAGGGAGCACTTCGCCCTTGCAGTAACTGATACATCTGCCGTGCATAAGGGGAAAAGCGGCGATTGTAGCCTGTTAATAACACCGGTTTATTGCCTTCATTCCCTTTTATAAATTCATCAAGAGCCAGAAGCTCATCAGGCGTCAATACCAGGGGCTTTTCTACCAGTACATGCTTACCGGCTTTAAGCGCTGCCAATGCCATTGCTCCATGTTGATGATGACGGGTCGCGATTATAACGGCATCAACGTTTGGGTCAGCTAATACTTCCTCAAAATCCGTCGAGCAATAATTTGCACCAAATTGCTTACCAATGGCGGCAGCTGTATGGCCGCTACGTGTCACCACTGCTTGCAAAGTAAAACGGTCTTTAAGACTTTGTAAATTAGGCAAGTGCGCTGAGCGTGCAAATGCACCGGCACCTAAAATAGCAATCCGGATTCGACCTGGAACTTTAGCCGATTGAGGGTTTAAGTGTACCGTGTGAAGAGGCTTTGCATCGCTTTCGGGGTAGGTTAGTAAAACCATCATTGGCTTTACCGCCGCATCCGACAAAGAGGCATAGGCCTTGGTGGCATCACCGACTGGGAAACGTGAAGTAATGAGTGATTCCACCTGTATTCGCTTTTCAGCCAATAATCGTAAATACTCACCCATATTACGATTTTCTGTCCAGCGCACATAGGCGACAGGATAGTCAAGCCCTTGCTCTTCATAGCGGTGATCGTAACGACCGGGACCATAAGAGCTGGAAATTAAAAAATCAATTTCCTTCACATAAAAATCTGCCCGGTTAAGGTGTAAGCCCACATCGCCAACAAGCACAACGCGCCCTTTTTTGCGGCAAATTTTAAAGGCTGTTGATACAACACTGTCAGAGGGTGTTGCAGCGGTAATGATGACGCCATCTGCACCTATTCCATCGGTGAGGCGTACGACCTGATCAATATTATTACCCTCTTCAGGGTTTAAACCAAGATCAAGACCCAGCTTCACTGCTTGTGCGATACGCTTTGGATCAACATCTATTCCTATCGTTCGACAGCCATTAGCTTTTAAAAGCTGAACGGTTAATTGCCCGAGAATTCCAAGCCCAATTACAACAAAACTCTCGCCAAGCGTAGGCGTGGCTCGCCTTACACCTTGTAAGGCAATAGAGCCTAAGGTAACCGTTGAGCTACTATCCCAGTCAAGTGATGCGGGTATTGGTACACATAAGTTACGGGGCACTCGAATAAACTCAGCATGATGCGCACATTGAGCGCCGGCGCATGCCACTCTATCGCCAATAGCGATATCATGGATGCCAGCACCGATATCTATAACTGTCCCTGCCGCCGAATAGCCCGTTGGGTGGGCGGCGTCGCGCTTTTCCTCAATAAGACTCAAGGTGCGATTTAATCCCAGAGATGAGGCTAATTTTAAGGTGGCAACCACTTTTTCAGGTTGCTTTAGTGCCTTTTTCCATAATGGAACAGCACTGGAGCGCACACCGCTCATTTCAGTACCGACGGAGAGACAGGACGTATGGACTCGCACCAATACTTCACCAGGCCCCACGCGTGGAGCCGGAACATCGCCGACAATTGCAGCACCTTTATGAATTAAAACTTGTTTCATTGCTAAGCCTGTTTAACGTATGATTTCCACCATTGAGCCACATTGAGAAGTGGCCAGATTCTTTCTCGCTTTTTACTATCGAGTAATTTTTCAATTTGCTGCCAATCAAGCAAATCCGTTTCATTACAAAAATCCCTAAGTTCATTTCTTGCAACCTGACCTAACCTGTCATCAAACCATTCCTGCATGGGAGCCGCAAACCCTTGCTTTTTTCTATCAATAATTTCATCTGGAATAACACCACGAACGGCCTTTTTCAAAATATATTTAAGCGTACCATTTCGGGTTTTCACCTCGTCGGGGATGCTCATGGCAAGCTCGACAACCTTATGATCCAAAAATGGGACACGTCCCTCGAGTGATACACCCATGCTCATTTTATCTACTCTCATGAGCAATAACTCAGGCAAACGCATATTAAGATCGATATACGTCATCCAGTCAAGATGCGATTTGGTTGGTGATTTTTCTTCAAAACGCTGCCTGATAGGAGCGACCGCCTCCCAGGAGGTGCGTTTTTTAAATTTTGCTTTCATGCGTTTTGAGAGTAGTTGCATTTTTTGTTTATGCGTATAAGACTCAGCCCCGCCCCAAAAGATAGGAAGTTTACAACTGCTTCGTCGCAGGTATTCAAAACGCCACCCATCATTGAACCCCAGAAATCCCAACGTCTTAACAGCGATTTTTTTAAAAACTCGTGGAATTCGGATATCATCTAATTGCTGTAAACGAAGCTTCGCTTTCCATTTCGAGTATCCCCAGAAGAGCTCATCAGCCCCCTCTCCTACCTGACACACCACAACCCCATTATCGCGAGCAAGTTTTGCGACATAATAACTGGGAATGCATACGGAATCGCCAATAGGCTCGTCTTGCAAATGAACCATCTGGGGGAGAAAATTAATCAGATCATCAACATTCAACAATTTTTCAAAGTATTGCGCGCCTACTTTATCCGCAACCAGGCGCGCATGATGAAGCTCGTTTTGGTAACTTTGATAATTGCCTTCATAGCCAATTGAAAAAGTCTTTACATCCCCTGTATCGTTTTCAGAAAAAAGTGCCGCGTTCGTACTGGAGTCAATTCCTCCGGATAAGAAAATACCAACGGGAACATCGCTGACTTTTAATAATTGCACGGACGTTCTTAATTCATTTAAAAGTTGTTCAGCAATTTCTTTGTCTGAACCATCCCCAATTGGCTGTATATTATCCAGCGCGTCCCAGTAGCGATGCTCTTTAATATGCCCATCTGCCTGAATACACATCCAGGTGGCGCAGGGTAATTTATGAATCCCTTCAAAAAGCGTATCTGGTGCCGGCACGGTAAGAAATGACATGTAATGAAAAAACCCTTCTTCATTAATGGCACGCTTTTGCTCTGGGTCTTGCAGCAAGGCTTTAATTTCAGATGCAAAAACTATGCGCCCATTATGAATGCTGTAATACAATGGCTTAATGCCCAGCCTGTCGCGTATTAGCCATAATTCTTTTTTTTCATTATCCCAGATTGCCATTGCGAACATGCCGCGAAAACGGGACAGGCAGTCAATTCCCCACTGTCGAAAAGCGTGTATGATTACTTCTGTATCGGAATGATGCGTTTTCCATACGTAGCCACCTAGCGCTTCAAGCTCTGCACGGATTTCCGTGTGGTTGTATATTTCACCATTAAATACTACCCAAATTGATTCATCTTCGTTGCACATAGGCTGATTGGCTGTTTCTGATAGATCAATGATGGATAAACGACGATGGCCCAATCCTATTTTTTTATCAGGAGCAATCCAGACTCCTTCTCCATCAGGCCCGCGGTGAATCATCGTATCACGAAGTTTAATGAGATAAGACTCATCCACCGTAAAGGGTGAATCACTAAACGATAAGGCTCCTACAATTCCACACATAGATTTGAACGTCCAATTTTATTTAAATGTTGCACAACACAACCCGGGTATTCTTTAGCAAAACTTTTTAAAAGCGTCGCAATATGCTGCAAATCATAGTCTGTTAAACGGCTATGACAAGGTAAATTAACAATTTTTTGGGCTATTTGGTAGGATACAGGATAGTCATGAGCCTGATAGTTGAAAAGAGAATTAGTGGGTATGGGTGATAATGGCCCATCAAACCATTGGCCTAATTCAACACCTTGTTGCCGGAAGTAGCGAATCATAAGCTCCCTGTCATTAACTAATAATGAAACACGAGGTGCTACAGCTATCTCGTTGTTTGCGGGACTCCCTGGTGTAACAATGCTTAATTGAGATAAAGTTTCTCTTAATATACTGGCATTTTTTTCGCAAAGAGCGGTGATTTTCACAAAATCACGCCATTGTCGCACGGCAAGTGCCGCCTGAATACCCGCCATTTTTAGTAAAAAATTGGGACTGATTTGGCCGTCGAACTCAGGCTTTGGAGTAGATGCACGAAAAAAACGGCTCTTGAATCCTGTGTACATAATATATTGTTCAAGCTTCTGCGGTACAGTTGGTTGGTAACACCAGGAGGAGATGACTGTTTGCCACAAATCCCGTGTAGAAGCCCACCAGGAAGGTTCACGTAATGTTGAATATAATTGAGCCGTATCTATTGCGAGCGCTTCATTCTTAACGACTAAAATCCCCCCCCACCCTGCTGATAGCGTCTTGGAAAGTTCCATAGAGAAAATGGCCGCCTCAGCAAGCGTACCGACATAATTGGCACCTATTTTTGAGCCAAGCGATAAGGCACAATCCTCAATCACCAGGATACCTAGAGCCTGCGCTCGGCTTATAATTTCTTGTATTGGTGCGGGTTTACCTAAGGTATGTTGTACGACAATTGCGCGAATACGTGGCGATAAATTGGCAAAAACAACATCCGCATCTACATTTAACGTATCAAAATCGATATCAACATATACAGGTTTTGCGCCAGCCGCAATAACTGCGGTGGGAACTGCCAAACAGGTGTATGCAGAAAGTAACACTTCATCCCCTGACCCAATATTTGCAGCTTTAAGACAGGCGGTAAGTGCTGAGCGCCCACTGCCAAAGGAAAAAACGCCCGAGCTTAAGGGGCAATAAGTGTCTTTAATAACTTGATGAAGTTGTTGGCGTTGCCTGTCTGAGTTGGTAAAAAGGCTCACCAACCATATCCCGATCCCTTGTATTGCGCGTCGTACGGTTATTGAGCCAAAATAAAGTGATATTTTTCGTTTATACATCTGAACCTGCTTATTCAACGCGCATTGTCAATGAGTAGCCCGGATTGGCGCCAGCGTAATCCGGGAATGTGGGTATTCGCAAGAATGCATTTGCCGGATTACGCTTTGCTAATCCGGGCTACCTTTTACTTTTTTCCGTACTGACATAAAAATATCGGCCACTGTATCCAATGTCTTGTCTACGGAGAATATAACCTCAGCTCGCTTGCGCCCTGCTAAACCTAACTTCTCTCGCAACGCTTTATCATTTATCAGCATGGACAATGATTCTCGGAATTTTGACACATCAGCTGCTTGAGTTTTTGGATCGAGAGGAACAAGAAACCCCGTTTCCTCATGAATCACGGCCTCTGGAATGCCGCCGCAGAGGGTAGCAACTACAGGAAGCTTGGCCGCCATTGCCTCTTTTATTGAAAGCCCCATACAAGCACGTTGGCAAAAAGAAGGAGCGACAACAATATCTGCGGAACTATAAAGAGACTGCTGCAAGGAAAAAGGGAAGTTCTGAAAAATCATAATCTCTTTGGGGAATTTTTTTGCCAGAAGAGCCGCATCATCCGAAAGCTCCCCCTTCGCACCAGCCAGAATAAATTTCAGATTTTTTGATTGGTTAAGAAGCTCAGGAATAATTTCCAATAATACATCAAGGCCCATATCTTTAACAAAACGCCCCATGAAAAGGACAACCACATCCTCTTTTTCAATGGCATGTTCGGTGCGAAAAGTCTCCCTTAATGCATCAAGATTATCAAGCGCCAAATCAACACCCAGATAGACCGTTTTAACCGGCCGCTCAATGCCTAAGCTTTTAAAGCTTCTGCCGCAGTGCTCACTCGATGCCCACACTTCAAGAGGACGCTCGATTGATTTTTTTACGAGTGACTTACGCGCTTTCATTAGATCAGGAGAGCTATACATCTCCCCAAAAACCGTTAATGAAACCCCGCGTTTCCCCTCCCAGTGGCGAAGCAGAGGTACCATTTCAAAGTGTGCATCACTTTCATAAAAATTGATTACCTGACTTTGATGTTTTTTTGCCACACGATGAATAAGAATTGCTTTTAATGACTCGCCAATTAGTCCACGCACACCTATTTTTGCAGGTACCATATCTTGCATAACTTTGGCTACCAGCGGCCAATTCATTGGATTTAAAAGACGGTGCATATGCCGTTTGATATGATGACGATAAACTGTCGCACCCGGTATCTTCTCGACTTTATCGTCCTTACTAAAGGTAACCACCGCGACATCTTCAGCTCCCCTCTCATTTAATCCGGGGATTAATGATGACAGGTGCGTTGCAATTCCTCCAAAGGGCGGTGGATATCCACCGACAAGCAGAACGCGTAATTGACTACATCTTCCTGATTCCATTTTAAAAGCCTTAACTAAATATTATTTTTTTTCAACCAGACTCATGAGCACTTTTTCTGTACCAGAACCCACACCATAGCCGGTAGCAATTTCGGCTCCCAATTCGAAGGCTGTGTATTTTAACGGTAAATCAACTGCCAATTGCGAAGCCTTCACCCCTAAGGCACATAAGGCCAGGCTTGCGGGTTTGCGAAGGCTTAGCATATCAAGGACAAATCGTGGGGTTCGACCACTCACCACAATACCTTCGATAACCAAAACATGGCGCTCAAATAAGGGCTCATTCACATCGTGAGTAATACGCACTTCTCCGCTGGCATTGCCATTGGGATAACTGTTAAAGCCCAGAAAATGTAATCGAGCAGGTATGCTAAGCTCCCTTACCAAATCAGCGCTGAACATACTCGCACTGTTAATGAGGCAAATAACATCCAGTGTTAACCCGGCATAATCGGTGCTTATCTGCTGAGCAAGCTGACTGACTCGCTCCCGAATTTGTTCTTGATTGACTAATATATTCATACACAATAATCCAATACTTTATAACCATGCGACTTCATCAGATTATCTCGTTTCGCTGATTGATAATCTTCAGCCACCATTTCAGCCACTAACTCCGCAAACGAAGTTTTAGGAGTCCACCCAAGCTTCTCTTTGGCTTTACTTGCGTCTCCAAGGAGTGTATCAACTTCGGCTGGTCGAAAATAACACGGATCAACCGCTACAATGCATCGATTGTTTGCATCATAACCCCGTTCATTTTCACCAGTCCCGACCCAACAAATTTTAATATCAAGCTCAGCGGCAGCTGCATTTACGAAATCACGAACACTGTACTGAATACCGGTCGCTATCACAAAATCTTCCGCAATATCCTGTTGCAACATCAACCATTGCATTTCCACATAATCCTTGGCATGTCCCCAATCACGTTTGGCATCCAAATTACCGAGATAAAGACAATCTTGCAAGCCTAATTTAATACGGGCTAATGCTCTGGTAATTTTGCGCGTAACAAAGGTTTCGCCGCGAATGGGCGACTCATGATTAAATAAAATGCCATTACAAGCATAGATGCCATAAGCTTCGCGATAGTTTACCGTAATCCAATAAGCATATAATTTGGAAACCGCATAAGGGCTCCTGGGATAAAATGGTGTTTTTTCATTTTGAGGCATTTCTTGCACTAAACCATAAAGCTCGGAGCTTGAAGCCTGATAAAAACGGCATTTTTTTTCCAGCCCCAAAATACGAATAGCCTCTAAAATACGAAGAGCCCCCAACGCATCAGAATTTGCTGTGTATTCGGGTTCTTCGAAAGATACCGCAACATGAGACTGCGCTGCCAGATTATAAATTTCATCCGGTTTAACTTTTTGAATCACGTGCACAAGACTCATCGAATCCGTCATATCTCCAAAGTGGGAAAAAAAACGACACTCAGGATCTCGTTCATCACTCATTAAATGATCGATACGACTTGTATTAAAGGATGAACAACGCCGTTTCAAACCATGCACAATATAATTTTTGGCAAGCAAAAATTCCGCAAGATAGGCACCATCTTGCCCCGTTACCCCGGTAATTAGTGCCACTTTACGTGGAGAATTCATTTTTTCGTCCTTAATGCTTTATAACTTTTAAAAGAGTGTCTGAAATATGTTTAATTAAACTATCTGACAGCTCAGGATACGTAGGCAAGTTAAGACCACGCACTGATAAATCTTGCGATATGGGATTATGTTCCCCTTCATAAACAGGCATCGCTGTCAGTGGATAAAAGAAAGGTCGAGTTTCTATGCCCTGCTCTTTTAGCTGAACTAAAATACCATCACGGTCAATACGATTCAATTTGGGTATTAAAACACAGGTAAGCCAGTTAACAGGCTTGCAACCTTCTAAATGTGGATTTAGAAAAAGACCATGCGGCTCAAGATAATATCGATAAGTATTTAATATTCTCTCTCGTTCTTGCATAAAATAATCAATTTTTTCAAGTTGAGCAACGCCCAAAGCGCCTTGAAGATTCGTCATTCGGTAGTTATAGCCAACTTCTGTATGCCAATACCGTCGCTCTTTACTCATACCATGGTCACGCAAAAGACGGGCGCGCTCAGCAATCGTATCTGAATCAGTCGTGAGACAGCCGCCCTCGCCCGTGGTAATAATTTTATTGCCATAAAAACTGAAGGTTGCACAATCACCAAGACTCCCTGCACGACGACCATGATATTGTGCACCATGGGCTTCAGCGGCGTCTTCTATAATTTTAAGGTTATACTCGTTGGCAATACTCTGTAAATTGTCCATCTCACAAGGATGACCATATAAATGGACGGGGATAATAGCCTTGGTTTTTGAGGTGATGTTTGCACGGACCAATGCTGGATCAAGACACCAGTCAGTATCACGTACATCGACTATCACAGGTTTTGCTCCTGAAAGGATTACGGCATTTGCCGTGGCCGCGAAAGTCAAATCAGGGATGATAACCTCATCACCAGGACCAATACCCAGTGCTTTGAGCGCTAAATGAATCGCCACTGTGCCATTTGCAGTAGAAACACAATGTTTCACGCCACAATATGCTGCAAATCTTTCTTCAAATTCTTGCAGGTAAGGACCTAATGAAGATACCCAGCCTGAAGAAACTGCATCCGTGACACATTGAATATCACGTTCGGATATTATGGGCTTTGAAATTGGAATCATTTTATCTTTCTAACCTTACTATTAATGTATTGTTCGTTCTCGCACAAGATTTGCCTGGGCGAATGCTTCAAAACGGGCTTCCACCACTCCTCAGCACGAACGGTTGTGGGGTAGGAGTCACAATTGAATTTAAGGCAGTACCATTAGGCCAACATTCCGGGGTATAAGGCCTTTGTAATGCCTCACAAATTAAAGCCCAGCGCCTCTCCATTTCAGGTAAATATAACAGTGGAACCCATCCCATTTTAAGATAAATAGCGATAGCCGGAAGTCGAAAATCATGGGTTTCCAGATAAATTCTTTTATATCCACCTTCTATTAATCTTGCAGTCACTGCCGCTGAAATAGCCTGCCCCAAATTGCGTCCTCTGTAGGCGGGATCAACAGCAAGCCAGCCAAAATTTCCTGCTTGCGGATGTCTTGCTGTCGGGTGGTGAGAGGCAAAACAGGCAGCCACTATTGTTTTACTCGCTTGATGCTCTATCACAAAAAAACCCTCGGGAAGCAAGTGCTTACGCCAATAATCCAAAGGGGGTTTTTCCATCGAAGCTCGAGCGAAGAGGTCATAATAATTTTGAGTATCAGCGTCGTCAAACTGCCTTAAGCAATAACCCTCTGGCACATTAACAAGAGGCTTATTATCAAGTTTGTCCTCTGGCCATACCATCTCCAGGAGATTAGGAGGAACAGGCCTTCCCTTAACCGCCCATTTTATCCGACGACCTACCTTCATCAGAAATTCATCTGGTCTCATTTTTAAATCCTGTATTGCTGTCGATGAGGTACGCAAGTTCTTCCCTAAAATTCACTTTTTCAAAATCCCAGGACTTTTTTACGCTTTTTTGCAAATGACTAAAATTAACAGGCACTTTAAGAGCTTCCTCAAGAAGTGGCACTATATTTTCTATATTATTTATTATGGGAAACGCCTCAAGTCCTGGCATTTTTCCCTCTGCATCAAACAGCAGGCTAATGCATTTTTTTTCGAGCTTTCCCGTTGCATCATCAAATACAATAAAAGCGGGCTTTCCTAAATAGCTTATATCAAGTGCCAGGCTCGATAGGAAGCTCATCACCAGAACATCAGCTCTCTGCAGTTGTCCAATATAGTCTTTCCATTCCTCTTTTAAGCTTTTTGTAACGTGTTTTTCTGTGCCAACAATAGATAATTGCGGCAGTTGAATTTCTATATTCTCGCGGTTACCCCAATCTTCCTGAATTTTTTTTATTTCATCGGCGGTCATGCAAACAGGTCTGTAAATAATTTTTACTTTACCTGGAAAACGCGCGCTTACTATTTTTTCCAGAGAAGCTAAGGCTTTATACTCAGACTCTCGTGGATAATACTGTGCACTGTGACCTGAAAATAAAATATATTTAACGTCTGAAACAGAGTTTTCAGGGTTTGTATCTATCTCATTAATAAGATTATCAACGTGCCGAAACCAGGCAGAACCTATATTTTTCTGGCGCAGTTCTGATAGGGCATGAAGCCTGGTCGCGCATTTTTTTTCAAATTCGCCCTGAATACAAACCGCATCATAATCAGATAACAAAAACCCGTTACAATAGAGCTGATCAGTTGTGTAAGGAATAAAAATCGTTCGGATTTTTTTCTTCTTTGCATACCAGGCAAGATAAGTATCTTGCTCACCCCAACTACAAGATTGTATTAAAGTAACCTTCTCATAGCCATTTGTGACATTATCAATTTTCGCGGCATCGCGAAATAAAAAGCCGCGTAACGAATCAGTAATACGCCATGAAACCGAAAAATAACCAGTCCACGCAATCAGTCGATAGATTACTATTTTTAATAAAGACAATTTTTTTAAAGAGCAATCATCAAGTCCGGTATATACGGCATTGCGGTGGTAATATTCTAGCCCCATTCCTTTATGTCGATGACGTAACCAATAGCCATTCATTCGCTGAATAGTAACAATAGTACCAAGCATTCTATTTAATGCAGACATTCCGGGCACTATCCATTGATAAAATTTGACTCCCTTAGCGCTAAATTCTTTTTGAAAATCTGAATCAGGCTCATTGGGGCTAACAATCAGTACATCGCACGTTTCTTTAATTGTCTCAAGAACAGGCGCACCCAACAGAACACGACCTATTCTGATGAGGGGAACAGATAATATTACCAGATGCTTATTCATGCTGACTCAGCACTAAATTAACACCAGTTTGAGCTAAAAAGGTAACTATCCGGCTCACACCAACCCGTTCATGCTGAAGAGTGTTGGTACCCCGAGGCCGAGCGCAAAGAGGCGCTTTTTCAGCCCAAAAGATACCGGGGTAAATGATTTTCTCATCCCGAATTGGTGTTAACTTATTCAAATAATTTCCTCAATGCTTAAGGGTCTTGAAGTTACCCGATAAGTTCCCAGCTAACAGGTGTACCTTTTTTTATATTTTTTGCCACTTTCTTACCTAACAACTGATTAATATATTTGGGTGGCAAGCCAAGGCCTGGGCGTATAGCGCGAAGATTGAGAGGCGTGAACATATCGCCCTCATTTAAATCTTCACAAACATAAAGTGTGCGTCTGTAAACCATTGAACTACGCTCTTCTTCTGAAGGGCCTATTTTTGCATTCCCTAAAGCCTGCCAGGCAGTATGTGTTTCGTTAACAAGCTGCTTTAATTCCAGCGGCTCCAGAGAAAAAGCAGCATCGACGCCACCCTCGGCCCTGCTAAGGGTCACGTGTTTCTCAATAACAGAGGCACCTAGTGCCACACTTGCGACAGCCGCACCAATACCGAGGGTATGATCAGAAAGTCCAATTTCACAATCAAAAAGGGTTCGCATATGAGGAATGCTGGCAAGATTTGAAGACGCGGGGCTTGCAGGATAACTACTCGTGCATTTTAGTATAACCAAATCCCGGCATCCTGCCTCACGTGCTGCGCGCACAGCATCATCGATTTCTGCGACAGTTGCCATCCCCGTCGAAATAATTAACGGCTTGCCGGTTGAGGCGGCTTTTCTTATGAGTGGAAGATCTGTATTTTCAAATGACGCAATTTTATAAGCTGGCACGTCAAGTGTTTCGAGAAAATCTACGGCTGTGGCATCAAAAGGCGTGCTAAAAGCAACGAGCCCCCGGGCTCTAGCGCGTTTGAAAATCGGCTCATGCCACTCCCATGGCGTATAAGCAAGCTGGTATAGCTTATATAAACTATTACCCTTCCAAAGACTTTTAGGGTCATCAATAAAAAATTCTCGTTCAGCCAAATCAAGCGTCATTGTATCGGCTGTATAAGTCTGGAGTTTGAGGGCATGAGCACCGCTATCAGCAATGGCGTCGACAATACTTAATGCACGGTCCAAAGATTGATTATGATTGCCAGACATCTCCGCAATGATGAATGGCGCCGCTCCTTGACCTACCGCCACCCCACCAATAGTAAAACTCATGCAAATCCCCTTCTCTTAGATCTCAATTATAAAAAATAAAGTAACTCACCAGGTGCGTCATCCTACGCGTTCAAGATGACACACCCAGGTTGTCAAAATATCGTTGTAAAGCATTTATTACGTCATTTTGATCATCGTCGCTTAATGTAACAAACATAGGCAAACTAATCGCATTGTTATAATAAAACTCGGCTTTAGGGAAATTTCCTCTGCAAAACCCTGCTTGCTGATAGTAAGGATGATAATGGACGGGAATATAGTGAACATTCACCCCAATACCCGCCTCCCGCAAATAGGCAAATAAGTCAGTGCGGTTCGCTTTTGAATGGTTTTTATCGAGCTGAATTACGTATAGATGAAAAGCGGAGTAGGTATTTGGCTGCCGAAAAGGTCGAATCAAAGGCAAATTAGCGAGAGCTTCATCATATATTGAAGCAATACCTTGTCGTTTTATTAAAAATTCATCCAGGCGTTGAAGCTGGCTTAAGCCAAGGGCTGCTTGAATATCAGTCATTCGATAATTAAAGCCAAGCTCTATTTGCTCATAATACCAGGCACCAGGAGAGGGGCTCTGTATCTGTTCTGGATCGCGAGTAATTCCATGCGCACGCAAACGCTGCATGCGCTCAGCGAGCCCGGGGTTGTTGGTTAAGGCCATTCCCCCTTCGCCGGTGGTGATAATTTTTACCGGATGAAAGCTGAAAATAGTAATATCACTATAAACACCACTACCCACCAGTTGGTCGTTGAATCGACCACCAATAGCATGAGAGGCATCTTCAATAATCTTAAATCCATAACGTTCGGAAAGAGCATGGATTTTAGCCATATCGCAAGACTGACCGGCAAAATGCACGGGTATCACGACTTTTGGAAGAGTGCCAGCATGCGCTGCTTGCTCTAATTTTAAGGAGAGCGCGTCAACATCCATGTTATAGGTCTTGGGACATATATCCACAAAATCAACTTTTGCACCACAATATAATCCACAATTAGCCGAGGCTACAAACGTATTGGGCGATGTCCAGAGATAGTCACCATGGCCTAAATCAAGTGCCAGGCACGCAATATGCAGCGCACTTGTTGCAGAATTAACGGCAACCGCATAGTTAGCACCAACCTTCTCGGCTACAGCTTGCTCAAAACGCACAACGGTAGGACCTTGCGTGAGCCAATCCGATTGTAACACTTCAACAACAGCTGCAATGTCTGCTGGCGAGATATCCTGCCTGCCGTAAGGAATCATTCCATCTCTGCCATTTGATTGAATTTAGTAATTTCTTCAACCGTTAAAAAATGCTCATTTTTACCGGAATTGTACTCAAAGCCCTGCTCTACATAACAGCTCTTTTCACCGAGCTTATTCGGGGAGAATTTATTGCTATGATCGGTGAACATAATCGTGGGAGTAATAACAAAATGGTCTAAAAATTCCAGTGTTAAATGTGAGTCATCCGCAGGACACATCACTTCATGAATTTTTTCACCAGGGCGAATGCCAATTATTTTATGAGGTATATGGGGCGCCATCGATGTTGCCAAATCAGTTATTCGGACTGATGGAATTTTGGGGACAAAAATCTCCCCCCCACTCATGCGCTCAAAATTTTTAAGCACAAAATCCACACCCTGCTGAAGAGTTATCCAGAAACGAGTCATACGAACATCTGTAATGGGTAGATGATCCGTATTTTGATTAATCAGTTTTTTAAAAAAAGGAACAACCGAGCCGCGTGAACCCACTACATTGCCATAACGAACCACAGAAAAACGGGTACGATGCCCACCCGCAATATTATTCGCCGCAACAAATAGCTTATCTGACGCTAATTTGGTCGCGCCATACAGATTAATGGGATTAGCCGCTTTATCTGTAGACAGTGCTATAACTTTCTCCACCTCTGCCGCCAGAGCCGCCTGAATAACATTTTCTGCGCCATGAATATTGGTTTTTATACATTCCATGGGATTATATTCAGCAGCCGGTACCTGCTTTAACGCAGCTGCATGAATAACATAATCCACGCCTCGCATCGCCATGGTAAGGCGCTCGCTATCCCGCACATCCCCGATAAAATACCGCATGCAGTCGTATTTTGATTCTGAAAATACTTGCGCCATTTCATACTGTTTTAGTTCATCTCGTGAATAGACGATGAGCTTCTTCGGCTGATAACGATCTAAAATGGTGCGAACATATTGGTGGCCAAATGAACCACTACCACCGGTTATAAGAATTGATTTATTATTAAACATAGTTTCTACCCGTTACACCTTGTCAGCAAAGCTATTGTCCTATTTTGCAAAGGCCACACGAGTATTGGTGACACTTTCAAAATTCCCTTCTTCTATTATTTTCCCCAGTTCCATCCTGTACAGCCGATCGCAATTGGCGACTGTAGAAAGTCTGTGTGCCACTATTAACAGGGTTTTTTTCCCATGCAAGGCATTAATAGCCTCCATTACTCCTTTCTCCGTCAGTGTATCAAGAGCGCTGGTTGCCTCATCAAGTACTAAAACTGCTGGATCATGATAAAGCGCGCGAGCAATACCGATGCGTTGACGCTGCCCACCGGATAGTCGAATGCCTCGTTCACCCACCAGAGTATTCATGCCCTCTGGCAAACTTTCAATAAAATCTTCAAGCTGAGCGGCCTTAATGGCTCGGGCAATAGCTGCATCATCAATATTCTCTTCTGACACACCAAAAGCTACGTTACGGCGAAGGGTATCATCGGTCAAGTAAATACTTTGCGGAACATAACCTATTTGATCTTGCCAGCCGCGAAGATTTGTCTGAATATCCACGCCGTCAATTTTTATATACCCATTAACAGGAGTAAGCAATCCAAGGATGGTATCAACAAGGGTACTTTTCCCAGCGCCACTGGAGCCGATAAACCCAACCGATGAACCACAAGGAATTGAGATAGTGAGATTATTCAATGCCTTGTTTTCAGCTTTGCTATAGTGGTAGTCAACCTGCTCAAGGGTGAGTTGGTGTTTAAATGGTAATAATCCTTTACGCTCTGGCAGCTTCTCATCACTTAATAACGCTATCTCCTGCTCTAATGTATTTATTACCGGCAAGCCATAGCGAAGACTCTGAATTGCTCCGAGCACCCGATTGGCAGAGGGTAAAAGTCGAAACGCTGCGGCAGTGAACAAACCCATGGTAGGCAACAGCGAATCCAGTGATTTGCCTTGGCCGAGCATGACTAAAACTAAAGCCGCAAGTCCGGCCACTGCTAACAACTCAAGCCAAATACGTGGCATTTCCATTAGCGTTTTCTGCCGTTGGCTGACAGAGGTGCTGCTGATATTATGCTGTTGATATTGAGCAATAAATTCATTTTCGCGACCCAAAAGCTTAACGTCTTTGGCGCCACCAAGACCCTGCTGTAAATGCTGGATACGTAGACCCTCGTGATATTGGCGCGCTTTACCCCAGGATAAGAGGTGGTTACGGATAACGCGCTGAAAACCCCATGCGGCAAGCCCCATTGTACTCACCACGATAAATGAACCAACCGGCTCAACGGTGAATAAGAGAATCGTGACTCCAAACAACACCAACCCTTCAGTAAGCACGAGCATACCGGGCTGAAGAGCCGTACCAATGAATATATTAACCTCATTGGTTACATTTAGAATCAGCTGGGCTGAGTTTCGCTGCAGGTGAAAGCTCCATGGCTGATGCAAATAGCCGGTGAATAATCGACAGGATAAAGCCGATTGAACGCCCGCAATAAATCTGTTTTGCTTCCACACCATAAAGATGAGAAATACCGTTTTGATGAGATAAAGCCCTACAAGAGCGAGCATACCCCCAATAACCAATTGAGCCTGAGTGGGGTTACCGAAAAAGGTGAGCATGGGTTGTAAAATTGGGTAACTTTTTGCAAGGTCAGGTTTTGTCATCAGCGCGATTGCCGGTATAACCAAGCCAATCCCTATCATTTCCAATATCATGCCGATGAACATTAAAAACAGCAGCGTCACCAGTTGCCGGCGCTCTGAGGGGGTTAGAAGCTTGCGTAATTTGTTATAAACAGTCATGGTCATTTAAGTCGTCCGAGCACGCTACCGCCCTGCAATATCCGATAATCGGATTCACATACAGCCCTGGGCTAGATGATTTTTACTCACCTATTCAATTGAGAATCGAGGCCAAATCTAGTCAAATTGGAAAAATATGTCAAGAACTAATTATTGACGAGAGAGTCGTTAAAGCTTAATGCCCAAACTCCTTAACGTGATGGTTGGCTTAAACCCATGTACCGGCTGCGTCAACAACAGTGTACCCCTGACAAATATATTTTGGAATTTGTCTAAAGACTTTGTGATTGACCAGCATCACGAGAATATCACTTTCCATCAATGCTTTGTCGATACAACCAAGCATTGTGTTCTCCTTAAATTCTGCGGGCAGCAAGTCAATATTGGGTTCAACAACTAAAATATGCCCTGGATGCATTAACGCAATTTGTTTGGTTATTTCTAAAGCCGGGCTTTCCCGTAAGTCATCAATATCGGCTTTAAAGGTTAGGCCAAAGCAGGCAATTGTTACATCTCGCGCCGTTTTTTCTGGATTTTGCTGTAAAAATTCACCCACTGCTCGCTTGACTTTCTCAATTACCCATTGAGGTTTACCGTCATTGACCTCTCTTGCCGTATGAATTAACCGTGCCTCATTGGGTGTCTTGCTTACAATAAACCAGGGATCTACCGCAATGCAATGACCGCCCACCCCAGGCCCTGGTCGAAGGATATTGACACGAGGATGGTGATTAGCCAGCTCAATGAGCTCCCAAACATTAATATCGAGCTTATCGCAGATAAGTGAAAGCTCGTTGGCAAATGCGATATTCACGTCTCGAAAGCTGTTTTCGGTTAGTTTGCACATTTCCGCTGTACGCGATTGAGTGACAAAGCACTCCCCTTCTACAAAGATTTTGTACAACTGCACGGCTCTTGCCGAACATTTGGGGGTCATTCCGCCAATAACACGGTCATTTTGTACTAACTCCCTGAGAACATGACCTGGCAACACGCGCTCGGGACAATAAGCCACTCTTATATCAGAGCTTTCTCCATGAGATTGTGGGAAGGTCAGATCAGTACGGGCTTTTGCAAGCCAGGCGGCGATTAATTCAGTGGCACCGACAGGTGAGGTTGATTCAAGAATGACTAAATCACCTTTTTTTAAGAAAGGTGCAATCGACGTGCTGGCCGCCTGAATATAGCTTAAATCGGGCTGATGGTTTTCTTTAAACGGTGTCGGTACTGCAATAAGAAATGCATCCGCAGGTTCTGGCTCTGCTGTTGCCCGCAAATACCCTTCTGTAACGGCAGCATGCACTGCAATGTCCAATTCCGGCTCTACAATATGAATCTCGCCGCGATTAATAGTGTCTATAGTGTCCGGGCAGATATCGACCCCTACTACGCGAACGCGGCGTGAAGCAAGGACTGCAGCTGTTGGTAAACCGATATAGCCAAGCCCAACTACAATAACTTTTGAAAAGACAGTATTTCGCTCTAGCATGATAAGCTTTCTTCCGTGTAAAAAGCGGTATTTTTTTCTAAATGGTCATTGGTGTTCATTGAGGCATCCTGCTCTTTTGCACCCGTCAAGTTAGCTATTACATTAACAATCCGCGCCGCGGCTTTTCCATCCCCATAAGGATTTTGAGCCGTACTCATTCGGCGATACACTGACTCATCTGTTAACAATTCACTGATATTACTTACTATTTCTTCAATATCAGTCCCTACCAACTTTACCGTTCCTGCGACAACTGCCTCAGGCCTCTCGGTAATATCGCGCATAACTAAAACAGGCTTGCCAAGAGATGGTGCTTCCTCCTGGATGCCCCCTGAGTCAGTGAGGATAAGATAAGCCGCTTTCATGAGATAAACAAATGGCGAGTAATCAACGGGGGCAATCAGATGAATATTGGGGATATCTCCCAATAACGATTTTACCGGTTGTTGTACACAGGGATTGAGATGTACCGGATAAACAATATCGACTTCAGGAAAAAGCTCTGCGACTTTAGCTAATGCACGGCAAATACGTTCAAAACCCGAGCCAAAGTTTTCACGGCGATGTCCTGTTACGAGGATTAACCGTCGCCCTTCCTGTAAAAAAGGAAATTTTAGTCTGAGATTGTCTGCCAGCACGGGGTTATTGTTTATTTTATCCACCATTTGATTTAATGCATCAATGACGGTGTTCCCGGTGACATGTATTGACTCTGGCGCAATACCTTCTCGAAGAAGGTTTAGACGCGAGCCTTCCGTGGGTGCAAAATGCGCGATAGCCAATGCACTTGTCAGTTTGCGATTTGCTTCCTCAGGCCAGGGCGAATACCTGTCGCCCGTTCGAAGACCTGCTTCAACATGAGCGACAGGAATACGATGGTAGTAAGCAGAAAGGGATGCGGCAAGCGTGGTAGTGGTATCACCATGCACGATAATCAGATCGGGCTTATAAAGCTTAAATATATCAGCAAGGCCAAGTAAAATTCGTGCAGTGAGGTGGCTTAAACCCTGGTTTGCCGTCATTACTTGCAAATTATAGTCCGGGGTTATTTCAAATTGTTGAAGAACTGAGGTGAGCATTTGCTGATGTTGCCCTGTTACACACACTTTATTATTGATAGTCGAGTTTGCGCTCAGCTCCTTGATAAGGGGTGCCATTTTAATAGCTTCAGGGCGCGTACCAAAAACACAAAGTATATTAACAGTCATAACAATCCATTCACTTAAATTAGTAATCAGTCCAGCTGAAAATACTATTAATTGAGACGATTTAAAGGCTTAATAAAACACAGTAACACCCTGTTACCCCACCCCATTTTTAACAGGCAAATGCATTTTTACATAAGTTGCCAAGTCGTGTCATTAATAAAATATGCTTAAAATAAAAAGACCTTTGCACAGGACAATTTTAAATCTCGGAACAAATGCCGTCTTTGCGAACGAAGTGAAGCAATCCAGATCGGAGTTTGATTCGAATACAGCTCTAGATTGCTTCACTTCGTTCGCAAAGACGAGTTATTTACCCGCATTTTTAACGATGCGTCCTTGTGAGCTTTTATAGGAAACTCAGAAACCGTATAACACCAACTTTTTAGCCTTACCATGATTGACGCAAGCTCTAATGGGTGTCGTCCCGGAATTTAGTAAGACTTGTGAGCGCGCGAACCTAGTCTTACTGAATGTCAGGGATCCATTCCACTCCGTGCATCTTGTCAGGCATATTATTTGTCATTATCCCAGAATTAATAGCCCGTACCAGCCTGAAAATAGATCCCGGACATTAAAAGAGACTAAACTCGCGTGCTCGTTAAGCCTCTCTAAATTCCGGGACGACAGGGAAGGAAATTCGAGAGTTATGCATTACATTGGTTGCGATTAAGGAGATGGCACCATTTTGAAATTTAATGCAACGATAAAAAAAATATAAAATGCGGTTAGTATTAAAGACCATTCGCAAAGTGGAGTTATTTAAGGATATACTATTTTCCTATTTATAAACCGGAAGTCTTTTTGTCTTTAAAGGCCATGTATAATGAAATCGCGGGCCAAAATGCGACGGCAGACCAATTTGGGTCGATTAGTGAAAGCTATCGTGTAGCGATTGAACAAATTAAACGTGAACATTTGGGGCTGCGACCAGGTTATAAAGTTCTTGATTTTGGGGTGGGCGACGGTGCCTTTCTCGAAAATCTGAGGCAACATATGCCTGCCGCCGAGTTTACTGGCATTGATATTTCTGCTGAAATGCTGGCGCATGCACGGCGTGCTGTTCCACTTACTGCGATTGAAGCGAGTGCGACAGAAGCCAGTCATTATCTCCCTCATCATAGCCAGGATTTGGTCTTAGCCCACTTTATTAATGCTTACGTGCCTATTAATACGCTATTTAACGAGGCGGATTTACTAACACGTGCGAATGGTTATTTTTCGCTTATCACCACTACTTATGAATCTTTCCCCATTGCGCAACAACATCTTGCCAACTTTATAGCGGAGGGAACATTGGTGAGCAGCGTTGTCGGGCATTATTATAAAGCCATGGTTAAAAATACAACAGCCGCATCAGGGCTTGATGAATTAATGGATGTTTTTGCACAGCATAAATTTGAAGTAGTACAGCATCAGCGCATCCGTATTCCTGTTACCTTACACGATATTAATGAACTCGCTTTATTTGGTATTGAAGGAACATGGTTCTTAAATAGTGTTTCCATGAGAATGTTACCTAAAAATTTTCTTATTGAACGTTTAAAACGTTTATTCAGTAAAATTTTTACATTTCCTTATCATGACACGCATATTATTGATGTGGTGTTAGCAAAAAAATAAGACCTTTTATTTTCAGATAGCCAGGGAGGCACGATGTTGTATCAAGCTGTAAAAAATTTTCTGCCACTATGGGATACCCGCCAACAACAAACCAACAATATCATCTTAATCACTTTTTGGAGTCAATTCTCCGTTTATGCACTAAACACTGTACTAATTTTATTTTTGACCCGCCCCATGCTTGAGCAAGGTTTAGGCTTTAGCCAAGCCAAGGCTTATGCATTTATCGGCATTACACAGGCAGCTGGCTATCTTATGCCCATTATGGGTGGCTTTATGGCTGATCAGGTTTTAGGGATAAGACGCGCAATTTTACTGGGAAGTATTATGCTCGCTTTTTCCTACTTGCTCGTCATGTTAAGCGGCTACACCCTCTCAAGTTTTGGAGATACCTTATTTATCGCCTCCTTTGCACTCATTCCTGCAACCAATTCTTTATTAGTCGGAACATCTTCTGGGATGGTTTCTCATATTTATAGCGATGACGCAATCAAAGCAAAATCGGCCATGACTTTTTACTATATGGCTATAAATGTGGGAGCGTTATTAGCGACCATTATTGCCCCATCACTTTTAGACAGCCGTTATGGCCCTTTGTCTATTTTGACTGTCGCCTTTATTGGCAAATCGATGGCCGCGATAAATTTTACCAAACGTTATTCTCTCTATGATAATGTGATTTGGGGAAAAGATACTCAACCCATGACAGCTAAAGCTAAATATCAGCTGGTGTGCTACCTGGCAGGTATCTATATCTTTACTCTTACTGCTTATTCTCATGTTTATCTGGCCAGTATAGTGATAAGTATCGGTTGTGGATTGGGAATTTTCTGGTTTTTTGCCAAAACCCTTGCTTTGTCGGGTATAGCACGGACAAAACAATTGATTGCAATTTTATTAATCATTGAAGCAGCTATTTTCTTTATTATTTATAATCAAATGAGTAGCACGCTCGTGTTATTTGCTAAAAATAATTCTGATTTACAGCTACTGGGATTTTCAGTCTCTCCTGCTCATTATCAAATGCTAAATCCCCTGCTTATCATTGCTTTGGGCTTGCAATTGCCCCGTTTTTATCGAAATTTTTCGCGCTTTACTATCCCCTATCAATTCGCATCAGGCACAGTCCTCGCCGGAATTGCATTGTTAGTGATGGCTTTTGCGGCAAGTATGGCCATCAATGGCCATATAAACGGAAATTATCTCGGCCTTACCTATATTCTGATAACCCTGGCAGAGCTATGGGTAAGCGCTATCGGCTTAAGTATGATAGGTCTTTATTGTGATACGAAAAATCTGGCTTTTGCAATGGGGGTTTGGTATTTAGCCCTTTCGCTGTCTAATACTGTTTCTGGCCGTCTTGCAGCATTTGTCGCCCTGCCTGAAAATTTTGTCCAGGCGGTGGAGAGTTTACCGGTATATCAGCATTATTATTTTATGTTGGGCTTATCTGGTGTAATTTTAGGCGTTACTATGGGACTTATCGCCTTTTTTATTCAACGAAATTTGAATAAAAAAGGCGTTACATTACCCTGATATTTTACAATCCCAAGTTATCGCGTTTGAAAATTCTGTCAGCGCGGTAGCTTGAGCGCACGAGGGGGCCTGACGCCACTTCAAAAAAGCCTTTTTGCAAACCAATGTCGCGAAATTCAATAAATTTCTCCGGCGTCACATAGCGCATAACAGGCAGGTGATTTTTTGTGGGCTGCAAATATTGGCCAAGAGTGAGGATATCGACATTTTGGGCGCGCAAATCATCCATAGTCTTGATGATTTCCTCGTCTGTTTCGCCAAGGCCTAACATCAAGCTGGTTTTGGTTAAAACATCGGGACGGTATTTTTTAGCGAAAGCCAATACGTTTAATGTTTGCCAGTAACCCGCTCGATTATCACGTACAGGGTGGGTCAGGCGTTCAACAGTTTCGACGTTTTGTGCAAAAACATCCAGACCACTATCCAGCAAAATGGCGATATCTTTTTCAACGCCCTGGAAATCAGGTGTTAAGGCTTCGATTTTAGTGTGTGGGCACCGGCTTTTAATAGCACGAACGCTATCGGCATAATGTTGAGCGCCCCCATCGCTTAAATCATCGCGATTTACCGAGGTTAGTACTACATAGTCCAGATTCATCAAGGCCACCGTATTGGCGGTATTTGCAGGCTCGTCCTTGTCCAGCCAGCCATGAGGATTTCCGGTATCAACAGCACAGAAACGACAGGCTCTTGTACAAACAGCTCCCATTAACATAATAGTTGCCGTGCCATGCGACCAGCATTCTGCAATATTCGGGCATTTTGCTTCTTCACAAACCGTTGCCAATCGATGCTCAACAACCTGCTCTTTTACCCGACTGTACGCAGGCGTTGTATGATTAACAATGCGTAACCACTTGGGCTTTGGCAAGCGTACATGGGCATCATCAACCGTTTTAACACCATCTTTGATCGCAACAATACCCTGTGACGTTTTATACTTCTGGCCACTTTCTACGACCACAGGAATATCGATTAACTTCTTCATACAGATACCCAAAATAAATAATGTAGTGATGATCCCAAAACACTCAGCTCAAATCAAGTTTATTTAACGTAAGCTCAGGCATCAGCCCCTTACCCACAATTCATATTATTTGCTCTCGCGCTTAATCCGGTTTTTTAAATTTATCCAACTTGATAAAAATGCGAGGATAATTATCAAGAGGGTAATGGCAAAATTTGCGAGTAAAAATGGGTACGCAATAAGGATAAAGCCCACCATCAAAAGATAATGCCAGGAAAAAATTTCGATGCGCAAAAGCTTTGTCGCCAAACGTTTATAATGCGTGCAAAGACTCACCAGTCCTACCGCGATACCACCTATTATCAGCAAATAAACCAATTGATACAAAAACCCATATAATGCCTGCGTTGCCCCTGAAAAATCCTGCCCCATTACCCACTGATGAAAAATAAGTGAAAAATTGGGTGTGTATGTTTGCTGGTAGGATTGAATAACAAAAGCGGCTAACACCACCAGGAGAAGATAAAATGCTCCCGGTAATCGCTTTTTTGCGGGGAGATCTTGTGGATGAAAAACAAGGACATAGGTTATTAACCCTAAACCAATAACCATAGTCGGGATGCGGAACATAACTAATGCCTGATAGAAGAAGGAAGTATGAACTTGTTGCAGATGATGGGCAAGTCCTGCACCTGCTAAAAATAAAATCAGGACAGGTAATTGTATTTTTCGTGACTTTTGACTAATTAAAAAAGCAAATAATGCTAAAATAGACGTGATTGAACAAGGATTAATTGCATCAAATAAAGCCATCAGCGGGATAAAAGTAACGGGCGACAGTGTATTTACCAAATTAGCCTCATACCAGTTAGCGACAGACATCTGTTTAAGTGCTTGTTCGGTTGCGGGCGTTAATGTACCGGTTTTTGCGATTTGGTTACGGCAATAATTCATCGCTTTTAATAATTGCTGGCCATCTTTATTATCATCACCAAAACCAATCCAGCGTGTATTACAAAAAACAATAGAGGGTACAGCAAAATCATACTCTTTTTGTTGCTGTAAAAACTGATTAAAGGTTTCTAATGCGGCCTTATCTTCATTGATTATATAACGATGAATGGTAAAGCCAGGATTATCAGCTTCTATCTTTTTAAAAAAATTATCAGCTTTTTGGCAATGAGGGCATGTCGATGATAAAAACATATCGACTCGCAACTGAACCTGGTTTTTCTCAATACTAAACCATGGTAATGAGGCATTACTTGCCAAGGCCATTGCACTACCACAAACTAACAACCAAAAAATCAGCCCGGCCCTTATTACTCGCATGTGACGTTCCCTTTAAAAATACATACAATTCAAATTTGATTATACAGTATTATTAATAGGACTTAAGTTCAATGGGAGTCTCATTAAGGGCGTCAGGAAGTAATGTAATTTTCGAGATGCTCAATCACTCGCGATTTGTCATCCAGTAAATAGAAAAGTAAGTCCCCTATGGATAAGATAGCGACTAACTCGCCGTTTTCGCTGACCAAAACATGTCGACGCTTTGTTAGCGTGATTGTTTCCATTGCTCGTTCAACAGGGTCATCGATATTTAAAACGCTGACATTCCGATAAGCAATCTCCCCTGCTGTTATTTTTTTTTGATCAAGATCTCGTTTGAGGCAAGAGCGAACGATATCTCGCTCGGTGACCATTCCTAATAATTTCAGATCATCATGAACTACTAATGCACCAATGTCTTCGGCAAACATGAGTTCAACGCATTCAGCGACACTTAATTCCGGGTTAATAAAAATGATGGGGCGTCTTTTACGCGGTAGAACGGAATAAATCAGTTGGGTCATGGCAAAACTCCCTGCAAAACCATTCGCATTACACTATTAAAATATAGCACAAATATTGAACACGATGCGGGGTGGATGGGGTAATGGTGGACACGGCGCTTTCATGCCGATGCCCACCGATATATAGTTCTACGGGTTTGGTTTAATTCACTACTTTCCATGCGCCATCAGCTTGACGACATGCCTTGCCATAAACTTCCTGTGACTTACCACCAATCAATGCGTGAGTCGTATATTCACGGCATGGCTGTTGGTTTGCGTAGTAAGTTTTCGTAGGTCTGACAGCATAGGTATTACCCGTATCAGGGTTTTTCCAGGTTACTGTTCTGCCAACGGGTGCCGTTTCCAATGCTCTTTGCATTTCAAGGCGATCCAGTCTATCCATCGTACGACCAATGTTTCCGCCCAAAAATGCGCCTAATAAAACGCCACCTGCAGCAGCTGCTACTTTTCCTGAGCCACCGCCAAATTGACTGCCAATCAAGCCGCCAACGACTCCACCTGTTAATGTACCGACATCTTCATTAGTCACCGGAGCACAACCTGTCAAAAAAATTGACAAGGATAGTGTTGCCAACAATAATTTTTTCATGCAAATTCACCTGTATAATTGATTTTGAAAATCGGTTGCAATTCTACCATCAAGGTTAGAAATTATCCACACCTGACTGTTTTCTAACGCGTGAGGTGATCTGACACAATAATTCATACGCAATAGTACCCGCAGAAGTCGCAATGGTTTCAACAGGTATATGATGCCCCCAGAGCTCAACAGCATCACCCACTTGAGCATTGAGGCAGTCTGACAAATCAACCGTTAACATATCCATGGACACGCGCCCCACTATTGGCGCTTCTTTGCCGTTAACCCAAACGGGCGTATTTTCCTTAATATGGCGTGGATAACCATCTCCATAGCCGACAGGAACAATACCGATAGTTGTGGCACGCTCACTTTGCCAGCTACCGCCATAACCAATGGGCGTATCAGGGGGGTATTGATGAATAGCGCTGATTGCCGAGGTAAAATGCATAACCGGCATAAGCCCCAGCTCTGCACCCGTCTGGTTAGGAAAAGGCGAGACCCCATATAACATGATTCCCGGGCGAACTATATCTGCATGCGTATCAGGAAGCGCTAATATCGCGGCTGAGTTGGCCATACTGCGAGTAAAAGCACTTTTTGACACATCAAGCTCGTTAAATAAATTTAACTGGTTTTGATTCGCTGGATGGGAGGGTTCATCAGCACAGGCGAAATGCGCTATTAATGCGATATTGGCATCAACCCATGGACAGGCCTGTAAACTTGTCAACACGTTATTAATATCACGCGGTTGAAAACCCAGGCGACTCATGCCAGTGTTGACTTTAACCCCTACTTTAATTTTGGCCGTAGAGGGGGTTTCCAATATCCACTTAAGTTGGCAAGGCTCATGTAGAATGCATTGAATATTGTATTTCGCGAGCATCTGTATTTCATCGGGTGTAAAAATACCCTGAAACAAAATACAATCGCGCTCAATGCCCAAGGCACGAAGAGCTAGAGCCTCTTCAAGACATGCCACTCCAAAGGCTTGAACGTGTTTTTCAAGAACAGGCGCAACAGCCTCAATACCGCAACCATAAGCATTAGCCTTTACCATGGCAATAATTTTTTTGTCAGGTGCGTGTCGCTTTACCACATTAAGATTATGCAATAATGCCATTTGATCAATGTGGATACGCGAAGGTCTGGCCACTTAATCAGCCCCTTGGTAGCCATTGTAGGCCAAATCTTCAAAACGCGTATATTTGCCTAAAAATGCCACACGAACTTTACCGATAGGGCCATTACGCTGCTTGGCAATAATGATTTCAGCAACTCCTTTTTCCGGGCTGTCTTCGTTATAAACTTCATCCCGATAAATAAAACAGATTAAATCGGCGTCCTGCTCAATCGCACCTGACTCCCGTAAATCTGACATTACGGGTCGTTTATCCTGGCGCTGCTCCAAACTTCGATTTAACTGGGACAGGGCAATGACCGGTACTTTTAGTTCTTTTGCCAATGATTTCAAACTGCGTGAAATTTCTGAAATCTCAGCGGTTCTATTTTCAGCTTTAAAACCTGGAACTTTCATTAATTGCAGATAGTCCACTACGATAAGCCCTAATTGACCATGCTCTTTTGCAAGCCTGCGTGCGCGTGCGCGCATTTCCGAGGGGCTAAGAGCGGCACTATCGTCAATAAACAAAGGCGCTTCCGAGAGCATGTGAACGGCTGATGTAACGCGCGGCCAATCATCATCGTTTAGCTTACCAGTACGAATACGGTGCTGATCGATTCGTCCCAGTGAGGACATCATCCGCATGGCAAGCGAGTCTGAGGGCATCTCCATTGAAAAAACCAATACAGGCTTACCGTCTCTGATAGCTGCATTTTCCGCCATATTCATGACCAGTGTGGTTTTACCCATAGATGGTCGACCTGCGACAATAATCAAATCCGAAGGCTGCAATCCGGAAGTCATCTCATCAAGATCACTAAGACCTGTCGGAAGGCCTGTGATGGCATCGCCATTGTGATAAAGCGCATCAATTTTTTCCACCGCTCTTACCAAAATGGATTTGATGGTTTCAGGACCGCCATCCGTGCCTGTTTGTTCGGCTATCGCAAACACCTTGGTTTCAGCAAGATCAAGAAGTTCTGGTACCTCGCGACCCGCCGGATTATAGGCGGAATCAGCAATTTCACTGGCAATCGCTATCAATTGCCGTTGTACGGATTTTTCCCGAACAATATCAGCGTAAGCGGCGACATTGGCAACACTGGGGGTATTATTGGCCAATTCAAATAAATACGCCTCACCGCCTGCATCATCCAGTTCGTTATTGGATTTTAAATTATCAAGCAGGGTTACGACATCAAATGGTTGGTCTTTTTTAGCAAGCTCGATTACCGCACGAAATAAAGTACGGTGCTCGGTTCGATAAAAATCGGCCTCACATAACTTGGAGCTTACTTTATCCCAAGCTTGATTATCGAGCATTAATCCGCCGAGAATTGACTGCTCGGCTTCTGCTGAATGAGGGGGCCTTTTTAACGGATCAACGGATGAGCTTTTTCGCGATAGAACTTCTGCCATAGTTTCTCTAATAATAATGAAGGGCCATTTAAGGCCCAATGATAAATTATCTTACCCAGGTTTGCGTACGACCCAATACCGAAACACCTACATAGCCGCGTACATATAGCTTATTGCCTTTTAATGTTACTTTGGCTCGATATATTTTACCGGTTTTTGGATCAAGAATTTGCCCATCGCTCCACTCGCCGTTACCTTTGTCTTTTAAGCCCCAGACAAATTGCAAGCCTTTAACCGGCTTTCCTTTAAACTCGCCAGGGCATTTGTCACACATACCGGTATCACCTGGCTCGGGAAAAATGCTGACAATAGTACCGCTTAATGTATCACCAGAGATAGTCATCTTTACAAGAGCTCTTTTCTTTCCGGTTTTATCATCAATAGTGGTCCAGTTTCCAGCTGGAGACTGAGCAAGTGCCACGGGGATAAATAAGGTCATTAATACAAAAGCAATTAACGATTTCCATTGTCTCATAAATTCTCTCCATTAATTTTAATAATTAGAGAATAAGCCATGAGTTATTGCTTTGCAATTAACATTGGTGAAAGTGATAGATAAGAAACTTTTTTCCCTCATCCGCCCTGTCGGGCACCTTCTCCCGATACGGTAGAAGGCGTTCTTGCGTTGCATTGGTGTTTGATTAATTACACACAAGGCAGGTGGTCCTTCTCACGTATCGGGAGAAGGTGCCCGACAGGACGGATGAGGGTGAAGCAACTACTGTCTAAAATAGTTTACATAAGAATTAATACGGTCTATCTCACTCTCCGATAACATATCCCCAAGTTTATTCATTTTAAGATAAGTTATCCCTGATATAGGCGCACCATAAAAGCTTCTTGTTGGAATTTTTCCTCTGGTTGATACTTGTTTTTTTTCCTCATTGTCTAGGACTTTTTTCGCAAGCGAATCAATTATATTACGCATACTGCCAACGCTACCTGGACTATTCAATTGCATAACCGAATCGGCTTTTTTGACCAAACTCACCACACTTTTTCTATCTTGAAAATTTTGCCACTTTCCGGACAATAAACTTCGCCACGAACTCCTAAGTATGCTCAATGGCCATGTAGCGATTTGAGTAACACCCCGCAGTGTTTGAGTGAAAGCGCCGAAAAGATCAATACCCAATCCATAAAAATCATTTTTTATTTTTGATAAAAATGGACGAAATCCCTGTCTAAATAAAGAAGGCACCGTTCTGAAACATAAATTGGCAACAAAAACCCAAGAAGCAAAACAGACAAAAAAAACACCAACCATCGTATTTTTAAGACCATAAAATCCCTGCAATAGATCGCGTCGGCGATGACGTGCAGTTTTGTAAGGTGTAAATGTATCCAGTCCATCTTTTGCCATATCAGCGAGATATAACTGCGCTTCTGAAGAGGAATAAAATGAAAGAATTGGACGCTCAGCCTCTGCCTTTAACCGTTGTCTTAATTTGGATAAATATTGTCGCATTATCAAGCTCGTTTTGAAAAAAAGGCATTTTACCCAAATAAACAACTATTAGCAATTTAATTGACCATTTAAAGAAAGCTTCTCAAGCTCGCTACAAGCAAAACGATGACGTCCACCAAGGCTCACTCTCAGCTACCTTTACCGATTTTTTATTTTTATCGTGCACCGCTTGCTCCAGATGCGGCCAATAGCCCTTATAAGTCATTATAAACTGGTGATATTCTGAAGAATGCGTATCTAGCGCCAGAAGTGATCCCAGTGAATTTTCCGTGTCAGCTAATTCAACACTGCGAACTATACAATCCATAATAAAAAGCGAGGTAATTTCCGGCGTATTATTAGCGGTTGCCAAAGCGAAGTAGCTAGCCGCTCTTGCAAAATCTTTTTTAAGAGAAAACTCCCAAAAATGAAAACACGCCGTCTTCTCGTTTGTGTCCTCAGCGAGCATCTTAAGAAGATTCGCGCCTACAGGAAATTGTTGATTATATTTTTTCAAAAAATCACTGGTATAAAGAAATTGACAAATTACGCCAAGATCAAAATCACTCAACGCCACTGTTAGATGTTCTTCAGCACTGTTGAAATCACTTGCATAAATGGCATTCTGATATTTTTTTAGCGCAATCCGTCTTTTTAAGTGCTCTTCATTAATAAATGTGGAAACAAGAGGACTATTTTGAATGAAGGTATTAAAAGCAGGAATCGTGGCTTTAAATTCAAGTAAATCCCTTAATGT
>JAUXWR010000479.1 GCA_030680075.1 Legionella sp.
CCATCCGGGAGTCGGCTAAGGAGAGGGGAATCAAATGCTCAAGTTATTTCATGCACGTTTCTTATTTTATGCCACAAGATAATCAAAACACATAGGAAGTTACTTTGCTCAAGAATATCATTGCCTTATGGAGTTATTTAGGAAAAAAACGCAGAATTCAGTTCTTTCTGCTATTTGTTTTAATGCTGATTTCGGTATTTGCCGAAATAGTGAGTATCGGCGCGGTAATCCCTTTTCTGTCTGCGTTAACCAAACCAGAGTTATTGATGGAGCTTACTTGGATGCAGCCAGTAATCAGCACCTTAGGTATCCAGTCAGCAGATGAATTATTATTGCCTTTAACACTAGGTTTTGTGATAGCAGCCGTGTTTTCTGCGGGAGTCCGCATTTTGTTACTGTGGGCTAACGGTCGTTTGACTGCCGCTATGGGCGTTCAATTACGTAGTGAAGTCTATACAAGAACACTGTATCAGTCTTATGAGTTTCATGTAGCACATAACAGCAGTCAATTGATTAGTATGGTGACAGAAAAAGTAGGGGCCGCCATTCATGTAGGAATCATGCATGTGCTTATGCTGATAAGCGCCTTATTTATGAGTATCGCCATAATCAGCACCTTACTGCTAATTAATACACAAGTAGCCGTGCTTGCTTTTGTAACTTTGGGAGGCGGGTATGTGTTGACCGGCTATTTAACCCGCAAACAGATTAGGCGCAATGGCAATATTATTGCTCAAAATCAACCACAAGCTATAAAGTGTATGCAGGAAGGCTTGGGAGGTATTCGCGATATTATTATGGATAATAGTCAAAGTGTATTTAGTCGTTTATATACACAGGTTGCACGTAATATGGAGATGGCGGGAATGCAAAATGGTTTTTTGAGTAATTTGCCCAAGTCTTTGTTGGAAATGCTGGGTATCACACTCATTGCTGCATCAGCGTATTGGCTGCAAATAAATTCAGCAGGACAACAGGCAGCAATTCCTGTACTAGGCGCGCTAGCTTTAGGGGCTCAACGCTTGTTACCAACCTTACAGCAAATCTATTTTTCTTGGTCTGTTATTAATGGCAATCAAGCTGCCCTGATCGCAGTAACTAACCAATTAGCTTATCCCTTATCTAGCATGGTTAATGATCACAAACATTTCTCACCTTTAGCTTTTCACAATAGCCTCAGATTACAAAATGTTCACTTTTGTTATGCGGGTATTGATACTCCAGTCCTCAAGGATATTAATCTGAACATAACGAAAGGATCACGGGTAGGCTTTATTGGCACAACAGGCAGTGGTAAAAGCACTCTGTTAGATATCGTTATGGGCTTGCTTTCTCCTACACAAGGGCGGCTAATAGTCGATGATGTAATCATTGACAAGCATAATGTAAGTGCTTGGCAACGAAATATTGCCCATGTGCCGCAGAGCATTTTTCTTTCCGATACCTCAATGGCGGAAAATGTCGCCTTTGGCGTACCCTTGGAGGAAATTGATTTAGCTCAGGTAAAACGAGCCGCCGAGCATGCTCAAATTGCAGGATTCATTGAGGAATTAGCAGAGGGTTATCAAACGCCTGTCGGTGAGCGTGGTGTACGTCTCTCAGGCGGGCAGCGTCAACGCATTGGTATTGCCCGCGCTTTGTATAAGCAAGCTAGCGTCATTATATTTGATGAAGCAACCAGCGCGTTGGATAACGCAACTGAGGCTGGTGTAATGGAGGCCATCAATTCACTTGATAAGAATTTAACGCTGATTATTGTTGCTCACCGACTGAGTACTTTAAAAAAATGTGATGTTATTTATCAACTGAACAACGGATGTATTTCTCAATCGGGTTCTTATGAACAGATTGTTAAAGTAGCAGCATAATTAGTTTAAGCCTTTATGGAGTATTTAGTTTGAATCAAATGTTAAATCTAATTGGAAGAAAAAAAGAACTTTTTAATCAAGATGTTTCCAATTATGAAAAAGAATTAAATCACATAGTATCCACATCAACATTTTTAGTTATTGGTGGTGCTGGTTCTATAGGGCAAGCTGTTAGTAAAGAAATCTTTATAAGAAATCCAAAAAAACTCCATGTGGTCGATATTAGCGAAAATAACATGGTCGAATTAGTTCGAGATATTCGAAGTTCATTTGGATATATTGATGGAGATTTCCAAACCTTTGCGCTTGATATTGGCTCCATTGAATACGATGCCTTTATTGAAGCGGATGGAAAATACGACTACGTTTTGAATCTTTCCGCTCTCAAGCATGTTCGTAGTGAAAAAGACCCTTTCACCCTCATGCGGATGATTGATGTCAATATTTTTAATACCGATAAAACATTGCAACAATCGATTAAAAATGGAACGAAAAAATATTTTTGCGTTTCAACAGACAAAGCAGCTAATCCAGTTAATATGATGGGAGCCAGCAAACGGGTTATGGAAATGTTTTTAATGCGGCGCAGTCAAGAGATTACTATCTCAACTGCCCGCTTTGCTAATGTCGCATTTTCAGATGGGTCACTTCTGCATGGATTTAATCAGCGCATTCAAAAACGTCAACCAATTGTCGCTCCCAATGACATTAAGCGCTATTTTGTCACCCCTCAAGAGTCAGGTGAGTTATGTCTAATGTCCTGTATTTTTGGGGAAAATCGGGATATTTTTTTTCCTAAACTTAGTGAGGCGCTTCACTTGATTACTTTTGCTAATATTGCAGTGAAGTATTTGGACAATCTCGGATATAAGCCCTATCTATGTAGTAGTGAAGAGGAAGCAAGGGAATTGGCGAAAACATTGCCACAACAGGGTCAATGGCCGTGTCTATTTACCGCGAGTGATACTACTGGTGAAAAAGATTTTGAAGAGTTTTTTACTGATAATGAAACTCTTGATATGGAAAGATTCCATAGTCTCGGTGTAATCAAAAACAAGCCTATTTATGATGAAGGAAAACTTAATCATTTCACAAATACTATTAATCAAATGAAATCTAAACGGGCATGGGCAAAAGATCAGCTTGTTAATCTGTTTTTTGAAATGATTCCCGATTTTGGGCATAAGGAAACCGGTAAATATCTTGATGGGAAAATGTAAATGTATCAGGATATAGTAAGTTTCATTCAAACTCTTTATAAAACTAAAGAGTTTATTCCATTGCATGAGCCCCGCTTTATCGGTAATGAAAAGAAATATTTGGAAGAGTGTATTGATAGCACTTTTGTTTCCAGTGTTGGTAAATTTGTTGATCAGTTTGAAGTGGAGTTTGCCCGAGCGGTAGGTGCAAAATATGCGATTGCTACAGTTAATGGCACAGCAGCCTTACATGCATCGCTTATTTTAGCTGGGGTAGAAAGATATGATGAGGTTATTTCTCAGCCACTGACTTTTATCGCAACAGCCAACGCAATATGCTACATCGGAGCAAATCCGATTTTTTTGGATGTCGATTTTGAAACGCTGGGATTAAGTCCAAAGGCATTGAAAAGTTTTTTGGAAAAGCATTGTGTTTTATCTCACGGTTATTGCCTTAACCGTTCAACCGGAAAAACCATTAAAGCTTGTGTGCCGATGCATACATTTGGTCACCCCTGCCAGATAGATACCATCAAAACAATTTGTGATGAATGGAATATAGTTTTAGTGGAAGATGCTGCTGAATCGCTGGGCAGCTATTATAAAAAAAAGCATACTGGAACCTTCGGTAAAATCGCCGCTTTTAGCTTTAACGGCAATAAAATCATCACCAGCGGCGGTGGTGGTGCAATTGTCACTGATGATGAGGTTTTGGCTAAACGCGCAAAACATATTACGACTACCGCCAAAATTCCGCATAAATGGGAATATGTCCATGATATGGTAGGATTTAACTATCGACTCCCTAATCTTAATGCCGCTCTTTTAGTAGCTCAGCTTGAACAGCTTCAAGGATTTTTAGATAGCAAAAGAGCATTGGCGAATAAATATATGCAGTTTTTTGGATCTCAAAAAATGCAATTTGTACAAGAGCCGCAACATGCAACATCAAACTATTGGCTCAATGCTTTGCTTTTAGAAAATTTAAAACAGCGTGATGAGTTTTTAGAAGTTACCAACAGTAAGGGAGTTATGACCCGTCCCATTTGGCAATTAATGAATAAGTTGGAAATGTTTAAAAGCTGTCAGACCGATAGACTTGAAAACGCGCTTTTTTTGGAAAAGCGTATTGTTAATATTCCGAGTAGTACCATTTTATGAAACCTCAACTACTTCTTGTGGGCGGCGGCGGCCACTGCAAATCAGTTATTGATGTAATTGAGAAGCAGGGTAACTATGCTATTGCTGGAATTGTTGATCAAAATGACTTTATTGGTCAAAAAGTACTTGGATATGAGATTATCGGTTGCGATGATGATTTGAGTGGGCTTTTTCAAAAATTCAAGTATGCGCTTGTAACTGTAGGGCAAATAAAATCGCCTGAATTGCGGATAAAGCTTTTTAAACAGTTGAATATCATTGGTTTTGAAACTCCTTCCATACTATCTCCAAGGGCTTATGTTTCTAAGCACGCAATTATTGGTAAAGGAACTGTTGTTATGCACGATGCTTTAATCAATGCGAATGCTATTATTGGTAATAATTGCATTATTAACACAAAAGCTCTTGTTGAGCATGATGTTATTATTGGCGATCATTGTCATATCTCCACTGCGGCTATTATCAACGGAGGAACGGTTGTCAAACAAAAAACATTTTTCGGAAGTAATGCAGTATCAAAAGAGTATATTACTATTGCAGAGAGTTCGTTTATCAAAGCAGGAAGTTTAGTGAAATGAAAGTATTTATTATCGCCGAAGCAGGAGTTAATCATAACGGGTCTTTGGAACTGGCAAAAAAATTGATTGATGTTGCAACTGATGCGGGTACAGATGCCGTCAAATTCCAAACTTTTAAAGCCGATAAACTGGTGTCTAAAACCGCACAAAAAGCCGATTATCAAAAGCAAACGACAGATACCGCCGAATCTCAGCATGAAATGATTAAAAAACTAGAGCTTGATGAAACCGCTCATCATGAACTCATTAGTTATTGCAAAACAAAAAATATGCTTTTTCTTTCCACCCCTTTTGATCACGAAAGCATTGAGCTCCTTGATAGTCTCGGTATAGAAATATTTAAAATTCCTAGCGGGGAAATTACCAATCTTCCTTATTTACGAAAAATTGGCAAATTACAGAAAAAAGTTATTCTATCGACTGGAATGGCGAATTTAGGCGAAATCGAGGATGCTCTTGAGGTTCTAATTGCGGAGGGTACAGTAAAAGAAAATATCACAGTACTGCATGCGACTACTGAATACCCTTGTCCGATAGAAGATGTTAATCTCAAGTCCATGCAAACCATAGCATCAGCATTTTGCGTAAAAGTTGGTTATTCGGATCACACTAAGGGTATTGAAGTACCGATTGCCGCCGTTGCAATGGGAGCCTGTGTTATCGAAAAACACTTTACTTTGGATAGAACCATGAAAGGTCCCGATCACAAAGCTAGCTTGGAGCCCGATGAATTAAAAGCGATGGTAGCGGCTATACGGAATATTGAGAAAGCTTTAGGCGATGGCATAAAAAAAGCCAGTCCCAGTGAGATAAAAAATATGACTGTTGCTCGTAAAAGTATTGTTGCCGCGCAAGCAATTAAAGCCGGCGAAATGTTTACTGCCGATAATCTAACCATCAAACGTCCAGGCAAGGGCATTAATCCGATGCGATGGGATGAGGTGTTGAATAGACAAGCATCAAGAGATTTTTCGCCAGATGAACCAATTGAAATATAAACATCATGCGTATTTATCTTGATATCTGTTGTTTCAATCGTCCTTTCGATGATCAATCAGATTTAATGGTTCGACTGCAAACAGAAGCCAAGCTCCATGTTCAAGCGATGATACGGGAAAGCGAGTTATCCCTAATATGGTCGGCAATGATGGATATAGAAAATGCAGCGAATCCTGATTTAAATCGTAAAATGGTCATCGCAGACTGGCAACAACTAAGTGTTCTCGATATAACGGTCAACGACCAGATTGAAGCAGTAGCAAACACACTTGTTCAAATAGGCGTAAAGCCTATGGACGCACTGCACGTTGCTTGTGCGTTAGACGCGCATGCCGATTACTTTTTGACAACTGATAAAGCACTACTTCGCAAAATGGCAAAACACCAAACGTTATCCGTTGTTGATCCTATCGAGTTTATTCGTAGACTAAAAGAGGATAATCATGAGAACTGACATTGACATTCGCGCTGAAGGTATTCATGCCTTAGTGCACGCTTTAGGCATGGTCGAGGCAGAACGATTTATTGCGTTAATTAACCGAGAACGTTTTGATTACACCGAGTGGCGTAAAAATCAGTGGCAAGATGAAACGGTAAAATTACTTGCTGATCGTGCGCGTACACTGCGTGAGATAGAGAAGAACGCTAAATGAGAAAACTCTGTATTGTCACTGGAACGCGAGCTGAATATGGACTGCTTTATTGGCTAATGAAAGAAATAGAAGCTGATAATGATTTGGAGTTGCAAATTATAGCAACAGGAATGCATCTGAGTCCTGAGTTTGGTTTGACATACAAAGAAATAGAAAAAGACTTTACCATCAATAAAAAAATAGAAATGCTCCTATCCAGTGATACGCCCATTGGTATTTCAAAATCAATGGGGTTGGCGCAAATCTCTTTTGCAGAAGCCTATGATGAACTTAAGCCCGATGTTGTCATTGTGCTAGGAGATCGCTATGAAATATTTAGCTCAGTGAGCGCAGCGATGATTGCCCGTATTCCGATAGCCCATCTTCATGGCGGAGAAACGACTGAAGGAGCTTTTGACGAAGCGATACGCCATAGCATTACTAAAATGAGTCATTTGCATTTTACCGCTGCTGACGAATACAGAAAAAGAGTTATCCAACTCGGAGAGCATCCTGATCGTGTTTTTAATGTTGGCGGAATGGGCATAGAAAATATAAAACGACTCTCGCTTCTTTCGAGAGCTGATTTTGAAAAAAGCATCAATTTCGTTCTTGCAGAAAAAAATCTGCTGGTCACATTTCATTCAGTAACACTTGAAAACTTAACTGCGAGCAAACAATTTCAAGAACTTATAAACGCTATCGATGAGTTGCAAGAAACTCATATTATTTTTACCAAAAGCAACTCTGATACAGATGGCAGAATCATCAATCAAATGATTGATGAATATGTTACCAAAAATCACCATAAGTCAATTTACTTCACATCGTTAGGGCAATCACGCTATCTCAGTGCTTTGCAATATGTCGATGCAGTGGTAGGTAATAGTTCTAGCGGTCTGACAGAAGCTCCCAGTTTTAAAATCGGAACTATTAATATCGGTGATCGGCAAAAAGGACGACTTAAAGCTGATAGCGTAATTGATTGTGAACCAACACAAGAGTCAACCTTACTAGCACTTGATAGACTTTATAGTACAGAGTTTCAGAAAACACTAAAAACCGTCATTAATCCTTATGGAGAAGGAAAGGCAAGTCAAAAAATTCTTGACGTATTAAAAAGAGTGAATTTGGAAAGCATCATCAAAAAAAGTTTCTACGATTTACGCTATGAAAACAGTAGATAAAATCTTACTCCATCATAATGCCAGCATTCGAGAAGCTTTACAAGTCATAGATAAAGGTGCAATGAAGCTGGTAATTATCATTGATAATGATGGGTTGCTTGCAGGAACTCTTACCGATGGAGATATAAGGAGAGGTCTCTTAAATGGAATGTTTCTGGATGAATCAATCGAGACCATTATTTATCGCACACCAACTGTGTGCAGAGCAAATGACAGCAAAGAGACCATTATTCAGATTGCCCTGTCAAAGAAAATCTACCAGATCCCCGTCATTGATGAGGCTGGACGTGTAGTCGGAATCCATGAAATTGACGAGCTGATTAGACCCGCACATAAAACCAACAAAGTTGTTTTGATGGCAGGAGGACTCGGTAGAAGGCTTGGCGAACTGACAAAACATACCCCTAAACCAATGCTGCATATCGGTAACAAACCTATTCTCGAAACCATCATAGATAATTTTGTGAAATATGGATTTACTGAGATTATTATCAGTGTTAATCATCTTTCTCATATTATTGAAGATTATTTTGGCAACGGAAGCCGTTTTGGAGTCTCCATAGAATATGTTCATGAAAAACAACGCATGGGAACAGTTGGTGCATTGAGTTTGATGCGGGAAAAACTTATTGAGCCTTTTTTTGTTATGAATGGCGATTTGCTAACTAATATTAATTTTGAGCATCTTTATGACTATCATCTAGCCAGCCAAGCAGTTGCTACCATGTGTGTACGGGAATATGATTTTCAAGTGCCTTACGGTGTGGTTAATATTGTTGATAGCAAAATAACATCGATTGATGAAAAACCCGTGCATAAATTTTTTGTCAGTGCGGGTATTTATATGTTTACACCTGAAATCCTTTCAATGATTCCTAACGGTGAGTTTCTTGATATGCCAGCACTTTTTGAGAGCATTATTGAATCAGAAAATGTAGCTTCTTCTTTCCCAATCTACGAATATTGGCTTGATATTGGACGAATTAATGATTATGAGCGGGCTAATGGTGAATATCATGAAGTTTTTTAATGTATAACGGTAAAACATTTTTGGCAATTATTCCGGCTCGTGGCGGCAGTAAAAGGCTACCTCGTAAAAATGTTCTTGATCTTGGGGGAAAGCCTCTTATCGCATGGACAATCGAAGCTGCTCTTGGTTGCCCATTTCTTGATGAAGTACTGGTGACAACAGATGACGAAGAAATTGCCGAAGTCGCTAAGAGGTATGGTGCTAATGTGCCATTTTTGCGTCCTCCTGAGTTGGCAAGTGATACGGCCATAAGTTTTGATGTAATCAAACACGCTATTAACTTCTACAAAATCGAAAGGGGTAAAGAATTCGATTTTGTCATGTTGTTACAGCCTACATCTCCGTTTCGAAGTACACAAAATATTTCAGAAGCCATAGAGTTGCGCGTAGAAAAAAATGCTGATGCAATTATCTCCGTGTGTGAAGTCGAGCACTCTCCGCTTTGGATGAATACTCTACCTGCTGATCATAGTATGGCAAAATTTATTCGGGAGGATGTGAAAAATAAACGAAGTCAAGAGCTAAACACATTTTATAGACTAAACGGCGCGATCTATTTATGTAACATTAAGGTGTTGTTAGAGAAAAAATCATTTTTTACGGATTATGCTATCTATGCTTATCTAATGTCTTTGGAATGTTCGGTGGATATAGATACAAATATGGACTTATTGTTAGCAATATCTATCGTTCAGAATAACACAAGGATATGGCAATATTATTAATATTTCTTCTATTTATGGTGTAGTAGCTCCAAAGTTCGAAATTTACGAAGGTACTTCAATGACAACACCAATAGAATATGCCGCAATTAAATCAGGGCTTATTCATATTACTAAATATATGGCAAAATATTTTAAAGGTATGAATATTCGTGTTAATACAATCAGCCTTGGAGGTATTTTTGATTATCAGCCAGAAGCATTTTTAGATAATTACAAAAGCCAATGCCTTAATACAGGGATGCTTGATAAAAAGTGCCTTAAATGGAACGCTAGTTTATTTGCTTAGTGATATGAGTAAATATGTTAATGGACAGAATATTGTGGTAGATGATGGTTTTATTTTGTAACATAAAATTTGAAAAATTACACAGCGTTGCCTTTAAAGCTTTAAATGGAAGGCTTAAATTTAGAGAATGCATATGAAGGTATCGGAAACATTAAATAGCGATGAAATTTTATTATTTATGGCTGATTTTTTAAAAGATATACATAAAGTAAATGATATTAAGTGGGATAGTTTTATTTCGCCATTTTTATTTTCATTTGTTGAATATATTAACTTAACCGAAAGGAATTTTGAGAAATTACAAGAAATAAATAGTATTGTTATACCCTATGGAAATAATGATTTTATTAAGAGCCTTGAAAGAAAGGAATATTTTTATGATATAATAAAAAAAGGAAAGTTATGCAAAAACAAAGAAGTAAAAATCGCCAAACCATGCGATGAATATATAAAGAATTATATTTTTCCTTATAGTTCTAAAAGCAAAATTGCATTTTTAAGCTTTCCAAATAAAATTGAGAAGCTGATTTACTACTTAATAAGTTTTTTTAACATAAAGCCTTGTAAGCTCTCTTGGATTCAAGAGGAAGCATCATTAATTCATTCCACTGAAAGAGATGTTTTAGCATATAAATTAACAGAAAAATTTGGATTGGATAAAAAAGATATATTTGATTTGTTATCTTTTTTAATGCCTACTATATATATAGAAAACTTTAAATTTTTCTACGAAAAAGCTAAAGATGAATCTGACAAATTAAAAGAAATAAAAACAATATTTTTCATTAGGCATTTTATACATAACCCGACATTTCTTATTTTGTTATGTCTTGATTCACAGAAAAATAAAAGACTTATAACTTATCAGCATGGTGGTGGTTATGGACAAGTTGAACCAACATGGTCAGAAAAAGTTGAAAAAAAAATATCTACTCATTTCTTAACTTGGGGGTACGCACATGATGTAAAAGATATTTTATTTTACTCTTTAAGATTTAAAAAAAATTTTATTCCCAATATAAAAGAGCTTCTCGTTAAAAAAAATAAAAATGGAATTCTTATTGTATTATCACTATTAATTCATAAAGAGCTTTATAACGGAATTAAAAATTCATTTGAAATATTTTCTTTGATCAAAAAAAGCGAATCTGATAGTGTTTTTGTGAGATTTGACCCTAGAGAAAAAGATAAAGACTATGTTATAAGTATATTAGACTCAATGGGTATTTCTTATAATATTGACAATAGCAGCTTACCTCTTAGTTATACGGCTTATCAATATAGGACTGTAATTTTCGTTACACCTAAAAGCACAGGATATCTAGAATTAATTAACAAAAAATTTTATCCTTTAATGATTTTTCATGAGAAAGACTTTGCAATCAAAAAAGAGAGTGTAGAAATATATTATAAGATGAAAAATAAAAATGTATGGATTGATTATGATAATATTGAATCAGCAGATCTAAACAAAATTAATTCTGAACAAAAAATAATAATGAAAGAATTTAAGAATCGATTTGTTCGAACATCATTTTTTCCAGCCATAAGGCTTAGCTACTTTCTCCTTAAAAGTAGAGGCAATAAATCTAAACTTCACTAATGAAAATACTACATATTACAAACCGAAATCGCGATTGTAATAGACAATTCGTTGAAAATCCTAAAATGTGACCCATCAGAATAGAAACAAAGCAATTGATCAATAAAATGCTACTCGAAAGAATTTCGTTTTCTTCTAAAAAATTAAGAGGATGGTGGAAATTGACTACAATTAGGAACTTGCAATGATAGCGTTGAATTATGTCTTGACTAAATTAAAACTTACGATTATGCGCTGTAAGCCTCTATATTTACTGGCTCATAATTTGATGGCGGTAGTTAGATATATAAAATTAACAATTCTAAAAATTATAACTTTATTTTTTCAACTAATTGAACTTATTAGCACTTCAAAATCCTTGAAGGCTTGTAAGTTTGATAGCTTTATCGGTAATTATGTTGTGACACAATCAGGCATGGAGAATTACCTAGTTAGTACCTCAGATAAGGTTATCGGAAGGGCCCTTTATGTAAGAGGGGAGTTTGATTTTAACAAGTTTATCGATGTATGGGAGTTATCTGGATTGAATAGTTCAGAAAAAGCTGTCACGCTCATCGACATCGGCGCTAATATAGGATCAATCGGAATTCCAGCGGTGATGCGAGGTTACGCGGAGCGTTGTATCGCTTTTGAGCCAGAGCCTTTAAATGCTAAATTATTAAAAATCAATATCATTCTTAATGATTTGGAAGATAAGATTGATGTATTTCAAGTGGCCCTTGGTAACAAAGAAGGCGAAGTCTTTTTTGAATTGAGTGATTCAAACTATGGTGATCATCGTGTCCGATTAGGCGAGCCTCTTGAGGGACGTTATGGAGAGCAAAATCGGAAGACTATATCAGTACCGATGAGAACCTTAAATGAGTATTTAAATTGTATTGATGAAGGAGCCAGCTTAATTTGGATGGATACACAGGGCTTTGAAGGCTATGTACTAAAAGGCGCGGATCGCTTTTTGAAATATAGAATACCGTTGGTTCTTGAGTTCTGGCCTTATGGCTTGAAGAGAAGCGATAGTTATAAGTTACTATTGGAGAGCCTTGAAAAGTCAGAATATAAGCATTTTATTAATTTAAATTCTGACGATAAAGACAAAGTTTCTTTAAGTAGAAAGTCGTTAGATATGCTTAGTACTGAGTTAGAATTGGTGCATGAGGATCATTTCACTGATATTTTGGTATTGTAACCGCTTGTCAATTGCTAAGAAACTGTCCATAAATAACTTGTACAACTTTTGCTAATCGCTAGCTTTATCAGATAGTTTGCTGCTATTGAAGTGTCCAACTTGTTTTTGGGCAGTTACTAAGTAGGCGTGCAGAGGGGGTCGTGAAATATAGAGAAAAATTTATCTTTAATTACCTGTGAATTTTGTTTTGTTCATCAAAAAGTAAAGAGAACGGTGAGTAACTAAGCTCAACTAATTTGAAAGTAAAGATCAAGTAGCCAATGCTGCTAAATCGAGGTATCGCGATTACTTGACCTGCTAATTGAAGACCTAGAATATGATAATAGACAATATATCCCATATCACAAAAAAACTGCTGAATTATTTTGGGGTGGGAGTTATGAGATACTCAACACAAAAATACCTTATCGAGAATGATTGCAAATATAAAAATTTAACTTCCGTTATTAGCTTCCTCAATTATTTATCGGCTGATAGTTTAAAAGAAGCCATAAGAATTGTTGGCTTAGCAAAATCTCAGATACATCAAGATATATTTGTATTGGTGTTACTTGATTTTAAGAGAAAAGGTTTTTTTATTGAGTTCGGAGCAACCAACGGAGTTGACTTTAGCAATACTTGGCTACTGGAGAGTGAATTCGGATGGGAAGGAATATTGGCCGAACCAAGTAAGCAGTGGCATCATGAATTACAGAATAACAGGCAATGTCATATATCTAATAAGTGTGTATGGAAAAGCTCTAATGAAAGTATAATCTTCAACGAGGTTCATCAGAGTGGTTTTTCAACTATTGACAGCTTTTCATCAGACGATCATCATTTTCTTTCAAGAAAAAAGGGCACAAAGTATAGTGTCGAAACAGTGTCTCTCAACGATCTATTAAGTTCATTCAATGCACCAAAAAAAATTGATTACCTGAGTATTGATACTGAGGGGAGCGAATACGATATTTTATCTACGTTAGATTTCTGCACGTGGGATATCTCCATAATTTCTGTTGAACATAATTTTACTTATAGCCGGGAAAAAATAAGAACATTGTTAGAAGAAAATAACTATAAACGTGTTTTAACAACAGTTTCAGAATTTGACGACTGGTATGTAAAATCTCATTTAATAAATGAGATTCATAAAAAATTCGAATTGAAAGTATAGGAACGAAGATATGCGCATTATTTCTCTTTCATCAATTCCACCAAGGTTTCCCTTTTTAAAACCCACTTTGGAAAGTCTTGTTTCACAACAAAACGTCGATGAAGTTCGTTTGTATATTCCAAAGACATATCGGCGGTTTCCAGAATACGATGGTAATTTGCCAAGTGTGCCTGATGGAGTGATTATTTGTCAGATTGAAGATGACCTTGGTCCAGCAACAAAAATTCTTCCGGCGACTAGGGATTTCCGTAATCAGGATGTCCAGATACTTTTTTGTGATGATGACTCAATTTTTCCTGTGGGCTGGGCGGAGCGGCTTTTTAAGGCACAGGGTAAAAGGAAATTTCAAGCAGTTGCTACCTATGGTAGAGATATCACCTATGGTAGAAATATCAGTGAGGTGTCAGTTCAAAGGCCAAGAGCAAAAAAAATACGCATTGAATATGATTTACCATATAGAACAGGAAGGCTGCTCACAAAATTATTTGGAGTAACATCACCCCTCTGGCGACCAATTATCTACCCTGGCTATGTAGATATGTTATTTGGTGTTTCAGGTGTTGTCGTCAGGCCTGATTTTTTTGATGATGAGGCATTCAACATACCGGATGAAGCTTGGCCAGTCGATGATATTTGGTTATCGGCTCAATTAGCCAGGAAGAATATACCAATATATTGCCCTTGGCGTTTTCCGTGTCCCAGGTCAGGTATTCAATCTTCTCAAGATGCACTTTTAGATGCAGAATTTGCGGGACTTACAAGACAGGAAAGCAATCGCAAGGCGGCTTTTATTTGTCAACATAAGTATGGAATATGGAAGTAGACTGCTGTTTTGTAATTATTCACCTCCCCCTTTGAAAAATGGGGATTGAGGGGGGTATTTAAACATATCCCCTAACTCCTCTTTTTTCAAAGATGGGACTGAATAATAGGCTCTTCCCGATTTCGTGGGGTCTCATCAACATGTAGTTTTTCAATTATGCGTCCACGGAAAGACAAGCATAGGCAACGCGTTGATTTTAATAAAATAAAAGATAATCTGATCTTTTACAATAAGTGTGCAAAAACCACATCTAGTGTTTACCACACGAAATCGGGAAGAGCCGAGTTTTCAAGAGAAACTGTAAATAAATTAAACTTTTTTGTTTTTAAAAGGAATACATATAAATGATAAATGAAAAAAATAAATTAGTAAAGTCTATAATAGACAAATCATCTTCAGCTGTTTTAATAAAAACAATAAAGATGAAAACCATTCATCAAGAGTATAAAAGCCAGCTTAATATATCGTTGGAAAAATTTCTTAGTAGAAATAATATTTCAGATAATGAAATATCCTTATACAAATGTCTTTCAACTGGAGTGGAATTTTATACACCAAGAACCATGGCTGGAGACAAAGAGTTTTATGAAGAGATTAAGCCATCTGGCTCATCCTATAGAAAGGAAAGATGGGAATGGAACTATGTGCTGGATATTTTGAAAGAAAATGATAAAGTTTTAGAAGTTGGCAGTGGTAATCTATCATTTATGCAACTAGCAAAAAATAAAAATATTGATATTACCGGGCTTGAAATAAATTCAAATATGAACACATTAGCGGAGAAATTGAATTTAAACTTAATAAATAAAACCATAGAAGAATATTCGTTAATCCATGAGGATATAAAATATGATGCCATTGTTTCTTTCCATGTTATAGAGCATGTTTCAGATATCGATTCATTTATTAATTCATGCCTTAAAATTTTAAATCCAGGAGGTTTGTTTATAGTCGCTCTACCTAATAATCAAAGTTTTATTTCTATAGATCCTGTAGCAATCATGAACATGCCTCCCTACCATTTAACGCTGTGGACACCTGCAAGTCTTATTGAGACAGCAAAACTATATAACTTAACAATAGTTGATATAGTAACGCATAAGATGCAAGTGGACTATATCGGATGGTTTAATCAATGTCTATACAATTTTTTAAGAGATAAAATAGGTATATTGGGGAGAATAATCAGTAAAATTATAAGACCTGTTGTTACTTTTTTTATCAAAAAAGGGTTTATAAAACTAACTTCACCTGAAATGATAGGTGTTTTCAAAAAAAAATAAATTACTATGTCGGAACTTCTGGAATAGTAATTATTCACTTCCTACTTTTGAAAATTTGGATTTTTTTAAAAAAGTCCCCCCCCTCTTTGAAAAAGAGGGAGCTGAATAATTACGAAAAAATAAAAGAAAATGAAAATATTATTTTTCTCAA
>JAUXWR010000412.1 GCA_030680075.1 Legionella sp.
GTCAATTTTTCCGTCCAGAACGTGCTTGAGGATATCCATTTTGGTGGCGCCGGTATGGGGTGCCTGCCCGGTGAGGATCTGGTAGAGAACGGCGCCGAGGGAATAGATATCGGACCGTTCGTCGACCCGGTCCAGTTGCCCGCGGGCCTGTTCGGGCGGCATGTAGGCGGGCGTACCCACGATCTGCCCGTACTCCGTTGCGGCAAGGGCGGCTTCGCCACCCGTATTGAGCGCACGAATGGCCCCGGCGAAGCCGACCTTGTGTGCATCGCGATCCCCGCGGCCCTTGGCCAGGCCCCAATCGAGGACGACCGTTTCACCGAACTCGCCTACCATCACATTGGACGGCTTGATATCGCGATGCAGGACACCGCGGCTATGGGCATAGGCGATCGCCTGGCACAGATCGGCAACGTGTGGGAGCAGCGCGAGGCGGTTCAGGTGGTTTCCCGCGTTCTTGATGGCGTGGGAGAGCGTATCCCCCCGCACGAGCTTCATGGTGTAGTAAAGCTGGCCGCTGCGCCGGTGGCCGAGCTCGTAAACCGGTACGATGGAAGGGTGTTCGAGCTGGCCCGTAATCCGGGCCTCCTGCAGGAATCGGTTTATCAGCATCGCCGAAAGGCGTACCGGGCTGGCGGCATTCGCGGAAAGTGTCTCGCCACTTTGGGAGACGTTGGGCAGCAGCTCCTTCATCGCGATGTCGCGTCCCAGGTGGGCATCGTGGACGAGAAGAACGCGCCCCATGCCACCCCGGGCGTACTCGCTCTCACCCTTGTAGCGGCCGGGGGTCTCGTCGAGCAGTGAAGCGGGGGTCCGTTCCCATACCGGCCCGTCGGGGATAGCCTGTGTGCTGGGCTCGTCGGGGAGCTGGCCCGAGAGCGCGATCCGGCGGTAGTACCGTCCGAAGGCGTCCGGATCGTTCACGGCCGCGCTGAGGGCCGCCCGGGTGTCGCCGTCAAATTCGGCTTCGGCTGCGGCGACCAATTGCGCCACCGTGGTGCGGCCCGCTTCCGTGAGGGCCCCGATGGCGACCAGGCGGTCGGGCAGGGTCGTCGCGGGATCGGCGGCCCAGGCGGCTGTCGCTTCCAGCGCCATTGGTGTGGGGACCAGCGCAATCTGGACGGCAAAGGCCGCAAACAGGAGATTCTGCTC
>JAUXWR010000489.1 GCA_030680075.1 Legionella sp.
TTGACTATGAGTTGAAAGTTGGAAGGTTGGAAGGTTTCAAAGTTAAGTTCGATGGTTTTGGCATTCTTAAATTGCGCGGCAAGTTCCTGGGCTTGTGCGAGTCGGCGGGAGGTGATAGTAACAATCCAACCATGATTGGCCAATGCATACACCACCGCTCTCGCCGAACCGCCTGCACCTAATATCAATACCGATTTTCCAACTCCCAATTCCCAATTTCCCATATGCCTCTTCAAATCAGACAAGAAGCCTGAGGCGTCGGTGTTATCGCCGACGAGTTTGCTTTCACGCAAATAAATCGTATTGACTGCGCTGATGGCATTGGCGACGGGTGTAAGTTCATCAATATATTCAATCACGTTTTGTTTGTGTGGAATGGTGACATTGAGTCCGTGAATTTCGCCGGAACGGACTCGGGTGAGCAAATCTTTCAATCCGTGTTTGTCATCCTTGTGAATGGGGAATAGGGAATAGCCACCTTGTAAGCCACAAGCCCTCAATGCTGCATTGTGGATTTTTGGCGAAAGACTATGCCCAAGCGGGTAGCCGATTAAGCCAAGTCGAAAGTCAAAGGTCGAGGGTCGTTGCATGGAATTAACGCAGGCTATCCAAAACTTCAAAATAATTTGGGAAGGTCTTGGAGACACAGGATGGGTTTTCGATGGTGACGCCGTCGAAGCGCAAACCGATCAGAGAGAAAGCCATTGCCATGCGATGGTCGTTGTATGTTTGAACGTTGGCAGGGTTGAAGGTTTGGCAGGGATGGATAGTCATGCCATCTTCGTGTTCTTCGACTTGAACGCCGAGGCGGGCAAGTTCGGTGCAGGCGGCGTGGATGCGGTCTGTCTCTTTAACTCTTGCAGAGGCAATGCCGCGGATTCGTGTTGGGGACAAGGCAAAGGGCGCAACCGCCGCGAGTGTTTGGGCGGTGTCGGGGATATCGCGCATGTCCGCATCAATGCCAAGAAGTTCGGAAGTGCGAGTGACCTGGATGCAATTGCCAGTTTCT
>JAUXWR010000506.1 GCA_030680075.1 Legionella sp.
GGCGCGAAAGGGCGGCGATTGTCTCACGCCAACCAGGCCTGGCGAATCTTTGCTGCATCGCAGCAATACGGTATCCACAATGAGGTTCCACGTGAAACATCAAGCATCGGCAGTTTCGGCGCGGATCGAGGTGGTTCCACGTGGAACCCTCACGTATGATTGCGCCTCGCTAGGCCAACCCATGCGCTTCCCAGACACTTTCGACGTCATCGTAATTGGCGGCGGTCACGCCGGCACCGAGGCTGCGCTGGCGGCTGCACGCTCAGGTTCGAAAACGCTCCTGCTTACGCACAGCATCGAGACGCTGGGCCAGATGTCGTGCAATCCGTCCATTGGCGGGATCGGCAAGGGTCATCTCGTCAAGGAAGTAGATGCCCTGGGCGGCGCCATGGCCCTCGCTACCGACGAAGCCGGCATCCAGTTCCGGACCCTGAACTCGTCCAAAGGGCATGCGGTCCGGGCCACCCGAGCGCAGGCGGACCGGATCCTATATCGAAAGGCCATCCGCAGGCGCCTGGAGAACCAGCCTAACCTCACCCTGTTCCAGCAGGCAGTGGACGACATACTGGTGGAGGGAGGCCGGGCCACCGGGGTGGTGACCCAGCTCGGAATCCGGTTCGGCGGCCGGACGGTTGTCCTGACGGCCGGGACCTTCCTCGCTGGGAAGGTCCACGTCGGCCTGGAGAATGCGGCCGCTGGACGGGCGGGGGATCCGGCCTCGGTCACGCTGGCTTCCCGCCTGCGCGAACTCAAGCTGCCCGTGGGGCGGCTGAAGACCGGCACCCCGCCGCGACTGGACGGCAAGACCATCGACTTCAGCCAGCTTGAAGAGCAGCCGGGAGATACGCCCGAGCCGGTGTTCTCGTTTCAGGGACGGAGGGAAATGCACCCGCGCCAACTGCCGTGCTGGGTGACGCATACCAATTCCCGTACCCACGAGGTCATCCGTGGCGGCCTCGACCGTTCGCCGATGTTCACCGGCGTCATCAAGGGGGTCGGGCCACGGTATTGCCCGTCCATCGAGGACAAGATTCACCGCTTCGCCGGCAAGGAGAGCCACCAGGTTTTCCTCGAGCCCGAGGGGCTCGAGACCAGCGAGATCTACCCCAACGGCATCTCGACCAGCCTGCCGTTCGACGTCCAGCTGGCGCTGGTGCGCTCCATCCGGGGCTTGGAGAACGCGCATATCCTGCGCCCTGGCTACGCCATCGAGTACGACTACTTCGACCCCCGCGAGCTGAAGTCCTCCCTGGAGACCAAGTCCATCCCGGGGTTGTTCTTCGCCGGCCAGATCAACGGCACCACCGGCTACGAGGAAGCGGCCGCGCAAGGCCTGCTCGCCGGCCTCAATGCAGCTCTCCAGGCCAAGGGGCAGGACGCCTGGTGCCCTGGCCGGGACGAGGCCTACCTCGGGGTCTTGGTCAGCGACCTGATCACCCGGGGTGTCTCCGAGCCCTACCGGATGTTCACCAGTCGGGCCGAGTATCGGCTCATGCTTCGCGAAGACAACGCCGACCTGCGCCTGACCGAAACCGGTCGCAAACTGGGCCTGGTGGATAGTTCGCGCTGGGACGCATTCAACCGCAAGCGGGACGCGATCGCGCTCGAGCGCGAGCGCCTGCGTGGGATCTGGGTCAATCCTAGGAGCCTCCCGCCAGAAGTCGCCGAGCGCCTGTTGGGCCGGCCCATCGAGCGCGAGTACAGCCTCGCGGATCTACTGCGCAGGCCGAATGTCAGCTATCGCTCACTTATGGAAATAGCCACATCCTCACAGGGTGTGGGAGATCCTGTGGTGGCCGAACAGGTCGATATCCAGGCCAAGTACGAAGGCTATATTGCGCGGCAGCGCGATGAAGTCGCGCGCCGCGTCGAGCAGGATTCGCTGCGCCTGCCCGGGGATTTCGACTACGCCGCGGTGCGGGGGCTTTCGGTCGAAGCGTGCCAGAAACTTGCGCACTTCAGGCCCGAGACCATTGGTCACGCAGCGCGCATTTCCGGCATCACG
>JAUXWR010000508.1 GCA_030680075.1 Legionella sp.
GGTCGATGCAATCCATCGCGGTGACGGCGCCAAAAACTTTGCTCGCGCCACGAATCGAGATTTCCGGGACATTTTCGCCGGCGCCACGCGTGCTGACCGCGGGCACCGGGAACGTGCCAGGATTGAGCTTGGCGCTGTCAAGTGCACTGCCGCGACCAAACCGCCGCTGCAATGTTCCGATGATGCCGTCCGGCATCACCAACATCACGACCAGCGCCAGAACGCCGTAAGCCAGCAATCGGTAATCGATCAATTGGACCAGCAGTACGTTCGGCAGCAAATAAAGCAGATAGATGCCGGCCAGCGGCCCAATGATCTGGCCGCGCCCGCCGACGATCACGGCGAGAAACAGAAGGATCGAAAAATCGAGGTGGAACGCGGCCGGGGTCACGAAGGCAATGATCGGCGCGTAAAGCGCGCCCGCGAGACCGGTGCCGGCACAGGCGATAATGAAAACAATGCTTCGAATGACGCCCGGCCGTATTCCCAGGGTCTGCGCCGCCTCGGGGCTCGCACCCGCGACCTTGATCTTGCGACCGAACGCGGAGTGGCGGATGACGACATGGCAAATCATGGCGAAGCACGCCACCGCCACCGTCGCGAGCGTCAACGGCATGATTCCGAAGGCGAGCGGCACCTTCCATGCCTCCACCGGTACGGTGACGCCATTAATGCCGTTGGTGTACCGATCGAGCACGAACAGCAACTCGGGAAACACCATCGCCGCGCTGAGCGTGACGAAGCCGAGATAATAGCCCTGAACACGCAACGCCGGCAGCGCGAACAAAAGGCCGGCAACGCCGGCGGCCAATGTCGCAACCACAATGACGATCGGCCATGGCAGACCCGCGACGGCCGCGGCCATAGCGGCAACATACGCGCCGACGCCAAAAATGGCGCCCTGCCCGAACGATATCTGGCCGGCGTCGTGCATCAGCAGGTTCTGGAAAACCGCCGCTGCGATGAAGATGTTGACGATCTGGAAATTGAGCGCCCAGTAACTGTCGCCCACGATGTCCGACGCGAGTCCGGTAACGACCACCAGCGCAATGCCGCCGATGACCTGGCCGAGTTCGGACGATGGAATGCTGCTGAAGCGCATCGCGGTTATCGCCTTATACACGCCGCGTCGCGCGCGTGCCGAAGATGCCGGATGGGCGGACGAAAAGAACGAGCGTCAATATGATCAACGATACGAAACCTTCGTACTTTCCGCCGAGGCCGTAGACGGCGAACATCGCCACGCAGCCGACGACCGCTCCCGATGCCAGCGCGCCGAACATGCTGCCCATACCGCCGACCACCGCCGCGACAAAACCAGCGACCACATAGCGCAGTCCGTCATCGGGTCCGACGGAAATAATGGGCGCCGCCGCATAGCCGGCCGTACCGGCAATCAGGCCGCTAATCGTGAAGGAAAGAACCTGCAGCCGTTTGATCTTCAGACCCGCCGCCGCAGCGGCCTCAAGGTCCTGCGACAGCGCGCTCAGCGCCAGACCGGTCAATGTGCGCGTTGAGAACCAGCGCAGCGCGAGCCACCACGCCAGAGCCACGACCGGCATGACCAGAAACGGTACCGGCGTGCGCATGTAGCCGATCATGACATAGGGAATCGTGCCGGAATATTGCGACGACCACGGCCCCTGCGTGAGGACCAGCAACGCGCTGATAATTATGGAAAATGCCAGTGTCGTGATGAGCCAGGAGTGCTGCTGCGTCGATTCCCGCAGCGGCAGCAGCGTTACCCAGCCCTGAAGCGTCATCACGGCCGCGATCGCGATACCCGCCACCGGCATCATCAGCAGCCAGGTGACTGTGCCGTATCCGGCATCGGAAACGTAGATCCCGAGCAGCGCGCCGAGGACAAACGTGCTGCCTTGCGCGAAATTGAGGATGTGCGTGGCGTTGTAGATGACGTTGAGCCCGAGGGCGATGAGCGCATAAACGGCGCCCAGCCCAACTCCCCTGACAGCAATGAGGATCAGTTCATCCAACAACACGGGACTGGCTCACGCTGGCTCATCAAATGGGATGCGGCGCAAAGGTACCAGAATGCAACCTTGCGCCGCACGTGTCGTTGTTACGCCGGCCGATTTTCAGCAGCCGGAGCGCTTCATCAGACCGTCCGACCGCGTCTGTTGCGGGCGCTCGACCGGCGCGATTTCATCGGGACCGAACATGAAGTGGCTCTCCGCCGTCGGCGACACGGAGCCGTGGATCAGCTTCACCTTCTTCGCGTCGGTCTCCATCCACTTTGCCAGCTTGGCACCATCGGTGCCACCGGTTGCCTTGATGCCGGCTTCGATAAGCTTCACTGCGTCATAGTACTCACTCGCTAGACTGACCGAGACCTTGCCGACCGTCGAGGGCGAATGGGCCTTCATCTTATCGCCGAATTCGGCGAACAGGCTTTTTCCTTCGGCTTCGCCGGTGCAATAGGTCAGGCCCTTGTAGGCCATGCCGACGACGTTATCAAAAGCGTTCTTGTCGACATTGGGCGCTATCGCGCCAGCGTAGATGGTCATTGCCGTCGCGCCAACCACCTTCGGCTGCCAGCTCACGTCGCGCAATGTATTGAGAATCTTCACCCCGTCTTCGACGAAGCTGAAGAGTACAAGAACGACAGTCGGATTGGCGCGTTTGAGCGAGAGCACCTGCGAGGTCATGTCGTCGGTTCGCATGCGGAATTCCTGCTCGCCGGCGAGCTTCATGTTGCGCTTGGCGAGAATTTCCTTCACCGCCGCGACGCCGGTACGGGACTGGCCGCCGTCATCGGCAAGGATGCCGATGGTCGCGTCCTTCATCTGCTGCGAAACATAGTTCAACATGGCTTCGGCCACGGTGGCCGAGCTGGTGTTGAGCGAGAAGTGATACGGGCCGTTCTGCGGGTTCAGCGCCGTGGTGCCGGCGTTGGTGAATTGGAGAACCTTACCCGGCGTCGCCACCGCAACCGTCGGCACGACCTCTTGGCTGACCAACGGCCCGATCAGCAGTTCGATCTTTTCGCGTTCGATCAGCCGCTTGGCTTCGCTGGTCGCAGTCGTTGGATTGGATTGCGTGTCGCCCCTGACAAGCTGAAGCTGACGCCCGTTAACGCCGCCGGCCTTGTTGATCTCGTTGACCGCGACTTCGACGCCGAGCGTCAGCGCCGAGCCCAGCGAAGCGCCGGGACCCGTGGTAGACGGGAGAATGCCGAGCTTGATCGGATCGGCTGCCTGGGCCTGACCGAGAAAGGAGACGGATGCTAGCAAGGCCGCCGTCAGGACCAGTCGCCTGGTGAGGCCGCGGCGGGACATGTTGTTCTGAAGCCGCTCTTTAGAAATCATTGGTATCCTCCCTCGTTCGATGCGTTTCGCTGTCTGGCGAAATCTCATCAGGTTAGTTATCGGCGCTGCGACCTGGAAAGAATTGCCGCATTATTTCCGGCGCGGCTTTCCTGTCCCAGCATTCGGACGGCATGTACTCGGCGTGGCGT
>JAUXWR010000511.1 GCA_030680075.1 Legionella sp.
TCATGACGACGCGTTCCGGATCAGGCCCCTGCGCACCGGACTGGGCGCATGCCCCAAGAGGCGTGAATGCAGGGGCGAACGCGATGAGGAGCGCGCGCAGTCGCGCGGTGGTCGGTCGGTGCATGGCGAGTCTCTCCAGCAAGGGTGGGCGCCGGCACAGACCGGCCGCGCTACCGTAGGCAAGACTCGGTTCGAGGTCCTGAAAACTCGATGAAAGTTGGCTGAAAGATCGCCGATGAGGCGCCGGTCAGGGCGGCAGCCCCGCTTACAGCAGCCCGGCAAAGTAGCGCTCGTTGCCGGCCTGCAGCTGGTTGAGCTTCAGCGTGATCTTCTCGCCGTCGATGCTGCCGTCACGGCCGAGGATGCGCATCGGCTTGAAGCCGAGCTTGCACTCGATGGTGATGGTGATGTCGCGCGCCGAGACGGACAGCGCGTCGCCGAACTCGCGGTCGAAGATCTCGGCAAGATCGCTCGGCCGCTCGACGAACACGTGGTTGCCGTCGGAAGCCGCGGCGAGGCGCTGCATCAGGTCTTCGTTGTAGTCGAGCCCGAGGCCGATGGTGCTGACCGAAATGCCCTTGGAGGCAAGCCTGCGGCCGAGCTCGGCCAGCTCGCCGGGCGTCGACGGGCCGACGTTGGCGAGGCCGTCGGATAGTAGGATCACGCGGTTGACGTTGTTGTCGGAGACGAACGCCTCGACCAGCCGGCCGCCTTCCTTGACGCCGGCGTGCAGCGCGGTGGTGCCCGAAGCCTGCAGGTTGTCGATGGCTTCGATCAGCTTGTCGCGCGAATTGCTCAGCGGCGCCGATGGGCTCAGCACCTCGACCTCGTGGTTGAAGGAGACGAGCGCTACCGTATCGTCGGACGACAGCCGCTTCAGCGCGACGCGCGCGCCTTCCTTGGCGGCGGCGATGCGGTCGCCCTGCATGGAGCCCGAGCGGTCGATGACGATGGCGACGTTGATCGACGCGCGGCGCTCGCTCTTGGCGGCGGTGAGGCTCTTAAGATTGAGACGCAGGAAGACGCTGCCCGCCTTGGATGTGGGCAGCACGGTCTGGCCGAGATCGGCCTCGAGCTTCAATTCAGCGGCATTGGCGGTGGAGGGCAGCGCCAGGGGGACGGTAAGGGTTGCGGCAAGCGCAAAGGCGAGCGCGGCGGCTCGGATGTTCGACATGGAAATTGCTCCTCATCTGCAATGTGGGAGCAACCTAATGCTCGCCCGCGGCGGAAGCGGGCTCGGGCGATGGCGGAACGGCGTCGGCGCCATGGCCCAAAAAAGAGATCGCCCCGCGTTGCTGGCCGGCAACGCGGGGCGAGATGTGTGAACGGCGAAGAGGCGAGCGGCTAGTTTATGAACTGGCGCCCGTTGTCGCCGGCGATGCGTTGCTCGGCGTGCTGCGCGGCGGTGAAGCCGGCGCTCAGACGCCGCCAAGCCGCTTCGTCGGTGCGGGCATTGCCTTGGAAGGTGTCGGCCAGCGCACGCGAGATGTCGTAGAGACCCTGCTGCTCGTTCGACAGGCGGCCGGCACCCGCGTCGGCCTCGAGGCCTTCGACCAGATCGCGCAGCACCAGCTCGTAGGGTCCGTTCGGCAGCAGCATGAGCACGGCCCAGTGCTGGTCGAGTTCCTGGTAGGCGTCATCCAGCATCTGCAGGTCCCAGCTCGCCTGTGGCTTCAGCTTGCTCTTCAACAGCGAGTAAGCCTCGTCGAACGACAGCCGCGCCTCGTTCT
>JAUXWR010000515.1 GCA_030680075.1 Legionella sp.
AGCGGGCGGCCGGAGTCGTTGTAGGCCGGGTCGTGGCCGGCGAAGACGGTGTAGCCGTTCCCGCCGGCGGCGAGGAAGTCGTGGGTCGCGAGCACGTAGCGGCGGGTTTCCTCCAACGGAGCGCCGCCCACGCTCACCGCAGTGATGCGTGACCCGGACGGGGCCTGTGGGTCGAAGGTGTAGTTCATCCCGGAGACCTGCGGGAAGCCGCCGTCGCGCACCTCGACGCGCGCGACGCCGGTTTCGAGCGACTCGCGCAGCTCCCTGCCGGTGATCGCAAACGAGATCAGCCAGTTGTCGAACGGCAGGACGTTGTAGATCGCCCCGACGGTGACCGGCCCGGCCGGGATCCCGGCGCGGATCGTGCCCCCGTTGATCAACGCAACATCGGCCCCGGCGGCCTCGCGCATCATGTCGGCCACCAGGTCGCCGAGGTTGGTTTCGCGGGTACGCATCGCGTCCTTGCCCCCTTCGAGATCGACCGCGGCCGTGCCGACCACCTCGTTCATCTTGTCGCCCAATTGCCGCGAGTACCCGGCTACGAGCGCCGCCACCGCGGGGTCCTCGCCGGCCGCCGCGGTCACGGGGAGCAGGCGGTAGCGGTGCGCTGTTATTGTCCCGTCCGTCACCTCCAGATCCAGCCGCCCGAGGAAAACGCCCCGCTCATAGGCCTGGAGGACGAGCGTCCCGCCGATCGTCGCAGGTTGTTCGACCTTGGTGTGCGTGTGGCCGCCGACGATGACGTCGATTCCCGGCGCCGCCGCCGCAAGTTTTTCGTCTTCCTCGACGCCGAGGTGCGTCAGCGCGACGATCAGGTCCGCCTGGGGACGCAGTTCGGCGACCAGCCGGCGCGCCGTTTCGACCGCGTTGTTGAAGATCAGCCCCTTCACGTTGCGCGGGTGGGTCGCCACTGGAGTCTCCTGTGTCGTCAGGCCGAAGATCGCGACCCGCAGCGAGCCGACCTTGCGGATCAGGGCGGGCTGCCACGGGCCGTCACCGGTGATGTTCGCGGCGAGGAAGGGGAAGCGGGCCTCGGCGGCGCGCTCGCTCAAAGCCGGCTGCCCGTCGTCGAATTCGTGGTTGCCGACCGCAGCTGCATCCAGACCCATCAGATTGAAGGCCTCGATCACCGGGCGGCCCGCGAAGAGGTTCGAGAGGTTCGTCCCCTGCATCAGGTCGCCCGCCGCCAAAAAGAGCGTTGCCGACGTGCGCTCGGTTGTAACCAGCGCGGCGAGGCGGGCGGCGCCTCCTTCCTCGGGCCGGTCCGCTCCGGCGCGGGTGGGCTGCAGGGAACCGTGGAAGTCGTTGACGTGCAGGATCGTGAGCGTCTCCGCGGCGGCGAGGGCGGGGCCCAGCAGGCAAAGCAGCAGGGAGATGCCGGCAAGGGGTCGACGGGCGCGCATGAGCAAGAGGATACGGGAGCGCCTGGAGGGCGTCAAATCGCTGAAGGGGAAACAGGGTGTTTGATTCGAGAATCGCGCAGGTGATGGTATTCTTGAACGATGCCTGAACTGCTAAAGAACTTCCGCCCGACCGGGACCGACGCCGCCGCAGGCGACGTGACGCTCGAGGGGGTGCTCGAGTCGGTCACGTTCGCGAACGAAGAAACCGGCTGGAGCGTCGTGCGCTTCGAGGTCGAGGGCCGCCGCGGGCCGGTCACCGCGGTCGGCCTCCTGCCCGGGGTTCGCCCCGGCGAGTGCCTGCGCCTCACCGGCCGCTGGGAGACCGACCGGCGCTTCGGCGAGCAGTTCAAATTCAGCGGGTATCTTCCGGTGCTGCCCGCGACGCTTGCCGGGATGGAGCGCTACCTCGCCTCTGGGTTGATCAGAGGTATCGGCAAGGTCATGGCCGCGCGCCTGGTCAAGCGCTTCGGGCTCGAAACGATGGACATCATCGAGCGCACGCCCGAGCGCCTCGAGGAGGTCGAGGGCGTCGGGCCGGCGCGGCGCGCGCTGATCTGCGGCGCCTGGAGCGAGCAGCGCGCCGTGCGCCAGGTGATGCTGTTTCTCCAGTCGCACGGGGTCGCCACGGCGCACGCCCACCGCATCTGGCGGCAATACGGCGATGCCGCGATCGCGATCGTGCGCGACAACCCTTACCGGCTGGCCGAGGAGGTCTTCGGCATCGGTTTCCGCACCGCCGACACCATCGCCCGTTCGCTTGGATTGCCGACGATAGCGCCGCAGCGGCTGGAGGCCGGGTTGATCCACGCGCTCGTCGAGGGCGCCGAGTCCGCCGGGCACGTCTTCCTGCCGCGCGGCGAGCTGGTGCGTCGGGCCGTCGAACTGCTTCAG
>JAUXWR010000516.1 GCA_030680075.1 Legionella sp.
TGAAGGCTAAGGTGATTTTATTGCTTGAGCATAAACCGTGACAGATCGCAAGATCGTCGCGTCATTGCCGCCGCTGCCGGCGCGAAAGCCGGAGTACGCAGCGCTGCCCGGCACCACCGACACCCACTTTCACATTTTTGAATCGACGCATCGATACCCACTAATCCCGGCACGTATGTACGATCCAGCCTTGTCGACCGTCGGTGATTACCTCGCGATGGCGGAGACGATCGGCATCCAGCGCATGGTTGTCGTCCAGGCCAGCATTTACGGAACCGACAATCGCTGTTTGCTCGACTCAATTCAGCGATTGGGGGCGCGGCGAACGCGCGGCATTGCAGTGGTTGACCAATCCATCACCCTCGATGCATTGAAGGAGATGGACCGTCAGGGCGTGCGCGGCATCCGCTTTAACGCGATTACCGGTCGGACGCCGGTCGAATGGTTGCCGTCGCTGGCGCGACTGATAGAGCCGCTCGGCTGGCATATTCAACTTTGGACAAACAGCGCGCGGCTCATGGAAATCGGGAAAGTCCTGGATGATGTTCCCACACCGATCGTCCTCGATCATATGGGGCAGTTCCCGGTCGAGGAGGGCGTTGCCGGCGCGCAGTTTCAGAACATCCTGCGGCGGCTCGATAGCGGCCGCTTTTGGGTGAAGCTCATCGGCTATCGCGTTTCGAAATCGCCATCCATATTTGAGGATCTAATGGCGCCGGCTAAGGCCCTGATGGGCGCGGCGCCTGAACGCTGTTTGTGGGGCACTGACTGGCCGCATATTTTTCTTGAGGGCCGTCCCATGCCTAATACGACGGCCCTGTTCGACCTTGCATGGCGGTGGCTTTCTCCACCGGACCCACAACGGGTGTTTGTCGACAATCCGGCACGCCTTTACGGCTTCGATTAAGCTGCCGAATATGGGCTTCCTATCAGATTACTGAACGAGTGAATGTGTTCAGTTATTCTTCGCTGCATATGCCTGCCTTGGCGAGCATTTCATTTGGATGCCGCCGGGCAAAGGCTTGAAGGATTTCGACAAGGAAATAGAACCCGCGAACTTCTAAATCCATTCCCCGAGTTCAACTCGAACACCGCCGCCGGCTGAGGCTAGCGAAACCTTCTCCGTGTAGTTCCCCGTCCCAGACTGAGCCGGCATTGACATAGCCATAAAACTGGTAGCCCTGAGGAACGCACTGCCCACGGTCTGGCTGAACCTAAGCTCCAGCGAACCGGCAACTCCGTTGTCGCCGCTGTAATACCCGGTCCAAATCCAGCTCCCCCAGAGAGAAAGATTGCGAACTAAGCAAGGGTCTCGATGCCATCTGTCCGAGGATCTGATTGACCCTTGGTCGACCAAGGTCCGAACAGGGTTGTGTAACGGCTATAGGCGAAGGAGTAGACCGCAGAGTGCGGCGATGCCCTAATGCGGGACGAAATAGGACCGTTTGTAGCTGTTGCACCGAGGGTGTTGAGCTTCTTCTTTACGCGCGCCGGTAAGGCGGGCGACTACATCTACTTCTGCAACCGGGCTATAAGCTCGCCCGCCTGGAAGGCAAGTTCCTGGTCACACCTCAGGCGCCGCAGCAAACTCTTGTCGAAGCGTCGGCAATGCCATTGCTAAAGTCCCGAAGAGTCGGTGTTCGGAATTGCGTTCAGCTTGCCCAGTATCGCGCGTACGATGAGCCCCAGAAAGCCTTGAAGCGCGCT
>JAUXWR010000519.1 GCA_030680075.1 Legionella sp.
TGTCATCGTTGATCCATTTCAATTCGTCGCATCATCTTTGGTTTAGATCGCGTTTGATTTTCACGATCTGGTCGCGCAGCTCCGCGGCGGCTTTGGCGGGACCTGCGGGGGCACGGGAAATGGCACGCGATACGGGCAGCAGCATTCCCTTTCCATCCTTCCGCAGCCCAGCCTTGAGCGCAAGTTCCAATTTGCCGCCCTGCGCGCCGACGCCGGGCGAGAGGAACCACAGGTCCGGAACGGCGTTGCGGATCATTTCCATGATCTGAGGGTGGGTCGCGCCGACGACAATGCCGACGTTATTCTTCTCATTCCACTGCTGTGCCAGCTGCGCAACATAACTGTATAAATGCACGGGGTTGTTTGATCCCCTGGGCAGAACGAGCAAATCCTGCACATCCATGGAACCGGCATTGGATGTTTTGCACAACAGGAAAACTCCCTTTTCCTGATTCTGGATGAATGGATCAATGGAATCCCTGCCGAGATATGGACTCAATGTGATGCAGTCCGCGCCGATGGACTCAAATGCTGCCTGGGCATACGCCTCCGCTGTGGAGGCAATATCGCCGCGCTTCGCATCCAGGATGACGGGGATGCGCGAACCCATGCGGTCTGATTCTTCGCGGACGGCTTCGATGACCTGTTTGAGCGCGGTCCAGCCTTCGGCGCCGAAGACTTCGAAGAATGCCGCGTTGGGTTTGAATGCCGCAGCATAGGGAGCGGTTGCTCGAATGAGAGTCAGGCAAAAGTCACGGGCGGAGGCGGCGGATGGCTCTTTAAGGTCGGAGCTGTGCGGGTCGAGTCCGATGCAGAGCAGGGAGGCTGAGTCTTCGACGCGTTTTCCAAGAAAGGTGAAAAAGGTTTCCATGGAATGTCCTTTTATAAAGTAAGACCCTAAATGTTTTTGAAACCTTTAGGGTCTGCATTTTACTCGATGAACGCCTCCCACTTGCTTGTGTTCTGCCGGAGAAACAAAATGTGCGAGCCGGGCTGGTCCCAATAAAACGAGTTCCAGATATTTGCGCCGTAGCCGCGGCACTCGGCAAGGAGGAATGCGGCGGGGATGGTATCCGGCAGTTCGCAGACGGGGGATTCATACCCACCGCCCGGCATGGAGGGGACCACGCCTTCGCGCGAGTTGGCCAGGTTGGGCGTGGGCGTGCAGTCTTCAAACCATTTGCCAAAGATATTTC
>JAUXWR010000520.1 GCA_030680075.1 Legionella sp.
AGTCGGAAACGATTCCTGCATTGTAGCATGTCGGTTATTGAATTTCAATCGTTAAATTACAATTACAACGCTTGAAAAGTAATACGGGTCATGTCGGAGACATGACCCGTATAGGTGCTTCATGGCAGCAAAACCGGTCTATCGTGCCAATCCGAAATAGATGGTCGTTACCATGTCACTGCTGACATACGCCTCCTGTGTCAATTTCGTCACTGGGGTATATCCGTTGTTCAAGTAGAGGCAATATTTTCCGGGCTTCAAGTCTTTTATCTCATGAACGCCGTTTGCATCCGAGTCGAAAAAAGTTGGTGCGCTGCTCGGCGGGCAGGAAACTTCCTGCGACAGTCCCGCAATGGACTGACCTTGAACGCCCTCTTCGCCGTTATCCATGACGCCGTTCTTATTGTCATCATAGAAGAAAAACGCCTTGATCTGACCGGGGTTGCCATTATCTGTGTAAGGCGGGCCGTTTTCGCCGCAGGCTGTCAGCAAAAACGAACATTAAAACCAATACCGATAAAATCTTCATTTTGGCTCTCCTTTTTATGGGTTTGTCGATTTTACATCAAAATGCTTGCTGCATTCCGCCCCGCCGCGCCGCTGACGCCGCCTCCGCCGTGGACGCCGCTACCGCAGAGGTAAAGGTTGTCAATCGGCGTTTTGTGATTGGACCAGCCCGGTATTGGACGCATGAACAGGAACTGGTCGAGCATGAGTTGACCGTGGTTGAGGTCGCCTTCGGTGAGACCGTAGGTTTCTTCCAAATCTTTCGGTGTGATGGTCTTTGAATTTGCGATTGACGATTTTAGATTGGGGAAATACTCAGCCAGTGTATAAATTGCCAGCCTTTCGACTTTCCCATTATCCAAGTTCCATGATCCATTCTTCAATGAATAGGGCGCAAACTGGAAATGGATGGACACCGTCTTGCCGGAAGTCGTCACTTCGAGATACGGCTTTTCGGAAATCTCGCCGTACTTCGCCGTGTCGTAGGCTTTTTCGAGATATCGAATGGACGGGGCGACCGCCAATGTCCCTGCGG
>JAUXWR010000521.1 GCA_030680075.1 Legionella sp.
CAGCGGCACGGCGCCCGCCAGCGCGCGCCCGATGGCCGGTCCTTCGGCCCCGATCAGCACGACATGGCGCACCGCACCCATCACACTGCGCAGGGGCGTGTAGTCCTCGCCCTTGCCGCTGCCGCCGGCGATCAGCACGACCTGCCCGTGGTGCCCGGCCAGGCCCGCGCACACCGCATGCACGTTCGTGGCCTTGGTGTCGTTCACGAACCGCACGCCGCCGCGCACGGCGACCAGTTCGTGGCGATCGGCCAGGCCGACGAACGTGCGCAGCCCGTCCGCCATCGCCGCCGGTTCCAGGCCCAGGCCCAGGCCCATCGCGACGGCGGCCAGCGCGTTGAGGCGGTTGGTCGGCGACCGCTGCGCGAGATCCGCCTCCGGCAGCAGCGGCGCCGGCGCCCGTCCCGGCCTTCCGGCCCACAGCACGCCGCCGCGGAAGAACACGCCGGCGCCGGCCTCCTCGTCGCCGAACCACAACCGGCCTGCCGCGGTGGGCCACGCCTGCGCCTCGGGGCAGCCCGTCCAGGTGACGAACAGCCCGTCGCTCGGCAGCAGCCCGGCCAGGCGCTGCTTGGCCGCGTAGTAGGAGGCGAGATCCGGGTAGCGGTCCAGGTGGTCGGGCGCCAGGTTCAGCACGGCGCCCACCCGCGGCCGGAACGTCTCCACGCTCTCGAGCTGGAACGAGCTCACCTCGAGCACGGCGATGTCCGCGGGGCCCAGCTCCTCGGCGACCAGGCAGAGCGGTCGGCCGACGTTGCCCAGCGCCTCGCCGCGGCGACCCGCCGCGCGCGCGAGGTGAGCCAGCAGCTCGGTCGTCGTCGACTTGCCGTTGGTGCCGGTGATGGCGGCCATCGTCGCCCGGCAGAAGCGAGCCCCCAGTTCCAGTTCACCGATGACCGGCGTGCCCGCCGGCAGGGCCGTCAGGCGCGGGTGCGTGCCGGGCACGCCCGGGCTGATGACCACCAGGTCGGGCGCGGCCCACGCCGCGCCGGGCTCGCCGCCGCCGCTGCGGATCTCGTCGAAGCAGGCGGGCGCCTGTTCGGCCAGTCCTTCACGCACCCAGCGCGCGCGCAGCGTCGCCTCGTCCCCGTCGTCCAGGCCCAGCGCCCGCGCGCCGTGGCGACGCAGCAGGGCGCCCGCCGCGCAACCGCTGCGCGCGAGCCCCATCACCCAGCAGCGCTTGCCCTCCAGCCGCATGATCCTCCGCCGCAGGCCCGCC
>JAUXWR010000527.1 GCA_030680075.1 Legionella sp.
ATCTGGATCATGTCATCCGTTAAATTATGGATGCGTTCTGTGGACGCCTTGATGCGTTCCACGCATTTCCGATGCAGTGCGCCGAGGATGCCCACCGAATCGCCGAGAAGCAGGTCTGTGTATCCGACAATGGAGGAGAGCGGCTGGCGTAATTCCTGTGAAATCGATGCAACCACCTCTGCCTGGTCCGTGTTCTTTGGGGAAACATGCCCCTTTTCCAATTCCTGCACTTTCATATTGGCTTCTGTGATCTGGTCTCTTAAACGCGCCATTTCCTGCAAGGTCTCCTTTAGTTCCTTTTCGGCATTTGAGGAGGATGGCTGGAGGTTTTTTCCGGAGCGCAGTTCCGCGTTCTCAATTTGCAGTTGTTCGATGATCCGTTGTGTTTCTTCATGGGCCGCAAGCAGGGCTGGTGCTGCCTCCGCCGCGCCATTCTTTTTCATTTCTGCGCGCGCATCATCCAGTTGCTGGGTAAGTTCCTGTACATGGCGTTCCAATATGCCTAATTGGGCGCGTGACTGTTCGTTCTGGGTCTCCAGTTTGTTCACTTTTTGGCTGCGCTTGATGATCGGCACCAGCGAGGTGGCTATGTTCGAAAGGAAAGCCTGGTCTTCCGCGGTCCACGTGCGGTCGGAATAGGGGGACAGGAGAAGGATGCCTCCCAGGGTCTCTCTCTCCGGCGTCAGGATGGGTACGCTCAATAAGTGCCCGGGATTATTCAACCCGAGAATATCCCCCAGCCCCTTAATGTCAGCGGACGTACTGCTGGCCGGCATTCGCAAAGGACGTCCGCGCTGGAGCGCATTTGCAAGCATGGGGATCGAACCCTTGTTTAGCGCGCCGCCCTCCAGGTTATCTTCACGGATCAGATCATACCCTCCTGCGATGACCATTTGATTATTGTTGTCCGTTAAATAGATCATGAAGCACAGGTCGGAGAGCATGGTCTGTGAAATCGCGCGCGTGATGGCCTGGCTGACCTTGGTGGGGTTCGACTCCGCCGCGAGGGCAAGCATGGCATGAAACGTCTTTGGGTCGGTACTGTAGCGCCTGCGTTCCGGATACGCCGAGGATTGCTTTAGTGTCGTCGGTTTCGAAGACGCAGCGGTCATCGAAGGAAGGGCGAAGCGCTGGGGTAACGTCAGCAATATTGGATAGGCTGCCATGTAGGCGAGGCGCGTAATGCCGGAGTAATTTCCGTCTGTTTGAAGGAGCAGATGACCCGCATGCCCGAGGAAACCGAGAAAGAGCAGGGTAATTCCATACCACATCCCATCCGGTCTGCGGATGAATAGGATGC
>JAUXWR010000528.1 GCA_030680075.1 Legionella sp.
AGTCGGCGCCGGCCTCGGCGAAAGCCTGGGCCAGCGCATCCACCGGTTGCACCATCAGGTGCACGTCCACCGGCACCGGCACGCCGGCGGCGGTCTTCGCGTGCGGCTTCAGCGCCGAGCAGATCATCGGCCCGAAGGTGAGGTTGGGCACGTAGTGGTTGTCCATCACGTCGAAATGGATCCAGTCGGCGCCCGCGGCAATGACGGTCTTCACCTCCTCGCCGAGCCGGGCGAAGTCGGCCGAAAGGATGGAGGGCGCGATGCGGTGGATTTTGCTCATGGCTCGATTTTCGCAAATCGGCGGACCGCCCCAGCGGGTACCATCGACGCATGGCAAAGTACCAGTTCCGCGTCGAGGTCGAAGCCCGCTTCCTGCCCGAGCAGTCGGCCCCGACCCAGGGCATCCACAGTTTCGCTTACACCATCACCATCACCAACGACGGCGAGGTCCCGGCGCAGCTGATTTCGCGCCACTGGGTGATTGCCAACGCTGCCGGCGAGACCGAAGAGGTCAAGGGCCTGGGCGTGGTCGGCCAGCAGCCGCTGCTCAAGCCGGGCGAAGCTTTCCAGTACAGCAGCGGCTGCCGCCTGCGCACCGCCACCGGCACCATGCGGGGCAGTTATTTCTGCGTGGCCGAGGACGGCGAGCGCTTCGAGGTGCAGATCCCGCCTTTCATCCTCGACGATGGTGCGCATCGCGTCCTCCATTAATAACCGCAGCGGCGCCTGCCGCCCGCATTCCCTGACCGGCTGATGAACGACCTGAACCAGGTCCTGGAGACCCTGGACGCCCACGCGCCGCTGGCCCAGCGGCACCTGTGGCTGATCGGACTGCTCGATTGGGTGCGGGGCCCGCGCGGCTCCTCGCCGCAGGCCGCCGCCAGCCGGGTGCGGCTGTTTCTCGATGCGCTGGCGGCCCGGCCGCAGCTGCAGGAAAGGGTGCGCGAGTGGTGGCAGGTGCTGGCCGAGACGGTCGACGCCACCGCCCTGCTGGCCGATTTCGGCTTCGCCCCGCGCATGGCCTTCATCAGCGAATTCAACGAGCGGCTGCGCCAGAAGGTGCTGCCGGCCACGCCCGAAACCACCGATTCGGCCGAACTGTTCTCGCTGGCCATGCCGGGCGCCGACGATGCAGCCTGGGTGACCGCGCTCGACGCCGCCACGCTGCAGCGGATCGCCGCGCTGATCTCGACCTCCTCGCCGGTGACCGGGCTGACGCTGTGGCAGCACGAACTGCTGGAAGCGATCAACTACTGTGCCAGCCAGATCCGCGCCACCGGCTTCGCCGCCGAATTGCGCCAGCGCATGAGCGCGCCCGCCCGCGGCATGCAGCCATTCCACGAGCTGCCGGCCGATGTCGAGAACTTCCGCATCGCCTATGTCGCCACGCCACGCGAGCCCGAGCTGCTGGAGGCGGCCTCCGCTCGGCTGCGCGAGCGGCTGGAAGCCTGCCGCCAGGCCGCGGCCAGCGTCTATCCGCACCTCAACGAGCACGGCATCTCGGTCGGACTGGTGTTCCTGCTGCGGCAGTTGCGTGAACGCGTGCTGCGCATCCGGGAGCTGATGGACTGCCTGGTTTCGCCGACGCCCCAAGCTGCCACGGCGCGCCTGGTGTCGCGGCTGGCGACCATGGGCCGGGAGCGGCGCAGCCTGCGCGCGCTGTTCGCCGCCAATTCCTCGATGCTGGCCGCCAAGGTCACCGAGCGCAGCGCCGAGGCGGGCGAACACTACATCACCCGGACCCCGGCCGAATACCGGCAGATGCTGTGGAAGGCGGCCGGCGGCGGCGCCGTCACGGCCTTCACCACGCTGTTCAAGTTCGCCCTGGGCGCGCTC